>DATLFI010000199.1:0-11602 GCA_035524895.1 Thermoanaerobaculia bacterium | reverse complement strand
ACACCCACGAGGACTTCTTCCTCGCGGCCGGCACTCTCCAGCGACGTCGACGCGCCGGCGGCGACGAGTCACTCTTCGGTGTGTTCCTACAGGACCAGTGGCAGCTCGGTAACCGCGTCGTGCTGAGCCTCGGCGGCCGCTTCGACTCCTGGCGCTCGGGGGAGGGCTCGCGCCTCGAGACGGTGATCGCGAGCGGTGGCGTCCTGCGTAGCGAGTCGTTCCCGGACCGCGAGGCCGAAACGTTCAGCCCCCGGGTGGGGCTCGCTTGGCAGGTGTCGGAGCGCTTCCAGCTCGCCGGATCGCTCTATCGTTCGTTCCGCGCGCCGACGATCAACGAGCTGTTCCGGCCGTTCCGAGTGCGCAACGACATCACCGAGGCGAACGCCGCGCTCGAGTCGGAAACTCTCCAGGGCGGCGAGATCGGCGTGCGCTACGGCACCCGCAAGGTGCGCTGGAGCGCTTACGCGTTCCGGAGCGAGCTCGACGACGCGATCGCCAATGTCACGATGGGCCAGGGCCCGGGAGCGGTCGCCCCCTGTGGCTTCGTGCCCGCGGGCGGCGTGTGTCGCCAGCGCCGCAACCTCGATCAGGTCCGGGTCGACGGCCTCGAAGCGGACCTGAAGCTCATCCCGTCCCACCGCATCGAGCTGGAGCTGTCGTACCTGCTGAGTGACCCAGAGGTCGTCACGGCGACGGCGCAGCCCGAGCTGGTCGGCAGGCGCGTGGCGCAGGTGCCGGAGCACCAGGCGGCACTTCGCCTCGCGGGCAGGCCGCTCGCCGACCTCGACCGCTTCGAGCTCGGCGGCATGGCGCGCTGGGTCGGCGAGCAGTTCGAGGACGACCTCAACGAACGCCGGCTCGCCGACTATCTCGCCGTCGACCTGCTCGCTCGCTGGCGAGTGTCGAGCCGCTGGGATTTCCTCGCAGCGGTCGAGAACGTGTTCGACGAGACGATCGAGACCGGCGAGACCGGCGACGGGCTGGTATCGATCGGAGCGCCGCGTCTGGCGCGGCTCGGTCTGCGCTACGCGTGGGAGTGAGGCCGACGCTTCATGACCCCGCCTGCCAGCACCCCCCGAGTCACCGCCGAGACGCTCTCCAAGAAACAGCGGGAGATCTCGGTCTCCGAGTTCTTCGCCAAGAACCGCCACCTGCTGGGCTTCGACTCGCTGCGCAAGGCGCTGCTGACGGCGGTCAAGGAGGCGGTCGACAACTCGCTCGACGCGTGCGAGGAGGCCGGAGTGCTTCCCGAGATCTGGGTGTGGGTCGACGCTACGCCCCAGGAGAAGCGCTTCGTCGTCACCGTGCGCGACAACGGGCCGGGCATCGTGCCGCAACAGATCCCCAACATCTTCGGCAAGCTGCTCTACGGCTCCAAGTTCCACTCCATGAAGCAGAGCCGCGGCCAGCAGGGTATCGGCATTTCGGCGGCGGCGATGTACGGGCAGCTCACCACCGGCAAGGCGGTCGAGGTGGTCTCTCGTACCGGCAAGCGCAAGGCCACGCACCGCATGGAGGTGCTGATCGACACCTCCTCCAACCAGCCTAAGGTGACGAGCGACAAGACAGAGTCGGACTGGGATCTCGACCACGGCACGCAGATCCGCATCGAGCTCGAGGGGCAGTATCTCAAGGGCAGGCAGTCGATCGACGAGTTCCTGTACCAGGTCGCGGTCGCCAACCCTCACGCCGCCGTGCACTACCGCAACCCGCTCGGCGAGGAGCAGCACTTTGCGCGCACCGTCGATCACAACCCGGAGCCGCCGAAGGAGATCAAGCCTCACCCCCACGGCGTCGAGCTGGGCGTGCTGATGAAGATGCTGCACGCCAGCCGGCAGCCGACCACCCACTCGTTCCTCACCCACGACTTCAGCCGGGTGAGCCCGCGCCTCGCGGGCGAGATCCTGCAGCGGGCGCGCATCAAGCCGCGCTCGCGCCCGAAGACGATCGTGCGCACCGAGGTCGAGTCGCTCTACCAGGCGATCAACCACGAGGACACCAAGATCCTCGCGCCGCCGACCAACTGCCTGTCGCCGATCGGCATGCAGGAGCTGCTGTCGGGTCTGACGCGCGGGGTGCGCGCCGAGTTCTACACCGTCGAGACCCGCAAGCCCGCGGTCTACCGCGGCAACCCTTTCCAGGTCGAGGTGGGCCTGGCCTGGGGCGGGGAGCTGCCACTGGACGAGCTGGCGCGCGTGCTGCGATTCGCCAACCGCGTGCCGTTGCTCTACCAGGCGGGCGCCTGCTGCATCACCAAGGCGGTGAACGAGGTCGCCTGGCGCGGCTACGGTCTCCAGCAGTCCCGAGGAGCCCTCCCGACCGGTCCGCTGGTGGTGTTGGTGCACCTGGCATCGGTCTGGGTGCCGTTCAGCTCCGAGAGCAAGGAGGCGGTTGCCGACTACGACGAGATCCGCAAGGAGATCAAGCTCGCGGTGCAGGCGTGCGGCCGGCGACTCGGGCAGTACGTCAATCGTCGGGATCGCGCGCGCGGGCAGGCCAAGCGCCGGGAGGTCTTCAACCTCTACCTCGAAGAGGTGGTCGCGAGCGTGGAGGAGATCCTCGGGGGCGAGCAGGCGGACTTCCGCGAGGCGCTGCGCGCGATCTCCAAACGAAAGACCGAGCTGGCCGACACGCTCGGCGGCGCCGACGACGAGGAGGACGAGCCGCTCGAGGGGTCGGGCCGTGTGCTGATCGTCGAGCGCAACGGAGGAGCACCGTCGCTCGAGGCCGAGCTGGGAGAGCGAGAGCCCGCGCAGGCGACTCTCGAGCTGGACTGAGATCGAATGAGATCGAAGCGGACGAGCACAGGTTCATGCGGTGACGGAATGCGCCTTGCCGCAAGGCGCTGAGGCGGATTGCGCCTGCCGCGAAGCGCTGAGGCGAGGACATGGCAGCCAGGAAAAAGACGACCACCAAGAAGACTTCACGTGCCGGCAGCGCCAACGCTGCGAAGCGCATCGAGGAGCTCGCCCGGGCCGCGATCAAGCAAGCCAAGCGCGGGGTCGACCCCTACGTCGACGTCCCGACGCGGGCGCTCTCGAACGTTACGTTCTCGGACGAGCGCGGCATCATCGAGATGGGTGAGAACACGCAGCGGCGCACGCTGTTCAACCTCAACCAGGCGCGCAAGTTCATGCAGACCTTCGTGGTCGCGCGAGGCTGCGCGCAGGTCCTCCGCGAGGGCAAGACCACCAGCATCCGCGACCTCTACTACATGACCAAGCACACGCTCGGCGAGGGACGCGAGAACACCTTCGACGACCAGATCGAGAGCGATCCGATCATCGAGGACCTCGAGGTCACGCTCGGTGCCCTGCGTGAGGAGCTGCACCTGTTCGCCGCCAAGCGCGGCTCGGTGGTCGGCCCCATGACCATCGTCGATGCCGGCGACACCATCGATCTCGCGCGCATGGGCTCCGGAGGCTGGTCGGTGCCCGGCATCGTCGAGCCGGACGTGGTCCAGTTCAAGAAGCACGCGGCAGAGTTCATCCTGCTGGTCGAGAAGGAAGCGGTGTGGGCGCGCCTGAACGAGGACAAGTTCTGGAAGCGCCACAAGTGCATGCTGGTGACCGGGCAAGGCCAGCCGCCGCGCGGCGTGCGCCGGCTGCTCTACCGGATGGTGGAGGAGATGAAGCTGCCGCTCTACGTGTTCGTCGACAACGACCCGTGGGGTTACTACATCCACTCGGTGGTCAAGCAAGGGTCCATCAACCTGGCGTTCGAGTCCGCGCGCATGGCGATCCCCGGCGCGCGCTTTCTCGGCCTCTCGAGCTACGACCCGGCCAAGTACGGCATCTCCGAAGGCGTCAGCATCAAGCTCAACGACCAGGACCGCGCTCGCGCCAAGGAGATCCTCGCGTACGAGTGGTTCCGGGACCGGCGCTGGCAGCGGGAGATCAAGCACATGCTCAGCGAGGGGCGAAAGTGGGAGCTCGAGGCTCTGTCGAACAAGGGACTGTCGTTCGTCACCGAGGAGTACCTGCCGAGGAAGATCCGAGATCGGGAGTGGATGTAGGGACCTCCGGCTCTCTGACTTCCTGTAAGGTCGCGCCGTACGATCGGGATCAGCCGGCTGCTGAACGGAGGATGCACGTGTCACGCGTCGAGCTTTCCGCAACACCAGAACGCGAGCCGATTCCCGGCTTCCACGGTCGCTTCGTGCACACCGACACGATGACCTTCGCCTACTGGGACATCGACCAGGGCTCTGCCATCCCGGAGCACAGCCATCCGCACGAGCAGGTCGTGAACCCGCTGGAGGGTGAGCTGGAGCTGGTGGTTTCGGGCGCGCGCCACCTTCTCTCTCCCGGATCGGTGTACGTGATCCCGGGTGGCACACCGCACTCCGCGCGTGCCATCACCGCCTGCCGGGTGCTCGACGTGTTCCACCCGGTTCGCGAGGACTATCGCTGACGCGATCCACGACTCCTTCGCTCCTCCAGCACGCGTAAGCTCCTCCTCGTTCCCTTCGAGCTCCGAGAGATCCGAGAGATCCGAGAGATCCGAGAGATCCGAGAGATCCGAGAGATCCGAGAGATCCGAGAGAGAGGTCGCCGTGTCCCGGGATCGCCGAAGTCACGCAGTTCGCATCCACCGCACCGGCGGGCCCGAGGTCCTGCAGTGGGACGAGGTGCAGGTCGACGAGCCGGGGCCCGGGCAGGTGCGCGTGCGGCACCTGGCGATCGGACTCAACTACATCGACACCTACCATCGGAGCGGGCTGTACCCGCTGCCACCGATGCCGGTGACGCTGGGGCTCGAGGCCGCGGGAGAGGTGGTGGAGCTCGGTGACGGCGTGCACGAGGTCACCGTGGGCGATCGCGTCGCCTACGTGGGCGCGCTCGGCGCCTATTGCCAGGAACGGGTGGTGGACGCGGCGCGGCTCGTGCCGATTCCCGAGGGGATCTCCACAGAGGTCGCCGCCGCCTCGCTGCTCAAGGGCATGACTGCGGAGTACCTGTTGCGGCGTACCCACCCGGTTCGACCCGGGGAGACGATTCTGGTGCAGGCCGCGGCCGGCGGTGTCGGTCTCATCGCCTGCCAGTGGGCGCGTGCGCTCGGCGCGCGGGTCCTCGGCACGGTCTCGACCGACGCCAAGGCGGAGCTTGCCAGACAGCACGGTTGCGACTCCCCGATCGTGTACACGCGCGAGGACTTCGTGACGCGCGTCAAGGAGCTCACGGGCGGGGTGGGTGTGCCGGTGGTCTACGACTCGGTGGGTCAGGAGACCTTCGAGGGGTCCTTGCGTTGCCTGACACGTCGCGGTCTGCTGGTGAGCTTCGGTCAGTCCTCAGGTCCGGTCCCAGCGTTCGATCTCCAGAAGCTGTCGCGAGGCGGTTCGCTCTTCCTGACGAGGCCGACCCTCTTCGACTACACCGCGACCCGCGACGACCTGCTCGAGTGCGCACGTGCCTTCTTCGAGGTGGTCTTGGCTGGCACGGTCCGCATCGAGGTACGCCAGCGCTATCCCCTCGCCGAGGCCCGGCGTGCTCACGAAGACCTGCACGGTCGTCGCACGGTCGGGTCGTCGGTGCTGTTGCCGTGAGCAACGAGGACACGTCCGTCTCGAGCCAGGTCACCCCGGCGGGTACCGAGCCCGAGCCCGGCGTGCCCGACGGAGGACCGTTGGCACCGGGGTCGCAGCCGCCTTGGCACTACCTCCGACCGGTGTGGGAGCTCGAGCTCCTAATCAGCGGCGCCGTCGTGTTCTCGCTGTTTCGGTTGCCCGAGCTGCTCAGCCGCAGCTACCTCGCGCTCGAGCTGCATTTGTCGTCTCGGCTGTTCCTGCTGCCGTTCATGATGTTCTACGTCGTGACCCTGCTGGTCATCGCTCTGATGATCGCTTTCTCCGTGCACTTCTTCTTGCGCGGCTTCTGGGTCGCGTTGTGCGGACTCAACATCGTCTTCCCGGACGGGATCCTGTGGGATCGATTCGACGTCGGGCCGATCCAGCGGCGGGTCTACCTCGAGCTGATGCCAGACCCGCGCAGCCTGGAACGTCGCGTCGACCGATTGGCGAGCACGGTGTTCTCGGTCTTGTTCCTGGTCCTGCTGTCGCTCTTCTTCGGCATGCTGTGGCTGATCGGGATCAGCATCCTGGCCGCCGCCGTGGGCCGTCTGATGGCGCCAGACAAGGGGCTCCTGGGGATCTTCTACGTGGTGTGCGTGTTGCTGATGGCACCGCTGATCACTGCGAGCATGATCGACCGCTGGTTCAAGAAGGACGTCGCGCGGGTCGGCCGTCATCCCCGGTTGGCGAGGTTCGCCGAGGGGACCTTCCGCGGCATACAGGCCGCCACCCTGGGTCGCTTCTACAACTCGATCCTGTTGGTGTTCTCGACGCACTTCTCGACCACACGAGCCAGCTTCGTTGCGATGTTCGCTTCCTTGGCTCTGGTGGCGCTGTTCCTGGCCTACTTCGTGGTGCGTCTCGGCCTGTTCGGATTCGACAGCTACATCTACTACCCGACGCGGCCGAGCCCGATGCTCATGCGTGCCGACCACTACGAGAACCTGCGCGGGGAGGGGGCCGATCGGGTCGCCACGATCCAGAGCGATGTGATCGATGACCCGTACCTCCGTCTGTTCATTCCCTACCTGCCGAACCGGGATCGAGATCGGATGGCCGAGCATTGCCCCGACGTCGAGCCGCTCCGCGGCGAAGGCTTGTTCCTCGCCAGGCGGCGGCGTGGCGAGCCCGAGCAGGTGGCGGCGGTGGCAGCGTGTCTCCGAGACATCTATCGAATTCGGCTGAACGACGTGCCAATCGAGCTTCCTGTCCTCGCCTTCCATCGGCGGCCTTCGGACGGTGCGGTCGGCGTGCTCGTGCACCTGCCCACGGCTAGCATGCCTGCGGGCCGGAACGTGCTCGAGGTGGGCCGGAAGCAGTTGGCGAGTGACACCGAGGGAGAATCTCCCGACGAGGACGAGCTCCGTCGCGAGTACCTGCCGTTCTGGCGCTGAGGGGGAAGCTCGGAGGGCCCTTGCGGAGGGTCGATGGGAGCCTCGAAGCCGCGGGAGGTTGTCGCGGGCTGGTAGCCTCTCTCTGCCGGAGGCTGGCCCGCGCCGGTTCGCGCGCGCCGCTCCTTTCCTTCTACCTCTGAGACCCGTCGACATGAAACGCCCCGCGAGCCTCTGGCGCTCTGCGATCGTCCAGAAGGCTGCGATGGCGGTCTCCGGCTTGGTGCTGTTCGGCTTCGTGCTCGGCCACATGGCCGGCAACCTGAAGGCGTTTCAGGGTCCAGAGAAGCTGAATGCCTACGCCGAGTGGCTGCGCGAGATCGGTGCTCCGGCCGTCCCTCATGGGGGCGTGCTGTGGGTGGCCCGCGCGACGCTCCTGCTCGCGGTCGCGGTGCACGTCGCGGCCGCGATCCAGCTCACGCTGGTCAACAAGAAAGCGCGGCCGCGGGGTTACAAGCGGCTGCAGCCCGTGCAGCTCGACTACGCCTCTCGGACGATGCGGTGGAGCGGCATCTTGATCCTCGCCTACGTCGTCTACCACCTCATGCACCTGACCTGGGGCAACGTGCACCCGGACTTCAGGCCGGGCGACGTCTACGCCAACCTCGTGACGGGGCTCGGCCAGTGGCCTGTGGCGGCGGCTTACATCGTGGCCAACCTGCTGCTCGGCCTGCACCTGTACCACGGGCTCTGGAGCGTCTTCCAGTCGCTCGGTCTCGACCACCCGGTGTATCGAGGGGCGCGCAAACCGTTCGCGGTGGTGTTCGCGGTCGTCGTGACCGTGGGGTTCCTCGCCGTGCCAGTCGGAGTCCTTGCCGGCTGGCTCGAACCGGTACCGCGGGACGTCGGGGCGCCGCGCGCCGAGCTCGCCGGGGGGATCCAGCCGTGACCGGGCTCGATGCCAGGGTGCCTCCCGGAGCGCTCGAGCACAAGTGGCGCGAATACCGCGACGACCTCAAGCTGGTCGCGCCCAACAACCGCCGCAAGTTCCGCATCCTGGTGGTCGGCTCGGGCTTGGCTGGCGCCTCGTGCGCCGCGAGCCTCGGCGAGCTCGGCTACCAGGTCGACTGTTTCTGCTACCAGGATTCGGCGCGTCGCGCGCACTCGATCGCGGCACAGGGCGGGATCAACGCCGCGAAGAACTACCGCAACGACGGCGACAGCGTGTTCCGGTTGTTCTACGACACGATCAAGGGCGGCGATTTCCGCTCGCGCGAGGCGAACGTCTACCGGCTGGCGGAGATCTCGCTGGCGATCATCGACCAGGCGGTGGCTCAGGGCGTGCCGTTCGCCCGCGAGTACGGCGGCCTGCTCGACAACCGGTCGTTCGGTGGCGCCCAGGTGTCACGCACCTTCTACGCGCGCGGCCAGACCGGGCAGCAGCTCCTGTTGGGTGCGTACCAGGCGCTCAGCAGGCAGATCGCGGCCGGCACCGTGAGAATGCACCCGCGCACCGAGATGCTGGACCTGGTGGTCGAAGAGGGACGAGCGGTCGGCATCCTGACGCGCGATCTGGTGAGTGGCGCGATACAGCGTCATGCCGGGAGCGCGGTCGTGATCGCGACCGGTGGCTACAGCAACGTGTACTTCCTCTCGACCAATGCCAAGGGCTGCAACGTCACTTCGATCTGGCGCGCGCATCGACGCGGTGCGTTTCTCGCCAACCCGTCCTTCACCCAGATCCACCCGACCTGCATTCCCCAGTCCGGCGAGATGCAGTCGAAGCTGACGCTGATGAGCGAGTCGTTGCGCAACGACGGCCGCATCTGGGTGCCGCTGCGCGTGGGCGAGGAGCGATCCGCCGCCGAGATCCCCGAGGCGGAGCGCGACTACTACCTCGAGCGCAGGTACCCCGCTTTCGGGAACCTCGTGCCGCGCGACGTCGCGTCGCGCAATGCCAAGCATGTCGTGGACGAGGGGCGGGGCGTGGGTCGCCTCCGCAACGGCGTGTTCCTCGACTTCGCGGTTGCCATCGGGAACCTGGGGCGGGCGCGGATCGAGGCCAAGTACGGCAACCTCTTCGAGATGTACGCGAGCATCACCGGAGAGAATCCGTACGAGACGCCGATGCGCATCTACCCGGCACCCCACTACACCATGGGCGGGCTTTGGGTGGACTACGACCTCCAGAGCAACTTGCCGGGATTGTTCGTGCTGGGCGAGGCGAACTTCTCCGACCACGGCGCGAACCGCCTCGGCGCCAGCGCGCTGATGCAGGGTCTGGCCGACGGCTACTTCGTTGCGCCGTACACCATCGCGAACTTCCTCTCGAGCCACCTCGGCGAGGGGACCAGCACCGAGAGCCAAGCATTCCACGATGTGGAATCCGATGTGCGCGCGCGGATCGACCGCCTGCTGGCTGTGCAGGGTGGGCGTACGGTCGACGAGCTGCACCGCGAGCTCGGTCGCGTGGTCTGGGACGAGTGCGGCATGTCACGCAAGCGTGCGGGTCTCGAGAGTGCGATCGCCCGTGTGCGCGACCTGCGCGACGAGTTTTGGGGCGACCTCAAGGTCGTGGGCACTGGCGAAGAGCTCAACCAGTCGCTCGAGCGGGCTGGCAGAGTCGCGGACTTCCTCGAGCTGGCCGAGCTGATGTGCATCGACGCGCTCGATCGCGAAGAGTCGTGCGGCGGTCACTTCCGCGAGGAGTACCAGACCGCGGAGGGCGAGGCGTTGCGCGACGACGAGCGCTACTCCCATGTCTCGGTGTGGGACATGTCGGAGCCCGGCACATGGCGGCTCCACCGCGAGCCCCTGCTGTTCGAGAACGTGACGCCGAGCACGCGGAGCTATCGGTAGCGGACGTAGCAGCCTATGCGCATCACCCTCGAGATCTGGCGACAGGAGAACCCCGCAGACCCTGGGCGGTTCGAGACGTTCGCCGTCGATGACGTGAGCGCCGAGTCGTCCTTTCTCGAGCTCCTGGACCAGCTCAACATCCGTCTCGAACGCGAGGGCCGACGCCCGGTGGCCTTCGACCACGACTGCCGCGAGGGCATCTGCGGCGCGTGCGGCGTGATGATCCAGGGCACTGCGCACGGCCCGCGCGCGCGCATTACGGCCTGCCAGCTCCACCTGCGCGAATTCGCCGACGGCGACACCGTCCGCGTCGAGCCGTGGCGCGCGGCCGCGATGCCGGTGTTGCGCGACCTGATCGTCGATCGCACCGCCCTCGACCGCATCGTGCAGGCCGGCGGCTACGTGTCGGTCAACACCGGCGGCGCGCCCGATGCGAACAGCATCCCAGTCCAGAAGGAGCACTCGGACCTCGCGTTCGACGCTGCGACCTGCATCGGCTGTGCCGCCTGTGTGGCGCAGTGTCCCAACGGCGCGGCGCAGCTCTTCGTCGCGGCCAAGGTCGGACACCTCGCGATGCTGCCGCAGGGTCAGCCGGAGCGCTATCGCAGGGTGGTGGCGATGGTGGACCAGATGGAAGCCGAGGGTTTCGGGAGCTGCTCGAACCATCGCGAGTGCGAGGCGGTCTGTCCGAAGGGCATTGGCGTCGAGTGGATCGCGCGGCTCAACCGCGACTACCTGGTGGCGAAGGTGGGAGGGCTCGCGCGCGGTCGCTGACGCGGCCGTGCCGAGCTAGATCGCGATGCCCAGCGAGCGAATGCGCGGCCTGTGCGCGCTGGTGACCGGCGGCGCTACCGGCATCGGGCGTGGCATCGCGGAAGAGCTGCTGCGGGCCGGTTGCGCCGTCGCGATCGGAGGCCGGCAGGTCGACGCGCTCGAGCAGGCGGTCGGGGAGCTTCGCGCGCATCACGGCGGGGGTGTCGCGCCTGCAGCGGGCGATGTCTCGACAGCGTCGGGCGCGGCGGAGGTGGTTGCCAACGCGGCTCGCCACCTGGGCGCGCTCCACGTCGTCGTCAACAACGCCGGAGTCGGCCACCAGGGACCCTTCGACCAGATCACGCCGGAGGAGATCGACCAGGTCGTCGACGTCGATCTCAAGGGGCCGATGTTCGTGCTCCAGGCGTCGCTGCCGCACCTGCGGCGCCACAGGGAGGCCGGCACCGCCTCGGTGCTCAACATCTCCTCCTCGGTCACGATGATTGCGATCAAGAACTACGCCGTGTACTCCGCGGCGAAGGCCGGGCTCGACATGCTCACGCGCTGCCTCGCGCTCGAGCTCGCCGCGGATCGCATCCGTGTCAACGCCGTTTGCCCGGGCGTGGTCGAGACAGAGATCTTCGAACGCATGCTCGGCGCCGAGCGAGCGCGGGCGCACCTCGACGCGGTGCGCGGGTTCGTGCCGCTCGGACGCATCGGCCAGCCCGCCGACATCGCTCGCATCGCGGTGGCGCTCTGCGATCCCGAGAACGACTGGGTCACCGGAGCCGTCGTGCCGGTGGACGGGGGACTGAGCCTGGGCCCGGGTTGACGGAGGTCCTCGAAGGAGCGAGCAGCCCGTGGTGGAACCCCCGTGGGCTGCGTTGGGAGCGCCGTGGGGCCGGATGCTCATGCGGTGCGCGGGGAAGGTCTTTCGCCTGCAGCGGCACTACCGGCGGCTCGGCGTTGGCGCGGGAGCGGTGGCGATGCTGGGTCACACGCTTCGCGAGCGCAACACCGCAGACGGCCCCACGCCGCCCCCTACCAGAGCCGCGCAGCGGCGACGTCGGTGCAGGCAAGCTGCCCGGGG
>DATLFI010000198.1:0-30124 GCA_035524895.1 Thermoanaerobaculia bacterium | reverse complement strand
GGCGAACGGCACCTGGGGCTACGTGAATGCGCGCGGTCCCGGCAAGGGCATCGTGACCTCGCTCCACAACGTCAACCTTCCCAAGGGGCGTCGCGCGGCCACGAGCCTGCTCCTGCAGTCGGGCGTCACCTACCGCCTTCGCTACAGCTACGACACCCGTCTCGGATTGATCGAAACCACTTTCTCTGATGCCGCCGGCAATGTGCTCGCGAGGATGACGGATGCGCCGCCCGTCAATCGGCTGGTATTCGGAACCGACTTCGGTGCTTGGCTGTGGTTCGGCCTGGAAGGGCACTTCGAAGAGGTGCCGAGCTTCGGCTGGCAGTACAGGAACTTGGTCCTGTCGCTCACGGAGTAGCGCCTTCCCGCGCCCAAGTACCGTCCGGCGCCCAAGTTGACTGACGGGATCCCTCGCGCGGCTGGCTCGGGTTCGTCCCCTGCCAGCCGCGCGGATCTACTGCGCGCCTGGGCCCACGAGGCTGGCTTCGATCGCGTGGGCGTCGCGGAGGTCCGCTGGTCCGACCACGGGGGTCCATTCCGGGATTGGCTGGCAAGGGGCGACCAGGCGGGGATGGCCTGGTTGGAGCGTCGGGTGGAGTTGCGCCTCGACCCATCTCGCCTGTTCGAGGGTTGTCGGAGCGTCGTGTGTGTTGCCCTCCACTACTGGCCGCTCGAGGGCTCCAGCGACCCCGAAGGCGACCTCTGGCCGTGGGTGGCTCGATACGCTCGCGGTGAGGATTACCACCAGGTCATGGGTCGCCAGCTGGACCACCTGGCCGAGCGTGTGCGAGAGGCATTCCCTGGTGCCAACTGTCGCTGGTATGTAGACACCGGGCCGGTGCTCGAGCGCGAGCTGGCACAGCGCGCGGGTCTGGGCCGCATCGGCAAGAACACCAACCTCCTGCATCGGTGGGGGTCGTGGTTCCTCTTGGGCGAGCTCTTCCTGGACCTCGAGCTGGAGCCGGACGAGGCGCTCGCCGACATGTGCGGCACCTGCACACGCTGCCTGGAGGCGTGTCCGACGGGCGCGCTCCCCGAGCCCTACCGCCTGGACAGTCGCCGCTGCATTTCGTACTGGACGATCGAGCACCGTGGACCGCTGCCATCGGAGGTCCGCGCCTCGATCGGCGATTGGGTTTTCGGTTGTGACATTTGTCAGGAGGTCTGCCCGTGGAACGGCCTACCGGGACGGGACGGCGTCACGGCCCATCGTCATCCGGAGCTCGAGCTGGCGGGGGAGCGCCGTGCTGTGGACCTGGCCGGTCTACTCGCGCTCGACGGTGCGGACCACCAGCGAATGTTCCGAGCGACGGCGATGCATCGCGCCAAACCCGTCGGTCTGCGGCGCAACGCGGCCGTCGCCATGGGCAACCGCGGGAACGAGCGCTACGTGGCTCCTCTGGTCGGCGCCTTGGAGGACGAGGACCCCACCGTGCGCGGGCACGCCGCCTGGGCTCTCGGCAGGATCGGTGGCGGCGCCGCTCGGGCGGGCCTGCGAACGGCGTTGCGGCGAGAGGTCGCGCCGGCCGTGCGCGCCGAGCTGCTGGCGGCCCTGGACCGTCCTCCGGAATCCTCTGCGGCAGGGGAGGATCCCGGGGCTGTCGCTGGCGTGTCGGCACCTTCGTTCGGTTGACACTGCGCGCGCGCCGTCCCTATACTGAACGTCTGCGAGTACCTGGTCCGACGACCACGTCTCGAGCCTACCCACAACGTGAGCGCCGGGGCGGCAGGCTCCTGCACGACCTCTTTCGCCCGCCCTCCCGTTTATTGCCGCAGCCAGGAGTTGGTCAGTCCATGGAGTCCACCCAGTCTTCCCAAACTCGTTCCGAAGCCGTCCCCGGCACCACGGCAGCGCCCGAAACGGGCGAGCCGATCGAACCGGGAGGGCTGACCTACCAGGATCTGGTCGAGCTCTACGACGAGAGCATGCGTCAGTTCACCGAAGGTGAGCTGGTGCAGGGCGTGGTGATGGAGATCACCGACAACGACGTGCTGGTCGACATCGGCTACAAGTCCGAAGGCCTGATCCCCATTCGCGAGTTCCTCGACCGCGAGGGCAAGATCGCCGTCGAGATCGGCGACCAAGTCGAAGTGCTGCTCGAGCAGGCCGAGGGTGCAGAGGGCAACGTTCTGCTCTCGAAGAGCAAGGCAGAGCGCATGCGGGTGTGGGCCGAGGTGGAGCGGAGCTACAAGGAAGGCAAGATCATCAAGGGTCGCGTCATCGAGCGGATCAAGGGAGGTCTCACGGTCGACGTCGGCTTGCGCGCCTTCCTGCCCGGCTCCCTGGTCGACATCCGGCCGGTCAAGAACCTCGAGGCGCTCCGCGGCGAAGAGCTCGAGTTCAAGGTGATCTCGCTCGACCGCCGACGCAACAACATCGTGCTCTCGCGCAAGGCCGTGCTCGAGAAGGAGTACGAGAAGAAGAAGGCCGAGACCCTCAAGAAGCTCCAGGAGGGGACGCTGCTGCCGGGCGTGGTGAAGAACATCACCGACTACGGCGCGTTCGTCGATCTCGGCGGCATCGACGGTCTGCTGCATGTCACGGACATGTCCTGGGGGCGCGTCAATCACCCGTCCGAGCACTTCTCCGTGGGCGACGAGGTCGAAGTGCTGATTCTCAAGTTCGACCCCGAGACGGAGCGGGTATCGCTCGGCTACAAGCAGCGCTTCGAGGATCCCTGGACCCTGGTCGACAAGAAGTTCCCGCTCGGCTCGCGCGTGCGCGGCAAGGTCGTGAGCCTGGTCGACTACGGCGCATTCGTGGAGATCGAGGAGGGTGTAGAGGGGCTGATCCACGTCTCCGAGATGTCGTGGACCAAGAAGAACGTGCAGCCGTCGAAGATCCTCGACATCGGCGAGGAAGTGCAGGCCATCGTGTCCGAGCTGGACATGCAGCAGCGCCGCATCAGTCTCTCGCTGCGCCAGACCGAGGCGAACCCCTGGGAGGACCTGTCTTCTCGTTTCCCGATCGGCACCGTGGTCGAGGGCGAAGTGCGCAACCTGACCGAGTTCGGCGCCTTCGTCGAGATCACCGAAGGCATCGACGGTCTGGTGCACGTCTCCGACATGAGCTGGACCAAGCGCATCAAGCACCCCAGCGAGGTGCTACGCAAGGGCGACGTGGTGCGGGCCCGCATCACCAACATCGATGTCGGCGGCCAGCGGGTCTCGCTGTCGATCAAGGAGTTCCTGCCGAACGAATGGCAGTCCTTCAAGTCCGAGCACGGGGTGGGTGACGAGATCGTCGGCCGGGTGGTGAACGTCACGGACTTCGGGTTGTTCGTGGACGTCTTCCAGGGACTCGAGGGACTCGCCCACGTCAGCGAGGTCGACGTGCCAGGCGGGAAGCTCGAAGACTACTTCTCCGTCGGCGACTGGGTGCGCGCGCGGATCCTCCGGATCGAGGACGACGAGAAGAAGGTCGGGCTCACCATGCGCGGCGTGTCTCAGCCCGAGGGCGACGAGCGATCCGAGCTCGAGTCACAGCAGAACGAGGCGGGCGTGGCGTCGGCGCGCGAGGCCGCGGCAGGAGCGATCGTGCAGCGCGCCGAGGAGCGACAGGTGACGAGCAGCGATTCGGAAGAGGAGCCGGACGCAGAAAGTGCGGCCGAGACGGAGGACGGCGGCAGCGAGATCGTTGCCGAGGCGGATCCGGGAGAGAGCCAGTAGCCGCACGGGGCGGGCCGGGTTATCGAACGGAGTCGCGTCGGGCTCGACTCAGGCCTAGCGAGAACGCGGGAATCGAGGAACTGGAGGCGGCGCTGTGCCGGAAGCGGATTGCTTCGGCGGCACAGGCGCGAAGAAGGAGGAGGGGTTCGCCCGTGGAAGATCGACTGACGCGGCGCAACGACCGGACCGGGATGACGAAGGCCGAGCTCGTCGAAGAGGTCGCCCGCAGCACCCAGCTCACGAAACGACACGCCGAGGTCATTGTCAACACGGTGTTCGAGAGCATCGTGGACTCGCTCAAGGACGGAGAGAAGATCGAGCTGCGCGGGTTCGGCAGCTTCCGCATCCGCGAGCGCAACTCGCGCGTAGGCCGCAACCCTAAGACGGGTGACCGAGTGAACGTGCCCTCCAAGCGAGTGCCGTACTTCAAGCCTGGAAAGCAGCTCAAGGAGCTGCTCAACAGCAGCGGCAGATCGATTTGACCGCAGAGCCCGCAGACCCCGCGCTCTCGTCCTCCCAGGAGGGCAAGGGGCATCGGAACGCCTTCGTCGCCATGATCCTGGCATGGCTGGTGCCCGGAGCCGGTCACCTCTATCTCGGGCGACGCAGCCGGGCGGTGGTGTTCCTGTTGCTGGTCGCGTTCTCTATCTGCCTTGGTGTGCTCCTGCACGGCAAGCTGTTCGTCGTCCTGCCCGATCAGCCGCTCAGCCGGCTCGGGACCCTCGCTTCGATGGGCATGGGGATCCCTTACTTCGTCCTGCAGTTCGTCCTCGGCTACCGTGGCGACATCCAGGGATCCAGCTACGAGTACGGCAGCGCGTTCCTGTTGACCGCCGGACTGATGAACCTGTTGCTCGTGCTCGACGCCTGGGACATCGCGGGCGGCCACAAGGACTGACTCTCGAGAGCGGCGGCTGCGTGAGTCACATTCTGCTCATGGCCCTCTACGCGGTCCAGGTGAGTGTGTTCTTCGCCGTCCTGTGGCGACGCTCACCCAGAGACCAGGGCAAGCTGTTCTTGCAGCTGTTCTTGGGCATGATGGTCGGAGGCCTGGTGCTGGCCTGGCTGATGTACCCGTTGCCTCCTTCGCCCCCCGGACCGATTCCTTGAGGGCGGGCTCGCCGCGGTTGTTGATGTCCGTCGGCGAGGCCTCGGGCGATATGCACGCGGCTGGCCTCATGAAAGAGCTCTCGGCGCTAGCGCCAGGTGCCCGGTACTTCGGGATGGGCGGCGCGCAGATGCGCGCCCAGGGGCTCGACGCGGTGGCGGATGCCAGAGACATCGCGGTCGTCGGCATCACCGAGGCGCTGCGCGTGCTGCCGCGGGCACGACAGATCTTCGGCTCGATGCTGACGGAGGCGCGCCTTCGCCAGCCGGATGCGGCGGTCCTCGTGGACTCGCCCGACTTCAACCTGAGGCTGGCGCGGCGGCTGCACGACCTCCGGGTGCCAGTGGTGTACTACGTCAGCCCGCAGGTATGGGCTTGGCGACCCAGCAGGGTGCGACACATCGCCCGCAACGTCGACCGGATGCTGGTCTTGTTCCCGTTCGAGGTCGAGTTCTACCGTCGCCGGGGTGTGGAAGTCGAGCACGTCGGGCATCCCCTGGTCGACGAGGTTCCAGCGCTACCTCAGGCCTGGGATCGGGATCGAGGCGAGGCGCGACGTCTGGCCCTGCTGCCGGGCTCGCGTCGCAGCGAGATCGCTTCGCTGCTGCCGGTGATGCTGGCTGCGGCAGCCCTGCTGCGGCAGGATCGACCGGACTGTCAGGTGCGGCTGATCCTCGCACCGACGCTGTCCCTGGAAGACGTGGCGCCACTCCTGAGCGCCACGGACGTGCCAGTCGAGGTGGTCGCGTCCGACCGCCATCGGCACATCGCGGACTCGCACCTGGCTCTCTGCGCCTCGGGAACCGCCACCCTGGAGGTCGGCCTGCTAGGCACCCCGCTGATCGTGCTGTATCGGCTAGGTACGATCACCTCGTTGCTCGCGAGACTCTTGGTGCGGGTTCCGCACATCGGGCTGGTCAACTTGGTCCTGGGTGAAGAAGTGGCGCCTGAGCTGGTACAGGGACGCACGCGCCCCGAGCACATTGCGGCTGTTGCGTCCCGCTTGCTCGCCGACCCGGCGGCCATCGCGGGTATGCGCGCAAAGCTCTCCGCACTGCGTCCGGCGCTGGGTGAGAGCGGGGCGAGCCGACGTGCCGCGAGCGCGGTGCTGCAGGTGCTCGCTCGTTCGTCGCAGGGTTCGCCAAACTTAGGCAGCAGGTGATTCGTCTGCGCCTCCGCGCAGGCCGTGTCGGCAGACAACTATTGGCAGACATGCACAGCATGACCGGATTCGGCAGGGCTGCCGACGACACCTCCGCGTACCGCATCACGGCGGAGGCTCGCAGCGTCAACCACCGGCACCTCGAGGTGCTGGTGCGGCTGCGCGACCCCTATCGTCACTTCGAGAGCGAGCTGCGTTCCCTCGTGGCGGCCCGGGTCACTCGGGGTCGCGTCGACCTCAGCGTGGAGGTCGAGCCTCACGGCGCCGCAGCGAGCTCCCCGAGACTGCGGCGAGAAGCGCTGCTGGGGCTGGCGGAGCAGTTGGCACAAGTAGCGGCCTCGCGTCCAGAGCTGGGTCTGTCGCCGCCGAGTTGGAGCGACCTCCTTCTCCTGCCCGACATGATCCGCCCCGAAGCTGCTGACCGAGGTTGGAACGACGAAGACGAGAACACCCTCAGGGACGTGTGCGGGGCAGCCGTCGACGCCATGGTTGTTGGTCGCGCGCGCGAGGGCCAGGGGCTCGCGGGCGTCCTGGAGGGGTTGTCGGGCGAGCTGAGCGAGCTCGTCGAGGGGGTTGCGGCGGCGCAGCCAGGCTTGCGGGTGCAGCTCGCGGAACGCTCTCGTGCGAAACTCAGGGAACTGTTGAGCGGCCTCGAGACTCCGGGTCGCGAGGAGCCCGAATCGCGGACCTGGCTGCCGGAGGCATTGGCCCACGCCGAGCGCGCGGACGTCACCGAGGAACTAGAGCGCCTGCGCATCCATCTCGTTCACTTTCGTGAGACCTGCGAGTCCCCCGGGCCCTCGGGTCGGCGGCTGGAGTTCCTCACGCAGGAGCTGCTGCGCGAGCTGCAGACCCTGAGCGCGAAGTGCCGGGCTCTGGAGGTGTCGGAGCGGATCCTCGAGGCGAAGCTGATCACCGAGCGCTTGCGGGAGCAGGTACAGAACGTCGAGTGAGTCGCAGCTGCCCAGCTAGGCTCTCTGCATTTGTTGCGTGGCCCATCCACCTCATGACTCAGTCCAGCCATGCCGACAGCCGGAGCGCCGCCACGGCGGTCTCTCCCGGAGACCTGTTCATCGTCTCGGCTCCGTCGGGCGCCGGAAAGACCACTCTGATCCGTAGCGTCATCGACAGCGCGATGGGCGGCGGTGGGGTGCACTTCGCCGTCTCCCACACCACACGCCTGCCGCGTCCGAACGAGGTCGATGGCCGTGACTACCACTTCGTGGCGGCCGCCGAGTTCGACCGGATGGGGTCCGAGGGTCGGTTCCTCGAGTGGGCGACGGTGCACGGGAACCGCTACGGCACCTCGTGGGCAGAGGTGGAGCCCAAGCTGCGCCAGGGGCTCGATGTCCTGCTCGACATCGACGTCCAAGGCGCGGCGCGGATCGCCGCTCGGGAGGGTCGCGGCCTGCCGGCCGGCACCGCGGTCCACACCATCTTCATTCTGCCACCGAGCTTCAGGGCGCTCCGCGAGCGACTCATGCGACGGGGGGGCGCGCGTCCGGGCGATCTCGAAAGGCGTCTCGAGGAGGCCCACCGCGAGATCGCTCAGGTCGATCGGTATCAATATGTTATCGTCAACCACGAGGCGGGTACTGCCACGCGCGTGCTGTCGTCCATCATCATGGACAAACGGCATCGCCGACCCCGCATGGCCGGGGCGGTACAGGAGCTGCGGTTCGATCTCTCCGAAGAGTCGTCTGCAGTCGAGGGCGCTTCCGGGCGGAGCGACGGGCGGAGCGACGGGCGGAGCGACATAGACGAGTGAGTCGTCGCGCTGGCGGGTATCGACCGATCGGATCTACAGGTTGGCGCAGATCTTCGGCAGGCATCTTGCGAGGTGCAGCCGTACAGGAGCATAGGCCGTGCATTCGATGGACGAAATCGAGAGTCGGGTGGATAGCAAGTTCCGCTTCGTCCTGCTTTCCGCCACTCGGGCCGAGCAGCTGATGCGAGGTGCCAAACCGCGCGTCGGATTGCGCAGTACGAAGGTGGCGCGGGTAGCCATGGAAGAGTTGCTCGACGGCTGCGTGGAGTGGAGCTACGGTCCGCCGCCGCAAGCCGAAGCGCAGGACGGCGAGTCGCTGGCTTCCCTGTCCGAGAACGCCGGTCCATCCGGAGTCGCGTGAGTTTGCCTGCGGTAGGGCCGCAACCGACTCACCGCGACTAGCCCCACGCCCTTTCCGACTCCGGCCATTGGCAGGCATAGCCGCTGGTGGTCGCCCCTCGCTGAGTGCTCGCATGCCCGAGACCCCCGCATCCGACGGTGAGGTCGCCGCGCGAGGACGCGTCCTGCTCGGGGTCACTGGGGGCATCGCAGCCTGCAAGGCTCCGCTGCTCGTACGTCGCCTGCGCGAGCACGGCCTCACGGTACGCTGTGTCTTGACCGCGGCCGGGGAGCGCTTCCTGGCGCCGCTGGCGCTGGAGGTGCTCTCGGGACACCATGTCCTGAGAGAGGAGTACCTCGAGCCAGGAGGGGGCGGGCAGGAGCTGCACATCGAGCTGGGGCAGTGGGCAGACGTCCTGTGTGTCGCCCCTGCGACCGCTCATACGCTGGCGCGCCTTGCCTGGGGGTTGGCCGATGACTTCCTCACGACCACGGCGCTGGCGCACGAAGGACCCCTCGTGGTGGCGCCCGCGATGCACTCGGCGATGTGGGCGAAGCCGAGCGTCGCGGAGGCGGTCGAACGCCTCCGCCACCGTGGCGCTGTGATCGTGGGTCCAGAGCGTGGTGCGCTTGCCAGCGGGGAGCTCGGCTTGGGGCGGATGAGCGAGCCGGAATCGATCGCCGAAGCGGTCGTGGGACGCCTGCCCGGGTACCGCGATCTCGCGGGGATGCGCATCCTGGTGACAGCAGGCCCGACCTACGAGGCGATCGACCCGGTGCGCTTCTTCGGCAACCGATCGAGCGGGAAGATGGGATTCGCGATCGCTGCCGAGGCGGCGGTCCGCGGCGCCAGGGTGGAGCTGGTGGCGGGTCCGGTGAACCTTCCGACTCCTGCTGGTGTCGAGCGTGTGGACATCGAGTCGGCTGAGGAGATGGCGAACGCTGTTGCCTCCCGGGCCGCGGCCGCCGATGTGGTGGTGATGGCTGCCGCGGTGGCAGATTTCCGGCCAGCCGAGTGTCTCGGGCAGAAGATCAAGCGCGAGTCGCACGAAGGCCTGGAGCTGCGGTTGGTACGCAATCCGGATATCCTCGCCGGTCTATCGGGCGTGGCTCCGCGGGCGCTGCGGGTAGGGTTCGGCGCCGAGACCGAGCGCCTGCTGGAGCACGGCTCGCGCAAGCTGGAGGCGAAGGGAGTGGACATGCTCGTGGTCAACGACGTGTCCCGCACCGATATCGGGTTCGGCGCCGAGGACAACGAGGTCGTGGTGCTCCGGCCCGGAAAGAAGCCCTTGGAGCTCGGCAAGAGGGACAAGAAGCTGGTAGCTCGAGCCTTGCTCGACCTGATCAAGGCCGCGCTCGACGAGGGCCGCGCAGCGCAGGCTGCGGACGATGGGACTCGGTCATGAGGCGCGAGGAGCTGTCCGCGCTGCGCTACTTTCTCGACCTGGGTTTCGACGAGGTGCGGCTGCCACCGAAGGTATCGCACGACGCCGAAGCGCGCTGTGCCGCGCTCGAGCAAGTGAGGCAGGAGGCCTTGGCGTGCGTGGCCTGCCGCTTGTGCGAAGCACGCACCAATGTCGTCTTCGGCTCGGGGAATCCGGACGCCGACCTGATGTTCGTGGGCGAGGGACCAGGAGCGAACGAGGACCGCCAGGGGTTGCCATTCGTAGGCGCTGCGGGGGAGCTGCTCACGCGGATCATCCAGGCGATCGAGCTGCGACGCGAGGATGTCTACATCGCCAACGTCGTCAAGTGCCGGCCGCCGAACAACCGCGATCCTCAGCCCGAGGAGGTAGCGGCCTGCATCGGGTTCCTTCGCCACCAGGTGCGCCTGGTGCAGCCTCGCTTGCTGGTCGCGCTTGGGCGCATCGCCGCGCAGACCATGCTCGCGTGTGCGACTCCGGTGGGACGGCTTCGTGGCGCCTGGCACGAGTTCGAAGGGGTGCCGCTGCGGGTCACCTACCATCCGGCGGCACTGCTGCGCAGTCCAGATCTCAAGCGCCCGACCTGGGAGGACATGCAGGTGGTCCGCGAGCGCTTACGCCCCGGGCATGAAGAGAGCAATGCCGGAGTCTAGGACACGGGTCGCGCTCACCTGGGTCGACGGCGGGGAGGGTCGAGTCGCCTGGCTAGAGGTCAGCGAGCCGCGCCGCCTCAACGTGCTCGACACGCCGGCTATCGACGACCTCTCCGGTGTGGTGGACCAGCTCGGGCTCGTCGGCGTGGCCGGTGGGTTGCGGGCCGTAGTGTTGCGAGGCGGGGGCGAGCGCGCCTTCATCGGTGGCGCCGACCTGCGAGAGCTATCGCGACTCGACGAGCGATCCGCGCGAGAGTTCATCACCCGGCTGCACGAGCTCTGCCGCGCTCTTCGGGCGCTTCCCGTCCCCGTGATCGCGTCGATTCGCGGGTACTGCCTCGGTGCGGGCCTCGAAGTCGCCGCGAGCTGCGACCTGCGCGTGGCCGCGACGGACGCCAGCTTCGGCATGCCCGAGGTGCTGGTCGGGATCCCCTCGGTGATCGAGGCGGCCCTGCTGCCTCAGCTCGTGGGCTGGGGGCGCGCCAGGGAGATGATGCTCACCGGTCGTATGTACGACGCGTCGGAGGCGCTGGCGATGGGTCTGGTGGAGGAGGTGGTACCGGCGGAGTCGCTCGAAGCGGCCGTAACCCGGCGGCTGGAGTGGATCCAGAGAGCGTCACCCGAGGCCCTGGCGGCGCAGAAGGACCTGTTCCTCGTCTGGGAGAGAGGCTCGCTAGAGGAGGCCATCGAGGCAGGCATCGACGCCTTCGCGGCCTCCTACCGGACCTCAGATGGCCGCGCGCGTATGCAGGCCTTTCTGGCGCGCAAGACCTGACCCAGGGGGTCACTGCGTCACTGTCCCAAAAGGGCCTTGCTTTCATCTCCCGTAGGGTAAGGCCGAGCACGACGTACTCCTGTTCGGCAACTACGAACCTGGGCCGTGGCGCTGTTCCAACTCCGAGAGGTTGTGCCGCGGCAGGCGCGTCGCGGCCACCACCGTGAGGAGCGCGATGGCGCCAGCGGCGGCGAACGAGCTGCCGAGGGATGCCTCGAAGGCGTGGCGTACCTCGGGTGCGAGCTGGGGGGCCACCGAGCCTTGCTCCAAGCCGAGGAGATCGTTGACGACCTCAGAGCCCAGTCCGAGAGTCGCGAGTCGGCGCTGCAGCTCCGCCGTGAGCACAGCACCGAGGATCGCCACGCCCACCGCACCGCCTAGCGAGCGGCAGAACACCATCAGCGAGGTCGCCACTCCCAGGTTTCGCGGCGGCGCGACGGTCTGTATCACGAGCAGCAGGCAAAGCATGGCGAGTCCCATGCCGCCACCGAGCACCGCCATGTCCGCGTACAGCCAGCCGCGGTGGGTCTCCGTGCCGAAGCCCATGAGCACGACGAATCCTGTGAGCACCAAGCCGAAGCCGATCAGCGCCAATGTGCGCACCGGTACGAACGAGACCAGGCGGCCGGTCAGGATGCTGGCCAGCACCCAGCACAGCAAAAGCGGGGTCAACGCGAAGCCCGCCTGCGTGGCGGTGGAGCCCGTGCTGCCCTGGAGATACATGGGGATGAACGAGATCGCACCGAACAGTGACATCCCCGCGAGGGTGGCGCAGATCAACGGCCAGCGAATCTCACGCGCGCGCACCAGCTCGGGAGGCACGATCGGGTCCACAGCCCGGCGCTCGCAGGCGACGAACAGGGTGAAGGTCGCCACCGCCGCGACGAGCAGCGCCCACGCGGCGGGAGAAGCGAGGCCCGAGGTCCCGGCCTCGTTCAGTCCGAGGAGGAGCAGGGACGTCGACGCCGCTAGGGTAACCGCTCCGGCGACGTCGATGTGTTTCGCCCCGGCAGGCGCCTGCTCGCGCAGGTATAGGTGGATCAGGGCAGCCGCGACCGCGCCGATGGGCAGGTTGACGAGGAAGACCCACCGCCACGAGAGGTGGTCGGTGAGGTACCCGCCGAGCAGCGGACCCATGACGCTGGCCACGGCCCAGACACTCGAGAAACGAGCCTGCATGCGGGCGCGTTGGGTCGGGGAGTAGAGATCTCCGAGAATCGTCATGCCGAGGGGCAGGAGGCCACCGGCACCGAGCCCCTGGATTGCACGAGCCAGGATCAGTTGATCGAGATCGCGGGCTGCGCCCGCAAGGGCAGAGCCCAGGAGGAAGAGTCCCAGGGCCAGCTGCAGGAAGCGGCGCCGGCCGTAGACATCGGCCAGCTTGCCCCAGACCGGCAGCACCACCGTCGAGGTCAGGATGTAGGCGGAGAAGACCCAGCTGAACCGCTCGATGCCTCCGAGCGCCGAGATCACGGTGGGCATCGCCGTGCTGACGACGGTGGCCTCCATCGCGGCGAGGAAGTTGGTGACGAGGATCGCCACCACGACCATGCGGCGGTTCGTCACTTTCGGTCGCTCGCGGGTCGGTCCAGATCGGGCAGGGTGACTTGGGGGCGGCTCTGCAGCTGCGCGGAGTCCCGTTGGCCGCGCCCTCGCCTTCTACGGTGTGCCGCCGCAACCGAGTCCGAGTCGTTCATCCGACGGGGCGCGGCTGCGGTAGCGAGGGCCGAACCCGTTCAGGGCGACGATCTGAGAATGGCCGGGTTTTCATTCACCAAACCGCGGGCCCACGGTGGTGGCGACGTCCGCACTGCAACGCGCGGCCAGGGCGGCGGGGCCCGACCGCTACCCGCAGTGGTCCATGGACCGAGGGTCCATGGACCACCGTTAGCGGGCAAGCGGCACGAGGAGGTTGTGCAGGCTCAGGTCCGGGAACCGCCAGCTATAGCCGACGATCCTCTGGACCTCCTCGCCGTCGAGGTAGACGATTCCGGTTGGAACGTTGGAGACGGCCAGACGCTTGACCTCGGCGTCCTGATAATCCTGCGGGATGCCGTAGTACTCGAAGCGAACGTTCGTGTCGCGAAGGCCTTCGTCGACACGGAGGACGTGGGGCACGAGCTCGGAGCAGACCGAGCACCACGTGCCGAGGAACACCCGGACCAGGACGGGCTTCGTCACCTGGCGCAGCACGTTCATGTACTGCTCCTGCGGCTGATAGAGCTTCGAACGGATGCCGTAGCTGGGGTCGTACTGGATGAGGCTCTCGGCCGTCTGCGGCCCGAGGAGCGGCGGCTTCTGGCGTACCGCGACACGCTTGCCGTCGATCTCGAATCGCGGCAAGGAGTCCACCAGCGTGAAGCTGGAGGAGGTCACCGGCTTGGCCCTCGGCATCCTGTCGATGGTGCCGTTGCGGTTGCGGTGAAATGCATCCGTGGAGTGGGTCAACAGCACACGGCCACGGGGCTGCAGCTCGATCATGGCCGAGAGCTGAGAGGTCTCGATGAGGATCGAGCCCGAGGCCTGAGAGTGGAAGAACTTGGCGTCGGAGACTGGCTTGCCGTCGACCTCGAGGGCATAGAGCCCGATGGGGTGAAAGCTGGGACTGACCGGCGATGCTGGAGGGGGCTGCTGCGCCATGGCTGCGGTGCCCGTGGCGGCTTCGTACGCCGGGGAGAGCGAGACGACGAGCAGCATGATGGGCAGCACTAGGCGCTGCCAAGAGGTCGATTGCATGAGGGGCTCCTGAAGGGGATTCGGACTGGCTCGCTCGGTGCCAGCCGTCCGAAGGTGCGGCGATTTCGCGAGCGGCGGAGGGCCGTCGACGCCCTATTCTGACCCAGGAGCGCCTGGATCGATCGCCCCACCCGCGCCGGCATCCTGCGGCGACCCGCTGACCGAGCTGCCCGCCGCACCCGAGACCATGCGGATCTCTCGTACCCCGACCTCGAATCTGCCCGTGGCATCGGCGGCACCGCGGAACATTCCTGGCGTGTTGAACACCATCGCTAGCCGCCCGTGGCGGTCGACCGCGATCAGGCCGCCATCACCCTCGGCGAGGACCTGCTGGACGACCTCCTCGGCCGCCTGCTGGAGCGACAGGTTCTTGTAGGCAACGCGAGACGCGACGTCGTGGGCCACGACGTGACGGATGAACTCCTCGCCCCTCCCGGTACAAGAGATAGCTGCCGTTGCGTTGTCGGCGTAGGTACCGGCGCCGATCAGCGGGACGTCGCCGACGCGACCCCACCGCTTGTTGGTCATTCCCCCAGTGGAGGTCGCGGCAGCCAGGTTGCCGTAGCGGTCGAGTGCTACGGCGCCTACCGTGCTGCGGTCGTCGCTGTCGCGGGCTCGCCGACGCGCCTCGCGTAGCTGCTGCAAGCGCTCTGGGGTCGAGAAGTAGTCCGGCGGCACCCGACGCAGCCTCTGCTCTCGCGCGAAGTCGTCGGCTCCCTGGCCCGCCAAGAGGACGTGGGGTGACCGCTCCAGCACGGCGCGCGCCAGGGATACGGGGTTGCGCACGTATCGCACGCCGGCGACCGCTCCCGCCGCGAGCGTTCGGCCATCCATGATCGCGGCGTCGAGCTCGTGGGTGCCTGCCGAGGTGAAGACCGCGCCACGCCCGGCGTTGAACTTCGGATCATCCTCCAGCAGGATGACGAGCCGCTCGACCACGGCAAGTGCGGCTTCGCCCTGCGCGAGCGCCTCGGCGCCGGAGCGCAGGACCGCCTCCAGAGTCTGGTAGTAGGGCTCCGGGTCGCGGTCCTCCGCGACCACGCCCGCGCCGCCGTGGATCGCTACCGCCCATTCCAGGCGGGGTGCCTCGGATGCGGCATCCGCTTCCGAGGATTCCTCTGGCGCTGCCGTCGCCGGAGCCGGCTCTGGCTCCCGCTGACAGCCGGACACCAGGATCGCGAGACAAGACGCCACGAGTGTCGGCGAGAGGCGTGGGCCGCGGATCTTTCGCGTGGGACTGGGGAGCTTCGACATGGTTGGGGAGCTCACTCAGGTCAACCGTAGAGGGTATGGCAGGCATGGGTGACGCGACGCAGAAAGCAGGTTGCCGAGAGTGGCGCGCCGGTCGCCTCCGCCACCAGAGCCGCCGGTGTCAGCAAGGCGCCGCGACGGTGGACCTTCTCGAGTAGCCAGCCCGCCAGCGGCTCGAAGTGACCGCGCGCGATGCTCGCTCGCAGGTCTGCCACCTGATCGGTGGCTGCCTCGAAGAGCTGCGCGGCGGTCAGGTTCCCGAGAGTGTAGGTGGGAAAGTAACCGAAGAGACCGGTAGCCCAATGGATGTCCTGGAGCACGCCGCGGTTGTCGTCTGGCACGTCGACGCCCAGCAGACGGCGCGTCTCCTCGACCCATGCCGCCGGCAATTCGTCGACGTCGAGGGAACCGTCGAACAGGGCACGCTCCAGACGGAAACGCGCGACGATGTGAAGGTCGTACGTGGTCTCGTCCGCGTCGACGCGCACCGCCGAGGGGCTCACCGCGTGGAGCGCCGGCCAGAGCGCCTCCGCGCGCTCGACGTCGAAGCCTGGGAAGGCCGAGCGAAAGTGTGGCAGGAGCCAATGCCAGAACTCGACGCTGCGTCCGACGTGGTTCTCCCAAAGGCGCGACTGCGACTCGTGGATCCCGAGCGATGCCGGCTCGGCCAGGGGCGTGCCTCGCCATTCTGGGGGCAGCCCTTGCTCGTACAGACCGTGCCCCAGCTCGTGGAGGATTCCGAACAGTCCTGGACGAAAGTCTTCGGCGGCTGCGCGCCAGGTCAGGCGCACGTCGGTAGCGGCGATCCCAGTGCAGAACGGGTGCGCCGAGCCGTCGAGCCGGCCGCGATCGAAATCGAAGCCGATCCGCTCTCCGATCATCCTGCCGAGCGAGAGCTGCCGATCGATCGGGAACCGGCCGCGAAGAGCTTCTGTGTCGGGGCGACGGCTGGCCCTCCCGACGTCCCGGACGAGAGCGGAGAGGGCTGCCTCGAGCGGTGTGAACAGCGCCTCGAGGGACTCCGCTGTAGCGCCAGGCTCGAACTCGTCCAGCAGGCCGTCGTAGGGTGCCGCCTGGTTCAGGGCTGCTGCTTCCTGGCGTTTGAGGTCCAGCAGTCGCGCGAGATCGTCACGGAACAAGGCAAAGCGGTTCGCTTCTCGTGCGCGCTGCCACGAGGCGACTCCGCGCGATCTTGCCGCGGCGAGGGACCTAGCGAGCTCGGTCGACACCTTCCGAGCACGCTCTACGGCACGGCGTGCTTCGCGCCCCAGCGCCACCAGGGTCGGATCGCCGGGGTCGTCGCGCTCGCAGGCGAGGACCATCTCGAGAAGGTCGTCGTCCACCAGCTTGGCGTGTCGGAGGCCAGCCACCGTCGCGAGCTGTATCGCGCGCGATTCGGCAGCGCCCGAGGGCATCATCGTCTCCTGATCCCAGCTCAGCAGCATCTCGACGCCGGCCAGGGCGCGAATCTCGGTCCAGGCCGCGAGCAGCCGCTGGCCAGGTGGTTCGGCACTGAGGTCGCCGGGCGCTGCCGCGTCCATTCGGTCGAGCGTACCAAGGCCTTGCGAGAGCTCGGCGACTTGCACCGTAAGCTACGGCAGGATAGGAATTTATCGTAGGACCCTGGTACTCGCGGGAGTGCCGCACACCGGCCGGGCGCGCGGCTACAATGGGAGCTACGAAGAGCGGTGTCGCTCGCGCTCGCTTCGGGCATCGCTGTGGCGAAAGCTGGCGAGCGCGCCTGCGAGCGATGGTCGTCGCGCGGCTCCGTTCGTCCACACGGATTCGTCGGCAGCTGTGGTGGAACTGGTCGGTCGCAAACAATGGCAACTCGGTCGAAGTTGTGGTCCCGCTTCAGGGGCGACTGGCAAACCGCCGGGGACATCTACCTCCGTGAGGGTAGGCTCGAGCGAGCGGCTGCAATGTACGTGCGCGCGGGAAACCTCAAGGAGGCGGCGCGTCTGTTCTTCGAGGCCGGACTCCCCGAGCAGGGGCTCGAGCAACTCGAGCGGGCGGACGAGCCGATCGAGGCCGGCGACCTCCTGTTCGCGCAGGCGGCGTACCGCGAGGCGGTGCGGTACTACGAGCGCGGCGGGGCCTACTGGCGGGCCGCCGAGGCAGCTCAGCGCTCGAACCAGGCACTGCGAGCCGCCGGTCTGTTCGAGCGGGCGGGAGCCTTCGAGCAAGCCGCGCGGGGCTTCGAGCGCTGCGAGTTGCCCGAGGACGCGATTCGCTGCTGGCAGGCCGAGTCGGAGCGGCTCGCCGCGGCCGAGCGCGACGAGGACCGACAGCGCGTCGACTTGCACCGTGCCTCCCTGCTCGGCAAGCTGAGGCGCTTCGACGAAGCCGCCGCGATCCTCGAGCAAGCCGGCCAGCACGATCGCGCAGCCGATCTGTGGCTCAAGGCCCAACGCCAGCCCGACGCGTTGCGTTGTCTCCTGGCGGCCGGGAACACCACGCGCGTGCAAGCGCTACTGGAACAGGGTGGCATTGCAGTGCCGCGGGAGCTCCGGCTGCAGGCACTGGGCGCGGCGGGAAGGCATCGGGAGCTGGGTGAGCTCCTGCTCGAGTCGGGCGACGCCGGTGCCGCGGTGGGAGCCTTCGAGACAGCGGGGGAGTGGGGTCGGGCGGCCGAGACGGCGGAAGGTCACGGTGACTTCGAGCTCGCGGGCGATCTCTTTCTCAGGATCGATCGCCCGGTCGACGCTGCACGATGTTTCCAGGCTTGCGGGCAGGCGCGTCGCGCCGCGACGGCCTGGCTCGCTGCCGGTCAACCGCGCAAGGCCGCCGGAACCTTTCTCGAAAGCAACCAGCCGCTCGAGGCCGCGCGTGCCTTCCTGGCTGCCGAGGATGCGGAGTCCGCCATGCGCTCGCTGCGTGCGATCGATGCCAGCGCTTCGGAGTACGAAGAGGCGACGATGCTGCTGGCTCCCATGCTCGTGGAGCGCGGGGAGGCAGCCCACCTGTTGCAGCGGCTCGATGCAACGTCGCCGCCGAGCGACGACGAGCGACCGTGGCGGGAGCGGGAGTACTGGCGCGGCCGAGCCCACGAAGCAGGGGGACAGCCGGAACAGGCTGCTGCATGCTATTCGCGACTGCTCGCCAACCAGCGCAGCCACCGCGATGCCGCGCGCCGTCTGCTCGACCTCCGCTCGCGCGGCGCGAGTCAGCGGCCGGGATCGGCGGCCGTGGAGACCACCCAGCCGCTGGGTCAGGTCGCCATGCCCGAGCTGCTCGAGGACCGTTACGAGATCGGCGAGGAGCTGGGACGAGGAGGCATGAGCCGGGTGTTCCGGGCCTTCGACCGGGAGCGGGGCGAACGCGTGGCGCTCAAGATCTTGCTCTCGAATCTGATGGCAGCGGGGGAAGCGGAGCAGCGGCTGATGAACGAATTCCGCATCTGCCGGCGCATCGAGCACCCGAACGTGGTTCGGCTCTTCGACTTCGGGCGCTGGCGCGGAACCCTCTACGTGACGATGGAGCTACTGGAAGGGGTGACGCTGGCGACGTTGCTCGACCAGGGCGAGGCGCTGCCGGTCGATCGCGTGCGGCTGATCCTGCTCGACGTGCTCTCGGGACTCGAGGCCGCTCATGCCCAGCAGGTGGTGCATCGCGATCTCAAGCCGGCCAACGTCGCGGTCACTCCGAAAGCCGTCAAGATCATGGACTTCGGCATCGCGTATGCGCAGGACTCCGACGTGAGCGTCACCCGCACCGGTCAGGTCGTCGGCTCCCCCCTCTACATGTCTCCGGAACAGATCCAAGGATTCGAGATCGACGCGCGCTCTGATCTCTACAGCTTGGGCGTCCTGGCCTTTACGCTCCTGGCCGGGCACGAGCCCTTCCGCGGCACGACCCCGACCGCAGTGTCGATCAAGCACATCCAGGATCGCCCGCCCGATCTGGCGGACATTCGCCCCGACCTCGACCCGGGATGGAAGGAGTTCATCGCCCACCTCCTGGCCAAGGATCGCGAAGACCGATTCGCCAGCGCGGCGGCGGCGCGGGTGGCTCTCGAGGCGATCCAGGTGCCAGCGGGCCAACCCAGTGGCAAACGCGCCCCAGCCGGTCGCCCCACGGTATGAGGAAGCTCCGCGTCCTTTCCGGCATCCAGCCTTCGGGTGCACTGCATCTCGGCAACTACCTCGGGGCGATTCGACACTGGGTGGCTCGCCAGGAGACACGCGAGAGCTTCATCTGCATCGTCGACCTCCACGCGATCACTGTGCCGCAGGACCCTGCGGCGCTCTTGCGGCAAACCCGCGAGCTCGCGGCGCTGTTGTTCGCGTGCGGCATCGATCCAGCGCGCACGACCCTCTTCGTGCAGAGCCACGTGCGCGCCCACTGCGAGGGAGCTTGGCTGCTCCAGTGCCTCACGCCGCTCGGCTGGCTCGAGCGTATGACGCAGTACAAATCGAAGTCGGGGAGGCAGGAGAGCGTCTCGGCGGGCCTGCTGACCTACCCTGTGCTGCAGGCCGCGGACATCCTCCTCTACGACGCCGACGAGGTGCCGGTCGGCGAGGATCAGAAGCAGCACGTCGAGCTGGCTCGCGACCTCGCGCAGCGCTTCAACCACCTCTACGGGCCCACGTTCCGCTTGCCGGAGCCCAAGATCCCGCCCACAGGCGCGCGCATCATGGGGCTGGACGATCCCGCCGCGAAGATGAGCAAGAGCGCCACGGGCGCCAAGGGCCATGCCGTCCTGCTCACCGACTCGGATCGGGACATCGAGGGCGCGCTCCGACGGGCGGTCACCGACTCGGGCCGCGAGATCGACTGGAGCGACGACCCAGCGAGGGCCGGCGTCAACAACCTGCTGACCATCTACGCCTCGATCACCGGCCGTAACCGGGAGGAAACAGTGGAGGACTTCGCCGGCGCGCGAGGCTACGGTGACCTCAAGAACAGAGTCGCCGAGGTGGTCATCGAGAGCGTCCGGCCGATCCGGGAGCGTTTCTCGCAGCTGATCGCCAATCCAGGCGAGCTGGACCGGCTGCTGGCGCTCGGTGCGAACGCGGCTCGCGCAGTGGCCGAGCCGAAGATCGAAGGTATGAAGCGCAAGGTCGGGCTGCTCGTGCCCGACGCGACCCGGGTCGGCTGACGGTGATGGTCTCGGTACTTTCGAGGGTCCAGGGCCGAGCCTCGGCAGTTCTGGCGGTTGCGTTGGCCGCCAGCTGTGGCAGCGTCGAGGAGCCCCGTAGAACCGTCGAGGTGCAGCCGCCTCCGATCGTATGGATCAGCCTCGATGGACTCCGGGCCGATGTGGTCGAGGAACTGGGAGGACTGCCAGGTCTGACGCCGAATCTGGATCGCTTCCTCGCGAGCGCCGAGGTAGCCGGGTCTGCGATCGCAGCTTCGACCGATCCGATCGCCGCGGCGATGTCGGCATTCACGGGGCTGCTGCCGTCCCAGCATGGAGCGCTGCATCGCGAGACTCCCGCCCTAGCAGATGCACGGGAAACCCTCGCCGAGGCGCTGGCTGGCGGTGGCTATCGCACGATCGCGTTCGTGGGGGGCACCCGGGTCTCCGCGGCTCACGGTCACGCCGCGGGCTTCGAGGAGTGGCGCGGCCTCGGCCCAGGGCGGGAGGCGTTGCGGTTCCTTCGCCAGCTCGCGGACGAGCCGACCTTCGTCTGGATCGACCTCGACCTGCCCGGCCCTCCGCTCCGGCACTACCCGGCGTTGGTGCCGCGTCTCGAGGCTCTCGGCGATCGCGTCGCCGCAGAGGGGCTGCCCGAGCGTGTGGGTACCGTCGAGCTCGCGGACGCCGTGCGCGGGTCGCAGGTGCTCAGCGACGAAGTCCGCCGCCGCTGGTTCTCGCTCTACTGTCTCAACGTAGCGCGCGCTGACCTCCGGCTCGGGGAGTTGCTGGACGCGCTCGCTGCCTCGCCTGCCGGGGCGCGCGCGGTTGTCGCGGTGGTCTCCGCTCGCGGTGAGGAGGTCGGGGATCAGCCCGAGGGGGAACCTTCGGGTGCACTGCGGCGGCGATGGCTCGAGGTGCCTCTGGGCCTTCGTCTGGGCGGATCGCTGCGAGCGGCAGCGGAGGCACGGAATCCCGGCCTCTTGGCGGTGGCTCGGCTCCACGCCAGCCTGGTGGAGGCTGCGGGCGGGGTCGCGCTGCCGGGGACCGCGACGAGTTTTTGGAGCTCGGTGGATGGCGCGCTCTCCGAACGCTGGACGCCCTCGGGGGAGCTCGAGCTGTCTTGGACGTCGTCGGTGGGCGACGGCGAAGTGGATCAGGTGGTCGTGGACGACGGCTTCGGATTGGATGCAGCCCCGTCGGAGCCGAGACGCGAAGTGGGCTGGCGATGGCTACCCAGTGCCGAGAGGCTCTTGAGCGAGCAGGAGGTCGCTCCGCTCGAGCGAGAGCTGCGCGAGCGCTGGCAGAGCCTGATCGGCGATTCCCCGCCCCGCAAACCTAGGTGGCTGGAGGTCACCGCCGGGACGCAGTCCCATGAGTGAAAGGAGAGCGCACTAGCAGCCCGTGGTGAAACCCGCGTGAGGCTGCGCGCGGGGATCTGCGGCCGCTGGCAAGGCGTGGCCGACGAACGCGATGCGGGACATCGTGGAGGAGGACCAACGCAGCCAGCGGCCGCAAACCCCCGCGCCCCAGCGGTTGGGGCGGCGTGGGGCCGTCTGCGTTGTTGCGCTCGCTCAGCGATGGACCCAGCATCGCCACCGCTCCCGCGCCAACGCCGAGCCGCCGGTAGAGCCCCTGCAGGCGAAGGACCTTCCCCGCGCACGGCATGAGCATCCGGCCCCACGGCGCTCCCAACGCAGCCCCCGGGGGTTCCACCACGGGCTGCTAGCTCAGGACCGGCCGGCTAGGGCTCGCGCCTTGGCTTCCAGGAAGGACTCGTGCGAGACGTGGATCAGGCGCGCCACTTTGCGCACCAGGTACTCCTCTTGCGGGTCGAGCTCGCCGTCGGCGAATGCGACCGACCACAGCAGCTCGACCACCTCCTCCTTCTGCTGCGAGTCGAGCTGGCGCTGGAGCACCCTCGTGAATTCGAAGACAGAAACGGCCTCGCGCGCGTGTGAGTGAGCTTCGTCCAGGATGCGAACAGCCGTTTCGGGCGGCTCGTCGAGCAGGCGCCCGATCGCGAGGAGCACCGCGGCGTGCTCCTCGTCGCGGGTCTCGAAGTCGGCGGCCGCCATTCGGTGGAGCAGGGCGACCGCGGCTACCCGTGCTTCGGCCGAGAAGCCCCCAGAATGCTCCGACTCGACCGAGGCCGACGCGCGCAGACCGAGAAGTCTCTGGATCGCTTGCAGCACTGCGCGGTCTCTCTGGGCGGGCCGGTCACAGGAAATGCAGCGTGTCGTCGATCCGAGGGCGCTGCGCGCGACGCAGCAGGCGCTTCTTGAGCTGGAACAGCTCCGACAGGTCTTCGCTGTCGTCGTCGATGTCCAGGTCCTGCTCGATGCTGTCCATGTCCTCTCCGGTCTCGAGCCGGCGTAGCGCTTCTTCCATGCGCGGCCCAGGCTCGAGTCCCGTGAGATCGCCAAAACGCCGGAACAGGCTGCCGAGCGCCTTGGGATCCTCGGTATCGCCCATCCGATCCATCTCGGTGGCGAGCGACTCCATCGCCTTCTCCATCCGGTCCTCGTCGAACCCGCCGAAGAGCTCGTCGCCTTCGTCACCCTCGGCATCGCGTTCCGCCCGTGCATGCAGGGTGGCGAAGGTCGAGGGGCGCTTCTCGAGCTTGGCTCGTCCGCAGGCGGGGCATCCTGGTACCCGGGCGCCGCCCACGGTGGCCGAGAAGAAACTGAAGATCGTGTGGCAGTCGCGACAATAGAACTCGTAGATCGGCATGGCCTGGACATGCTATCGCGGGAAGCACGGGCGGTGCCGTCGGCCCTCGGAGCCCGTGGTGAAACCCGCGTGGAGCTGCGCGCGGGGATCTGCGGTCGCTGGCAAGGCGTGGCCGACGAAACGCGATGCGGTGACATCGTGCAGGAGGCCCAACGCAGCCAGCGACCGCAAACCCCCGCGCCCAAAGGGTGGGTGCAAGCAAGCTGCCCGGGCAGCTTGCCTGCACCGACGTCGCCGCTGCGCGGCTCTGGTAGGGGGCGGCGTGGGGCCGTCTGCGGTGTTGCGCTCGCGAAGCGTGTGACCCAGCATCGCCCCGCTCGCGCGCCAACGCCGAGCCGCCGGTAGAGCCATTGCAGGCGAAGGACCTTCCCCGCGCACCGCATGAGCATCCGGCCCCACGGCGCTCCCAACGCAGCCCACGGGGGTTCCACCACGGGCTCCTAAGGTCCGACTCCGTGTAGACTCTTCCGCCCCGTGCATTTACGGGGGCTAGGCACCCCCGATGACCGATTGGACTCCCGACAGCTGGCAGGGTAGAGAAGCCCTGCAGCAGCCACGATACCGATCGCAGGCCGACCTCGAGCGCGCGATCGCGACCCTGTCTCGGCTGCCACCCCTGGTCACGTCGTGGGAGATCGAGAACCTGAAGCGGCAGCTTGCCGAAGCTGCGGCGGGTCGGAGCTTCTTGCTGCAAGGCGGCGACTGCGCGGAGAGCTTCGAGGAGTGCACCCCCGACGCGATCACCAGCAAGCTCAAGATCCTGCTCCAAATGAGCCTGGTGCTGGTGCACAGCGCCAAGCGGCGGGTGATTCGGGTGGGGCGTTTCGCGGGCCAATACGCCAAGCCGCGCAGCACGGATACGGAAACACGGGACGGGGTTACTCTGCCGACCTACCGCGGCGATCTGGTCAATGCGCTCGATTTCACCGCCGCAGCGCGCGAGCCGAACCCGGACCGCCTCCTGCGCGGCTACGAGAAATCGGCGCTGACCCTCAACTTCATCCGCAGCCTGATCGACGGTGGCTTCGCTGACCTGCACCATCCCGAGTACTGGGATCTCGCCTGGGTACGGCACTCTCCGCGAGAGTCGGAGTACCAACGGATGGTCGAGGCGATCGGCGAGTCGTTGCGATTCATGGAGACGCTGGCTGGAGCGAGGGTGGGGGAGATCGACAGAGTCGACTTCTACACCAGTCACGAAGGTCTGCACCTGCACTACGAGCAGGCGCAGACTCGCACGGTCCCGCGCCGTCCGGGTTGGCACAACCTGTCCACGCACCTTCCGTGGATCGGGCTGCGTACGAGCTCGCCGACCGGAGCGCACGTCGAGTTCTTCCGGGGCATCCGCAACCCGATTGGTGTCAAGGTCGGCCCCGACACCAATGCCGACGACCTCGAGCACCTGCTCGATGTGTTGCACCCCGAGAACGAACCCGGCCGGCTGACGCTGATCCACCGCTTCGGAGCCGACAAGGTCGAAGGCTGTCTGCCACAGCTCGTCGAGCGGGTGAGGGCCTCGGGCAAGACGGTAGTCTGGTGCTGCGATCCGATGCACGGGAACACGCGCACCACTCGGGACGGGCTGAAGACTCGCCGCTTTGACGACATCCTGCGCGAGCTCGAACGATCCCTCGACGTGCACGAGGCCTGCGGCTCGTATCTCGGGGGAGTTCATTTCGAGCTGACCGGCGAGAACGTCACGGAATGCGTCGGAGGCGCTCGCGGGCTCGACGAGGTCGGCCTTCGACTCGCGTACCGCTCTCAGGTGGATCCTCGCCTCAACTACGAGCAGGCGCTCGAGATGGCGATGCTGGTCGGGGCCCGCCTGGGCCGGGTACAGGTTCCGGCTCTTCCGAGCTCGGCCTCCGCCGGCTCCGCCGCGCGGATGCGTCGACGATGAGGCACCTCAGCCGTTCGTGGTGGCGGTCCTTGGCGACGCTACGGTAAGCTGCCCGGCGCTTCCCGGATCGCGCCGCTCCGCTCGAATCGCTGACGCAGAGTCGGTCGCGCTCGGGTCCGACCGCTGTCGAACCATGTCCGAAGACGTCCAGGGTTTCCGCTTTCGCGCCACACCCCGCGTGCCCTTTCGGCGCGAGGTTCGGCTGCGCTTCGACCGCATCGGCGGGTCGGTCAGCGGCACCACCGCGGACATCTCCACCGAGGGGATGTTCGTGGCCACCGGCGAGTACAAGCCGATCGGCACGCTGGTGCAGTTCGAGTTCGAGAACGATGCCGGTGAGACGGTTCAGGGTCTCGCGGACATCGTGTGGATCCGAGAGGTGGGCCAGGGCGCGGATCGGGAGCCCGGAATGGGTCTGCACTTTCGCTACGTGGACCCCCGCAGCCGGGAGCTGATCGCCGGCACGGTTCGCGACCTGCTGGCCGAGAAGGAGGAGCGCGAGGACGTAGTCCCGAAGGCTCCAGCGCCGAGGCCGCCGCCGACCGCCGGGATGGCTCCAGGCGACGATACCGAGCCATCCATAGTCTGGTCGGAGCCGGATTCCGCGCCAGTTGCCTTCGTGCCGCCGTCGCAGCCCGAGCCGCTCGAGCCGCTCGAGCCGCTCGAGCAGCCCGACTTGGACGCAGTCGCCTTGGTCGAGCCGGGGCGACCAGGAGGGCGGGCGATCGAGATTCCGGAGGTCGAGACGCCGGAGACCTTGGCGCCGGAGACCGAGACGATGGACGACGCCCCAGCCGCTGGCGGCGGAGCGGCCAACGTCTGGACTGGCAGCGACGAGTGGCTGCGACCGGAGCGGGAAGCGGAAGACGAGCAGCTACCAGCAACCCGGGGAGCGGCGATAAAGCGCCGGTCGCGTGTACCGATGCTGGTGGCGGCCCTCTTGCTGGTCCTGGCACTGGCAGCGGGGCTGGCCTACTACCGCTGGCAGGTGAGAGCAGGATCGGCTGACCCCGGCTGGAGCTCGTCTGCCGAACCGGAGTCCTCCAGCCAGACGGGAGATTCCTCCAGCCAGGCGGGAGATGTCGAAGGGCTCGGCTCGGGCGATGGCTCAGGCGTCGAGCCGGGCACCGAGGCAGCCGCGTCGGGAGCCCAGACTGAGATTCCTGTCGGAGCAGAGGTCGCGAACGGGGCCGACCCGATGCAAGCCGCACCCTCCGAGTCGCGCGGACCTGTTGGCGCCGCTTCCGTGGGTGGCGGAGCCGGGTCGCCTTCCACTGAGAATGGGGAAGACTTGGTGCCGGTGGCCGAGCCCGCGCCCAGGGGCGGGGCCCTCCGCTTGACCAGCGTCACGAGCGACGCGGCCACCGTGGTGCGGATCGCAGCCCCCTGGGAGCTGCGGGACGGCTCGATCCAGTCTTTTCGGTTGGATGCTCCGCCGCGCTTCGTGGTGCGGGTGCGCGGCGCCCAGGAGGCGCTACCGGCCACAGTGGACTCGAGCCACCTACAGCGCATCCGCATCGGGGCTCATACTGGGGCGGGGGCTTCCGAGCCGGAGATCCATTTCGTGTTCGATCTCACCGCGGCGACGGTTCGCACGCAGGTTGCGGTAGTGGGCGGGGTGGTCGTGGTGACCTTCGCCGACTGAGGGACCCGCCGGCGCGGAGCTGCGCGGCCCTACGCGGGCTAAGTCTTGCCGAGCCATAGCGCCAGCCAGGCCCGGGTGATGCTGGGCCTCTTCAGCAGCCGCGTGCTCGGGCTGGTGCGCGAGGTGCTGCTCGCCTTCGTCGGCGGCGCGGGCGCGGCGACCGATGTGTTGGCGGTCGCGTTCCGCGGGCCCAACTTGGTGCAGAACCTGCTTGGTGAGCAGGCGCTCTCGGCCTCCTTCGTGCCGGTCTACAGCCGCTTCCTCGCTGAGGGACGGGCTCGCGAAGCCCGTCGTTTTGCGGGGGCGGCATTCGGCATCCTGGCTCTCACCGCAGCGTCGCTGGCGCTTGCCGGCGTGGTGCTCGCTCGGTGGCTCGTCATCGCACTGGCGCCGGGGTTCCACGACGACCCTGTCCGCTTCGAGGCGGCCATCGACTCGATGCGCTTGATCTTTCCCATGACGGCGGTGTTGGTGCTCTCGTCATGGTGCCTGGCCGTGCTGACCAGCCACCGGCGCTTCTTCCTGCCGTACTTTGCTCCCGTGCTGTGGAACGCCAGTCTCGTTGGCGCCCTGGTCTGGCTGGCGTGCCGGCCGGGAACGGCTCCGGGGGTACGCGAGCTGGTGCTGATCGTGAGCGGAGCCGCCCTCGCCGGAGGCGTCCTCCAACTCGTGGTGCAGCTTCCCGCTACGCTGCGCCTGGTTGGAGGCCTCGACCCCCGGCCGGCTCTCGCCGCTCCCGGTGTGAGACCTGCGCTGCGAACGTTCGGGCCTGCCCTGCTCGGGCGCGGTGTCGTGCAACTCTCGGGCTGGTTGGACCTCATCCTCGGGTCGTGGCTCGCGACCGGGGCCCTGGCGGCTCTCAACTACGCCCAACGCCTGCACGCGCTGCCGCTGGCTCTCTTCGGGACCTCTTTTGCCGTGGTGGACCTGCCAGAGCTCGCCCGGATGGGAAACGACCAGGATGCGGCTCGGCGACGGGTGGCGAGCTCGTTCGCCGCCGCGGCGTTCCTTACCGTCCCGGCGTCGGTGGGCTTGATGCTTTTCGGTCTCCCGATCGTGCGGGCCATCTACGAGCGAGGACGCTTCGGCTCCGACGCTTCGTGGCTGGTCTACGGAGTCCTCGCGGCGTACTCCGCCGGGCTGCTTCCTACGGTCGCGTCTCGCCTGCGGCAGAACCTGTTCTACGCAGCAGGAGATACGCGCACTCCTGCACTGGTCGCGCTGGGGCGGGTGATCCTGGCAGCCAGCGTAGGAGCGCTGCTCATGCTCTGGCTCGACCGATTCGAGATCTCGGAGCTGGTCGGGCTCGACGGAGGGACGACCGACTCGGGCGCGCGCGCCGGCGCGGTCGGTTTGGCGGCTGGCTCGGCTCTGGGCGCCTGGTTCGAGCTGTGGACGCTCGGTTATCGGCTCGACCGCAAGTATGGCGCCAAGGCCGAGCTGCCGTGGGCCAGGGCTACCATGGCCGGTGGGCTAGCGCTCGGCTCGTCGTTGCCCGCCCTTGGCGTGTGGCTGCTGGTGCCGGCCTTGCCAGCCGTCATCCTCGGGCCTACACTGGTCGTGGTGTTCGCCAGCGTGTATCTTGGTACAGGGTGGGGGCTGCGGCTGCCGGAGGCGAGAGGCCTCCTGGGTCAGGTGGCAGCCCTCGCCGGCCGGCGCGGCGCCGGTAGCCCCTGAAACCGATCGGCGGCGCGCGCCGTAGGTTCCGACGACGATGGCCTTGGCCGGCTCGCCCAGAGGTCCGGTCGCCAGGCACCCGTTGAAAGGGAGGATCTCGGAATGGAAGCCCTGCTCAGCATCTGTCTCGGACTCGGTCTCGCCGCTGCTTGCGGCTTCCGGATCTTCGTGCCGTTCCTGGTGATGAGCATCGCGACTCGGGCCGGCCACCTCGACCTGTCGCCCGGGTTTGCGTGGGTCGGCAGCGACGCGGCGCTGTGGACCCTCGGCGCCGCGACGGCCCTCGAGGTCGGCGCCTACTTCATCCCGTGGTTGGACAACCTGCTCGACTCGATGGCTGCTCCGACCGCCGTCGTTGCGGGCATCCTTGCGGGCGCCGCGACGATGGTCCAGGACACGAGCCCATTGGTCGGCTGGAGCCTCGCCGTGATAGGCGGCGGCGGTCTCGCTGCTGTCGTGCAGACTGGAACCACCGTGTTGCGCGGTGCCTCCACCATGTTCACAGCGGGCTTCGGCAATCCGATGGTATCGACTGCCGAGGCCGGCGGCGCCGTAGGGCTGTCCGCACTGGCCATCGCGCTGCCCCTCCTGGCATTGTTCGTGGTGCTGACGTTGGTGTTGGTGGTGGGTGCCCGCACCGCGCGCGCGTTGGTCCCGGTCCGAGCCGCGACACCCGCCGCGATTCGACCTCGCGTCAGCGCCTGAGGACACGTTTTCCGCGTCTCGCGCAGGCCTCGTGGCATACTGTGCTTTGCGGTGCGGTGGGCCCACGCCTGAGCTCAGCTCGCACCGCACCTAAGGAGCGGCCGGCTGACCCCGCGAGGCGGCTCGCTATCCAGCCGTCGTTCCAGGAGCGTCGTGGAATGACGATCGGTCAGCGCTTCCCATTGCCCACGGGGCCGTGGATCGCCAAGTGGATCCTGACGGCCGCGGTGGTCGTCCTGCCGGCGCCACTCGCGGCGGCGGGGCAGGCTCAGTCGGCTGCGCAGCTCCGGAGCGCGCTCGAGGCCCGCGGCGTAGAGACGGCTGTGGTGCCCTTCGAGCTGACGCCGGCCATGCGCGAATGGGTCAGGGAGCGCGTGTCCCGGGGCGCCTCGCGCAAGGCACGTCTCGAGATCCTGATCGAGGAGTTGCTCGGCCCCGGCGGTCTCGGGATCGACTACCGCAAGGACTTCACCGGTACCGCCGCCGAGGTGTTCGAGCTCCGATCGGCCAACTGCCTCTCCTTCACCCAGCTCTTCCTCGGCCTGGCCCGCGAGGTGGGCGTGCCGGTGTTCTTCCTGGAAGTGAAGGATCTCCAGGACTACTCCAAGGAAGGCGACCTGATCGTCCACTCGGACCACATCGCCCTCGCCTACGGACCACCCCACGACATGACTCTGATCGACTTTGCGGTCGAGGCGGGCACGAAGTACCACAAGATTCGTCCGATCAGCGACCTTGCGGCGACGGCTCTCTTCTACTCGAACCGTGGAGCAGAGCATCTGCGCCGCGGCGAGATGGACGAGGCGCTCCGCTGGTCGAAGGACGCCGTCACCATCGAGCCCGCCATCTCTGCGCTGTGGATCAACTATGGCGTGGCGCTGCGGCGCGTGGGTGCGTTCGAGCGTGCCGAGGCGGCTTACCGTCACGCCCTCGAGCTCGACCCGAGCCAGTTTGCCGCCTATCAGAATCTGGCGGCCCTGTTGCGCCTGCGTGGACGAACCAAGGAGGCGTTCGACCTGCTAGCCGTCACCAACCGCAGCGCTAACCGCAACCCGTTCTCCTACCTGGCTCTCGGCGACCTCAGCCTGCGACATGGGCGGGTCGATGAAGCGGCACGTTTCTACCGCAAGGCTGTCCGCCTGACGCGGGACGAAGCGGAGCCGCTCGCGGCCCTGGGACTCTTCGAGGTCGACCACGGAAACCATCGCGTGGCGCGTCGCTTGTACCAACGGGCGAGCAAGCTCGATCCCGCCGAGCCCCGGGTCGGAATGCTGGAGCGTGCGTTGGATCGCGACCCCTGAGCTGAAGCTCACTGTGAGCAGGGCCGGCGGGACCCGCAGCGGCCTGCTAGCAGCCCCTGGTGGAACCCCCGTGGGCTGCGTTGGGAGCGCCGTGGGGCCGGATGCTCATGCGGTGCGCGGGGAAGGTCCTTCGCCTGCAGGGGCTCTACCGGCGGCTCGGCGTTGGCGCGCGAGCGGTGGCGATGCTGGGTCACACGC
>DATLFI010000197.1:0-30920 GCA_035524895.1 Thermoanaerobaculia bacterium | reverse complement strand
ATCAGCACCACCACGTTCTCGCGGATGCGGCGGGCCCACGGCTGCTCGGACACCGCGAGCCGGTACGCCATCTCGACCATCGCCTCGGGCGAGCCGCTCTCGTCGGCGTGGAGCGCGGCGTTGAAGTAGTAGAACGGTCGGGCGCCAGATGCGATCAGCACCTCCGCTTGCTCGGGCGTGGTGCGTCGCGGATCGGCGAGCGCCCCGGTGTGCGCCTTGAGCTCGTCGAGTCGCGCGATGCCGTCCTCGTCGGCGACCGCCACCAGCAGGATCTCGCGACCCTCCCAGCTCTCGCCGATCGGAAACACCGCCACGCGCGGCGACGCCGCGTCGAGCTTGCGCAGGTAGGCGTAGATCTCACCGCTCGACGCGAGCTCCGACGGAGCGCCCATGAGGCGACCGAAGTGGTCGGTCGGAGAGGGCACCGACGCCGACTCCGGCACGTACGCCACCCACGGGCTCGCGAAGCGAGGCTCGCTGGTCGCGCGCGCGATCGCCTCCATGGAGCCGGGCTCGGGAGTGTCGGGGGCATTGGGGTGTTGCGCCAAGGCCGATAGCTCGGTCGTCAGGAGAGGGACCGACAGCCAAAGTGCGAGGAGCGTTCCGACCCGGGGTTTCATGAGCTGATCCTCGAGCCGATGATTGGACGTGACTTGGTGGGAAGGGAATGAGGCGGTGCCGCGCTCCCTCGCTCGGCTGGGAGGGGCGCGGTGAGGGTCACTGCCGCGACTCGGCCTCGACGCGACGCGCCTCGGCGAGCGCGCGCTGCGCCTCCTCGGGGCGCCCGCGGCGATTGAGGATGTCGGCAAGGAGGAAGTGACCGAGCGGGCCGTTGCGGTGCTCGGGATCGCGTTCGATCCCGATGCGGGTGAGCTCCTCGGCTCGCGGGAGCTCGACCCCCTGGTCCATGAGGAGCTTCGCGAGCAGGAAGTAGCCGCGTACGAAGTCGGGGTTGGCCTCGAGCGCCGCTTCCCAGAGACTCCGCTGCCGCTCGCGGTCTCCGGCGGCGCCGGCGAGACGGCCGAGGTTGAAGAGGCAGCGGTGGTTGCGCGGCGCTAGACGCAGGCACTCCTCGTACATGGCAACGGCTGTGTCGGTCTGTGCCATCTCCTCGTGCGCTACGGCCAGGTTGAAGCGAGGCAGCGCGAGCTGCTCGCTGTTGCGTCGCGCGCGCTCGAACGCGGCGAGCGCCGCGTCGAGCTGGCCCAGCTCCGCGAGCAGCTCGCCGAGATCGTTGAGGAGCGCGGCCGGCGCGTCCTGCGGTTCGGTGGCTCGTTCCAGGACCTCCACGGCACCCGCGCGATCGCCCTGCTCGACGCGCAGGCGCGCCAGCGCCATCGCGGCCTTGCTGTCGTAGCCGCCGAGGTCGAGCAGCCGCTCGAAGCCGACGATCGCCTCCTGGGTCCGTCCGTCCTTCGAGTATGCGTTGGCGAGACCGAAAAGGGAGGCCCGATGCTCGGGCGAGATCGCCAGGGCTCCCTGGAAGCTCGCGATCGCGGCCTCGCCGCGTCCCTGGTCGAGGTAGAGCTGCCCGAGGAGCTGGTGGGCGTCGACGATGCCTGGATCCTGTGCGAGTGCCGCCCGCAGGTTGCGCTCGGCGACTGCGTGGTCGCCGCTGCCGAACGCGCTCTGGGCGCCCATCAGGAGCTGGTGCAGGCGCAGGCGGTCCTTGGGATCGGCGCGTGGCCGGTCGTCCTCGGCGGACGGGTCGACCTCGCCGGCCGGCGCGACGTAGCCGAGCGCTCGGAGCTGGGCGAGCGCCGCTGCGTCGACCTCGCGCTTCACGCTGGCAGAGGGCGCCGACTCGATGCGCTCGCGCAGCTCGGCCAAGCGGCCCTCGAGGAGCGCGCGTGCGCCGGTGAGCTGGTCGGCCAGGTTCGCCCGCTCGCCGGGGTCCGCGTGCAGATCGTAGAGCTCGACCCTCGGCGCCGCGATCAGCTTGTGGCGACCGCCGCGCGCCGCGCGCAGCGGCGCCCAGCCGTAGTGGAGCAGCGGGTAGAGCGACTCGCTATAGACCACCCGCTCGGCAGCGGCGTCGCCGGCGGGCTCGCCGCAGATTTGCGGCAGGAGGCTGCGACCCTGGAGGTGCGCTGGCGCATCGACGCCGGCCGCGTCGAGGATTGTCGGTGCGAGGTCGACGTGGCTCACCGCCTCGTCGAACACCTCTCCGCGGGCAAGGTCCTGGAACGGCGGCCGCACCAGTAGCGGCACGTGCACCGTGGTGTCGTAGACGAAGAAGCCGTGGTAGTGCTCGCCGTGATCGCCCAGGCCCTCGCCGTGGTCGGCGGTGGCGATCAGCAGCGTGTGCTCGAGCAGAGCGAGCTCCTCGAGCACGCCGATCAGCTCGCCCACCAGCGAGTCGGTGTAGGCCACCTCTCCGTCGTACGGACGACCCGGATAGCGCGAGCGGTACGGCTCGGGGGGCGTGTAGGGGTCGTGCGGGTCGAAGAGGTGCACCCAGACGAAGAACGGGCGCTCGCTGCCGCCGTGCTGGCGCAGCCAGGCGGTCGCCTGCGCAACGGTCTCCTTGCCGTCGCGCTGCACGTCTCCGAGGTTCGCGGTCTGCACCTCGGCAAGGTCGAACTCGTCGTAGTAGGTGTCGAAGCCGCGGGCGATGCCCCAGCGCGCGTCGAGCACGAACGAGCTGACGAATCCCGCGGTTGCGTATCCGGCGTCGCGCAGCAGCTCGGCGACCGTGGGCAGCTTCTCGTCGAGGTAGTAGCCGACGTTCTCGCGGACGCCGTGGGTCGGGGGGTAGGTGCCGGTAAGGAGCGAGCTGTGGGCCGGCAGGGTGAAAGGCACGGTGGTGGCTGCGTTGGCGAAGCGCGAGCCCTCGGCAGCCAAGCGGTCGAGGTGGGGTGTCGCCACCGGGCCGCCGTAGCTGCCGACGCGATCGGCGCGCAGCGTGTCGAGGGTGATCAGCACCACGCTCGGGCGTCCGGCCGGTAGAGTGGCGACGCGCTCGCTCCAAGCCGACGGGACTGCGGCACGCGCGGGCCGGTCTTCCGGCGCGGTCGGTGGCGGCGGTTGCTGTCGCGCGCAGCCGGCACCGATAGTGCAAAGAGTAGTGAAAAGAGTTGCGACAGCGCACAGGGAGGCAACGCGAAGGTTTGGTGCGGCGTGGCACCGGAGGGATCGTCCGAGGGTGGCAGTGACCAGGGAAACCAGGGAAACCAGCGAAACCAGGCTCGCGAGGCGGAGCTCGACGGCGCCGCAGGCGCGTTTCGGCCTTACGCATGCAGACCCGCCGTACCAGCGTGACGCCCCGCCAACCTCGACGCGTTCCTGCGCGGCGAGGAGCCGTCCACAATCCTGCAGGCGATCCAAGAACCCGAATCGGCGCGGCACCCGCCGCCGGGCCACCCTCCGTGCGTTGACTCTCGCCACGAGCCGACCCTATAGTGACTTCAGGTTCGTCAGCTACGGACTCGACGACCGGTCGTGCCAACGCACGTCGCCGGCATCGCGTTCCGCCCAAGGAGGAGTCGATGCGCAAGGGAACCCTCGCAGCTCTGCTCGGACTCGCCTGCATCGCATTCGCTTCCACCCTCGCCGCCCAGACCACCGGCACGGTCCGCGGCACGATCAAGAAGCCTGACGGCACGGCAGCAGCCGGCGCCAAGGTCACGCTCGCAGGCGAGGCGATCCTCGGTGGTACCCGCGAGGTGACGGCGGGCTCCACCGGCGCCTACCTGTTCACGGGTGTTCCCGTCGGCGTGTACTCGGTGACCGTCGAGGCCGCCGACCTGCAAGCGCAGACGCTACAGGGCGTGCGGGTGAGCCTCAACGCCACCGCGGTGCTCGACTTCGACCTCGCAGCGACCTTCTCGGAGGAGGTCGTCGTGTCGGGCGCTGCACCGCTCGTCGACACCGCGAGCTCGAGCTCGAGCGTCAACTACGGCTCGGAGTTCATCAAGGACCTGCCGACCCGCCGCAACTTCTACGACATGATCGCTCTCTCTCCCGGCATCAGCCAGTCGTCGGAGGAGAGCGACCGCCAGATCGCGTACGGCTCCAACATGCAGTCGAGCGCCTGGCACGTCGACGGGCTCGACACCAGCGCTCCCGAGACCGGGGCGTCGTGGTGGTACATCAATCCCGAGACCATCGAGGAGGTACAAGTGCTGGGCATCGGCGCTCCCGCCGAGTTCGGCAACATGCTGGGCGCCGCGTTCAACGTGGTGACCAAGTCGGGGACCAACCAGTTCAGAGGCTCGATCAACGCGTTCCTCCAGACCGACTCGCTGACCGACAGCAGCATCGATCTGCCCGACACCGATTTTCCCGAGTTCGAGCGCGACAAGTACCACGACTTCACCGGCACGCTCGGCGGGCCGCTGGTGCGCGACAAGTGGTGGTTCTTCGTCGCGGCGCAGACCTGGCGCGACGGCCACACCGATCCGGGGGCCGATCCTGCGTTCACACCGATCAACTCCGCCGACCGCTATGACGCCAAGCTCACCGGCGCGTTCGGCGATCGCAACTTAGTCGACTTCAAGCTGCACTACGAGGACTGGAGCTACCCCGACGCCGCCGACGCCTTCACCACACCCGACGCGCTGTCCGGGGAGCGCGGCACCAACCCGGCGTGGAGCGCGGGTTACCAGCGGGTGCTCACCAAGAGCAACACTCTCGACGTCAAGTACGCGGGATGGTGGAGTGACGACATCCACGACTCCCAGACCGGCAGCACTGCGACGCCGTTCGTCGACTACTCGCCGCCCGGTGGCGGTCCGCCGACATTTTCCGGCAGCCCGGTGTTCCCGTGGGAGTACGAGACCTGGCGCAACCAGTTCGACGTCAAGCTCACCCACTTCGCCGAGGACTTCCTCGGCGGTGACCACGACTTCCGCTTCGGCGTCCAGTACAACCGCGGCTTGGCCGAGACCTTCGTCGCGCCCGGACCGGCCGGCTACTATGTCTACCGCTACGAGTACTACCCCGGCTACCCCTACTACTACCGCTACGAGCACACGCCGTACGTCTACGGCGGCGATCAAGATGCCTACTCCGCGTTCGTCGACGACACCTGGCGCCTGGGCGACAAGCTCACCCTCAACCTCGGCGTGCGCTACGACCGGCACGACGCGCGGATCCCGGCCTACCCGGAGCTAGGCTTCGGCTTCGAACCGACCGGCGGGACCATTCCGGGCGTCGACCCGCTGCTCGAGTGGCGCGAGATCTCGCCGCGTCTCGGCTTCGCCTACGCGCCGGGCGAGGACGGCAAGACGGTGATCCGCGGCTCCTTCGGCGTCTACTACGACGGCAACGTCAGCGGCAACTGGGACTACCCGCCGCCCAACCGGGAGCCCGGGCGTCTCTTCTGGGTCGAGCCCGGCACCTTCGAGATCATCGAGCTGCTGGCGGAGTTCTCGACGCCGGCGGTGGGCGTCGATCCGGATCTCGATCCGCCGCGTACGCTGCAGTACGCGCTCGGCTTCGAGCGACAGCTCGGCAAGCACTACGCCGTCGGCTTCGAGGCGATCTACAAGGACACCAAGGACCTGGTGGGCTGGCAGATCCTCGACGATGGGGTGTACGAGCCGTTCGAGTTCGTCGACCCCGTCTCGGGCAGGGTGTTCACACTGCTCAACCAGATCGAGGAGCCGACGAAACGCAAAGGCAACGGGCCCGGTTTCACCGCCGCCGGCTTGATCCCCGAGTACTACCAGGACTACCGCGGCGCGACGGTTTCGTTCCGCCGGCGCTACGCGGATGGCTGGAGTCTGATGTCCTCCTACACCTGGTCCGAGTCGGAGGGGTTGATCCCGCGCATGCTCTCGCAGTCCCAGTTCAACCCGTTCTACGGCAGCCGCGAGGGCTCCGACCCGAACAACTTCATCCATGCCGACCAGCTTTTGCAGGGCGACCGTGAGCACATGTTCCGGGTGCAGGGCAACTTCGATCTGCCCTGGCAGATGTACTTCGGCGGGGTGGTCAACCTGCAGAGCGGTGCTCCCCACAACCGGCAGACCCGTGTGCCGGGTCTGAACCAGGGGCTGGTCACGGTGATCATGGAGCCGGCGAGCGACGACCGTCGCAAGCCGTTCCAGAGCCTGGTCGACCTGTCGCTCGGTCGCCGCTTCAAGCTCGGCGACCGCGGCACGATCAAGCTCGACCTGCAGCTCCTCAACGCGCTCAACGAGGACGCCAACCAGTTCTTCGAGACGTTGGTCCTGCAGCCCGGCGACTCGTTCCTACCGTCGGACTTCATCTTCCCGCGTCGCCTGATGGTGCGCGCGGGCTGGGAATTCTGATGGCAGGTCGAATGCCCTGATCGCGGCTGCCTGGGCGGCCGTGGTCGCTGGCACCGGCGCGCTGCTCGCGGGCGCGCCGGGCACGAGCCTGGTCTTTCGCGACATGGCTCGGGATGCCGGCGTCGAGGTCGTCACCTACTCCGGCGGCCCCGAGAAGGCTCACCTGCTCGACTCGACCGGCACCGGAGTCGTAGCGCTCGACCACGACCGTGACGGCTGGCCGGATCTCTACTTCGTCAACGCCGAGCGCTTCGTCCGCAGCGGCGCCGAAATGCGTCGCGAGGCGCACCGCGGGGTGCTCTATCGAAACCTCGGCGCGCAGGGAGGACACCCGAGTGGCCGGGTCGCGTTCGCCGACGTGAGCCGGCGCGCCGGTGTCGGCGACGACGGCTACGGCAGCGGTGGCTGTGTGGGGGACATCGACGCCGACGGCGAGGTCGACGTCTACGTCACGGCGTTCGGCCCCGACCGGCTCTATCGCAACAAGGGCGACGGATCGTTCGCGGAAGAGGCGGCGGCGCGCGGTGTCGCGACGCCGGGCTGGAGCATCGCCTGCGCGTTCCTCGACGCGGACGGCGACGGCGACCACGACCTGTTCGTGACGCGCTACGTGACCGCGACCTGGGAGGAGGTGCTGGGCGCTCGGCGCACGCGTCGCTGGCGCGGGCAGGTGTGGGTGATGGACGGCCCGCGGGGCTTGCCCGAGAGCCGCAACGTCTACTACCGCAACGATGGGGCGGGTCGCTTCCGCGAGGCGACCGTCGAGGCGGGGCTCGACGCCGGCAACGGCGGCTACTCGATGGGGGTCCAGGTGCTGGACTTCGACCGCGACGGCTACCCCGACCTCTACGTCGCCAACGACAGCACTGCCAACCGGCTCTACCGCAATCGGGGCGACGGCACGTTCGAGGAAGTCGGCCTCGCGAGCGGTGTGGCGCTCTCCGCGAACGGCGAGGCGCAGGGTGGCATGGGCGTTGCCGCGGGGGACGTCGACGGTGACGGCTGGTGGGAGCTGGTCGTCACCAACTTCGCCCACGACTCGTACGCGCTCTACCGCAACCTGGGCGGCGAGCTGTTCGTCGACTACAGCCTGCCCTCCGGCGTCGCCGCGCCGACCTTCGCGCCGCTCGGCTGGGGGGTGGCGCTGTTCGACGCCGACAACGACGCGGACCTCGACCTGTTCTTCGCCAACGGCCACATCTACCCGCAGGTCGACCAGGCGGCATCGTTGCGCGAGAGCTACCGCCAGCCGAACCTGCTGCTGCGCAACGACGGCGGCGGACGTTTCGTCGACGCGAGCGAAGCGCTCGAGGAGGGAGAGTCACGGTCGAGCAGGGGAGCGGCGACGCTCGACTTCGATCGCGACGGGCGCCTGGATCTCGCGATCAGCAACCAGGATTCCAGGCCCAGCCTGCTGCGCAACGAGACCGTGGGAGCGGGTCGATGGCTCGAGGTCGACTTGCGTGCGAACGGCCCGTGGCCCGCGCTCGGCGCGCGGGTCGAGGTCACGACCGTGGTACCGGACGGCGAGACGCGACGCCAGTCCCGCGCGGTCGCCTCGGGTGGCAGCTACGCTTCGCAGCCCGAGTCGGTGCTGCACTTCGGGCTGGCTGCTGCGAGCGGGGCCGACCTCGACGTGAGGTGGCCGCGCGGCGCGCGCCGGATCGTGCGCGGCGTGCCGGCGGACCGGGTCGTGGTGGTGGTCGAGGACCGGTGATCGTGGCGTTGCACGAGGGCTGCGGCCCGTCCGGCGGCGGCGCGGTTCTGGTCTCGCGCGCCGCCGCGGCCTCGATCCCCAGTGTCGTCCTGGTGGCGGTGCTGGCCACAGTGACGCCTGGCCCACCCGCAACAGCGGCGCAGAACCTCGACCTCGAGCGTCGCGCGGCCGAGGCGATCTCGGCGCTCGAGCGCGACCCGGTCGCCGTCGAGCCGTTGCTGGCGCTGCTCCGCGAAGCGCCGCGCTACTTGCCGCTCCACCGAGCGTTGGTCGCGGCAGCCGAGCGGCAGGGAGACTGGCTGCGGGCGCTGCGCGGTTGGCGCCAGGTCGAGGAGCTTGCGGGACCCGAGCCCGAGGATCAGGTCGCTATCGCTCGGGTGGCTCTCGCCGCCGGTGCTCACGCGCTGGCGCGCTGCCAGGCTCGTGCGGCGACTGCGGCGCGGACCGACGATGCGGCAGCGTGGCTGCTCCTCGCGCGGGCGGAAGCGGCCGAGGATCGCTACGAGGCCGCCCTGGAGGCGGTCGAGCGCGTCCTGGTCGTGGGCGGGCCCATTCCCGACGCTCTCCTGCTGCGTGGCGAGCTGCTCTATCGCGCCATGCGCATCCCCGAAGCGATGCAGGCATTCGCCGCGGCGCTCGAGCACGACTCGGGCGCTGCCGAGCGGGTTGCCTCGTTCGCGCTGTCCGGAGCGCTCGTCGTGGCGCCGCAGCTGAGTGAGCTGCGCGGCCGCTTGGAGTCGCACGCCGCCGCGCATTCGGACAGCGTGAACACGCGCTACGCGCTCGGAGTCCTGGCGGTGCGCGAGGGTCGAGCGGAGGACGCGCGGCGGTGGCTCGAGCCGCTCGCCGACAGGCTCGACCTCCCCCCGGTGCACTACAACCTGGCGCTGGCGTATCGAGCGTTGGGAGAGCTCGATGCCGCCGAGCGCACTCTCTCGCGCTTCGACGAGCTCGAGTCCGACGAACGAGAGCGCTGGGAGGAGAGCAACCGCGTCGACCGGCTGCGCGGTCAGGCGGCGGCGGCGCGGGATTCCGGTGCGATCCAAGAGGCCGTGTCGTTGTGGGAGCAGGCGAGCTCGAGCGGTGCGCTCACCACGGAGGACCTCCTCGCGTGGGGCGAGACCCTGCTTGGTCTCGGCGAGGCCGAGCAGGCTCGTCTGGTGCTCGCAAGAGCGCTCGCCGCGACGCCCGCCGACCCCAGGGCCATGGGACTCGCGGAGCAGGCCGCGACCACCGCCGGCGACGAGCGTGCTTCCCAGGCTCTCCTGGCCCGCGCAGCATTGGTCGACCCCGAGTCCTGGGCGTGCGGGGCTCGTTGAGCGGACGCCCTGGAGCCTGAGGGCGCGCCCGGGCGCCGCGGTGTCAGCCGCGGCACGGTGGCTAGTCACGGTACCGGTGCCCGCAACGGGCTGCTCGTATACTGAGGGGCATCTTCGAGTCCGCGCTGTTCGATCCGATGGCGACCACCATCCTCCTCGAACGCCCCGACACTCCCGACGCCCGATACCTGATCGAGGAGCTCGAGGCGCACCTGGCTCCGCTCTATCCGCAGAAGAGCCGCCATGGCTACAGCGTGGACAAGTTGTTGGCCCAGGGCGTCGCATTTTTCGTGACGCGGGTGGACGGTGTGCCGGCGGCCTGCGGCGGCGTCCAGCTCTTCGGCACCGACTACGCCGAGCTGAAGCGGATGTACGTCCGACCCGCCTTCCGCGGCCTGGGTCTGGCCAAGGCGATCCTGGAGCGTCTCGTGGAGCACGCCCGCAGCCACGGGGCCGGCGCGTTGCGGCTCGAGACCGGGATCCACCAGGGGCCAGCAATCGGCCTGTACGAAAGCTGGGGCTTCTCCAGCATCGGGCCGTTCGGTGAGTACCGACCGGACCCGCTCAGCCGCTTCTACGAGATGCGGGTAGCGGCCGGTCTCCGTGCCGGCCGCGCGGTGCCGATCGAGAGATCGTCCAAACTTGACGCGAAAGTCACGGAAACGCGGCCTCGAGGCGTCTAGCGCCCGCGTGGCGGCAGGGGGTGGATCGTCTCGGGTAGATCGTCGTGGCGCCTTCGGTCGGCCCGTGGCGTAGCTACCGGCGTCCGGCCGGCCGGACGTCTTTCGACATCAGAGGGGTGGGTCATGAAGCACGCAATGTCACCCGAGGACCGGCGATTCCAGGAGGACTTCGAAGCGCACAGAATCGCGCCTGCGACCTTCGACCACCGCGCCCACGTCCGGCTGGCTTACACCTATCTGGTCGACCACGACGTGGAGACCGCGACCGCCCGCATGCGGGACGCGCTGCACGCCTTCCTCCGGCACCACGGCATCGACGTGTCCAAGTACCACGAGACGATGACGCGAGCTTGGATCCTCGCGGTGCGGCACTTCATGGAGATCTGCCCGCCCGCCTCGTCGGCCGACGCCTTCATCGACAGCGACCGCCGGATGCTGGACGGCAAGATCATGCTCACGCACTACTCGGCGGAGCTGCTGTTCTCGGACGAGGCGCGAGGGCGATTCGTCGAACCCGACCTGGACCGCATTCCCAGGTACCAAAGCTGAGTCGCTCTCTCGGTATGCGGGGGGTCAGGAGCCGCTCGATGGCGGTGGAAGGCTGGTGCGCGACGCCGCTCGACCACCCAGGAACCGCGCGTACCAGCCGAGGTAGCGCTCTAGGCGGTCGGTCTGGAAGCTCGGGCGGCTGATGCCGTGGTGCTCGCCTGGGTAGACCACGAGCTGCGTGGTGCGGCCGAGGCGCTTGAGAGCCTGGTACATCTGCTCGGAACCGAGGATCGGCACGTTCCAGTCGACCGCGCCGCCGATGAACAGGGTCGGCGTGGTGACCTTCTCGATCTGGTTGAACGGCGAGAGCCTCTCCCAGAGCTCGCGGTTCTCCCACGGCAGGCCCAGCTCGACCTCCCACTCGAGCTGGTAGTGATCGTGGCCGTAGTTGGAGATGTTGAGACCCTCGCCGGCGCCGCTGATGGCGGCGGCGAAGCGGGTGGTCTTGACGATCACGTTGTCGGTGAGGATGCCGCCGTAGGACCAGCCGCCGACGCCGAGACGGTCCGGATCGGCCAGGCCGGCGGCGACCGCGTAGTCGACGGCGGCCATGACGTCGTCGTAGTCCTTGTTGCCCCAGTCCGCGAAGATCGCCTTGCAGAAGTCCTGGCCGTAACCGGAGGAGCCGCGCGGGTTGGGCCGCACCACGACATAGCCGTGCGCGGCGAATAGCTGGGACTGGAAGTTGAAGCCCCAGTCGTACTGGCCGACCGGACCGCCGTGGATCCACAGGATCGTGGGGTAGCGACGCCCGGCCTCGTAGTCGGGGGGCAGGGTGAGGAAGGTCTCGATCGGCGTCCCGTCGGCGCCTTGCACCGTGACCTTGCGCACCTCGCCGAGTCGGAGCTCGCCGATCAGCTTCTCGTGGGTGCGGGTGACGCGTTGCGGCGGCTCCTTGGCGGCGGCGTCGATCGTGAAGATCTCGATCGGCAGGAGAGGCTCGCTCAGTAGGGCGGCGATGCGACCGCTACGGCTCTGGTGGAACGCCGACACCATACGCGGCCCGCTCGTGAGGCGGCGGATGGCGCGCTGCGCGCCGCCCACGACCGGCACGGCGGCGACGTGCTGCTCGCCGCTCTCCTCGAGCAGGAAGAGGATCTCGTGGCCGTCGGCGGAGAAGCTCGGCGCGTAGACGAAGCGATCCAGCGCGGCGGTGAGCACGGTCTGCCTGCCGCCGGCGGCCGGCACCGTAGCGAGGTGCTGCGTCGCGTACCACATGAGCTTCGGCTCGATCTGCGTGAGATAGGCGATGGTGGCACCGTCGGGGCTCCACGCCGGCGACCCGTCGGCGCCCGGGTTCGTGGTGACCTGGCGCAGGGCGGCGGGTGACCCGTCCTCGCCGACCTCGACGACGAACACGTTGGTGTCCTGGTTGGCGTCCTGGTCGCCAGTGCGGTTGCTGGTGAACGCGATCGCCTTGCCGTCCGGCCGCCACGCCGGCTCGGAGTCGTCCTGTTCGCCGCTGGTGAGCTGCGTCAGGTTGCGGTCGGCGACCGACCAGGTGTAGAGGTGCGTGTACCGGGCAGTGAGGTAGCCGCGGTAGTCGCGCTTGAACTGCCGGCGCTCGGTGACGATCGGCCGAGGGCGCTTCTCCTTGTCGTCGTCTCCCTCGGTGGCCACCTCATCCGGGTCGCGGTCCCGCAGCACGAGCACGAGGCGCCGCGAGTCGGGAGACCACTCGAAGCTCTCCACACCCTGTTCGACCTCGGTGAGCGGCTGGGCGTCGCCGCCGCGCAGGTCGTAGGCCCAGACCTGCGCCTTCGGATCGTCGTCGCCCGACTTCGCGGGGCGCGACGACAGGAAGGCGAGCTGGCGGCCGTCGGGGCTGAAGCGCGGATGGCTGTCGCTGCGGTCAGGTGCGGTGAGGCGACGCGTCTCGCCGGTGCGAAGCTCGACGACGTGCAGCGCGGAGGATGACTCGTCGGCCTCCAGGTCCACGCTGTCGACCAGGTAAGCCGCTTGCTCGCCATCGGGCGAGACCCGCGGCTCCGAGAGGTCGGGCAGGGCGAAGATGTCCGCGATCTCGAGACTGCGCTGCGCGAGCCCGGGCGCCGGTGCGAGGGCCACGCCGAATGCGAGCACGCCCAGTACCAGGAGTCGAGCGTGGGCCGAGAGCCCAGAGATCACCGAGTGACCTCGAGAGTGAGAACGAGATCGGGTGCTCGAGGTGCTGGTCAGTTTGCTCATGCGGGCCGCTTCTTTCTTCAGTCTCTGGGGGAGTTGGTGGAGTCCTTGGCGAGTCGGCGTTTGGTGCGCGGAAGCGCACCGGTCGCCTCGGAACGAACGAGGTCCGGTAGCAGGCGGTCGAGGTAGAAGCAGCTCCACAGGAGGAGCGGCAGCGCGAAGCGGAACGGCAGGTCGAGGAGGTGGCGTCCGAGGCCCCAGAAGTTCTGGCCAAACGCGCCGTAGTGCTCTGCGCTCCACGATCCGAGCTGCGTGGCGTAGATGAACTTGATGCGGAAGAGCAGCGCGCCGATGTGGAAGAAGGCCGAGACCAGCGCTGCCCAGCCCAGCGACTCGAGCCGGCGACGCAGCGGTGTGTCCGGAACTCCCAGGAAGATCGCTGCGGTGAAAATCAGCATGAAGTGATACGAGGTCACCCGCACCGACGACACGTGCCCGGTCGAAGTCTGGCCCTGCAGGTCGTCGCGGTAGATCAGGAAGTTGTGCTGGTCGTACCGCTTCAGAGTGGTGTGGTTCGGCGACTCGGTGAGCTGGACTGCGTTCTCGGCGGCGCGCGCGAGAAACCGGTTGTAGGTAGGGGTGATCGCGAGCCACAGCAGCGTGGCAGGGATCGCCCACAGCAGCGTGTTGCGCAGGAAGCGGAGCAGCGGCATGAGGTGTCGGCCGGTGCGAGACGCGGCGATTCGGCCGCTGGCGACCGTCGCCGCTCCCTAGGTCTGTGCCTCGGCGTGCTGCGGTGGCCGAGGCGCCGCCCAGCGGCTCGCCCATACCAAGAACAACAGCACGCCGCACGCGACGACGATGCTCTGCCAGACCACGGTGTGGGAGCTGTCGAAGAACGACGGGAAGTACGCCCCGGTGAGAAACAGCGCCACCACCCGCACGAGATTGATCACCTGGATCGCGGCGATGCCGCCGACAAGACCGAACAGCTTGGTGCGCCAGGCCGCCGGGAAGGCCAGCACCGCCGATGCGAAGACCACCACAGTCTCCAGCCCGTTGCAGCCGTTCTTGATGTCGACCGCGAAGCGTGGGCTGACGATCTGTGTGCCACGCATCGTCACGTCCTGCCCGATCACGTCGAGCAGCCAGCCCGAGACCTTGGCCACCAGCGCGGTGAAGGGAACCACGAACACGCGGTCGACCGCGTTGAGCGAGAGCAGCGTGAAGCCGCCCCCGAGCAGCACGACGAAAGCGACGAGGAAGACGACCTGGCGGCGGTCGAGAGGCTTGCGGGCGCGAACGGTTCCGGGGTCTCGCGGGTCTGGTGGCTCGTTCGTGCGCGGATTGCGTGGCATGACGGATGGTGTGGGTCGGAAGCGCCGGGATTCTAGCCCGGACTCATCACGGTCGCTTCTCGATCAGCCTGGCAATCGTAGCGCGTTGACACCGCTTCCGCCGCCCCCGTACCATCCCGCCGGCCTCCACTCCGCAGCGGACCCACACAGCATGGCTGAAGATCCGACCCTGGTAGCCAAGGGCACCCTACTCGACCGGGAGCAGATGACGCGCGTGGTGCGCCGCATGGCGGGGGAGGTGGTCGAGCGCAACAAGGGCGCTGCGGGCCTGATGATGGTCGGCATCCGCACCCGCGGGGTGCCGCTGGCGGAGCAGCTCGCCGCCGCGATCGGGGTGATGGAGGGCAGCTCGCCGCCGATCGGCGTGCTCGACATCACGCTGTACCGCGACGACCTCTCGACGATCGCGCCGAACCCAGTCGTCAAGGAGAGCAGCTTCCCGCTGCCGATCGACGGCCGGACGCTGGTGCTCTGCGACGACGTGCTCTACACCGGACGCACGGTGCGCGCTGCGCTGGATGCGTTGATGGACTACGGGCGGCCGCGCACGGTGCAGCTCGCGGTGCTGATCGACCGCGGCTGGCGGGAGCTGCCGATCCACGCCGACTACGTCGGCGAGAAGGTGCGCACCAAGGCGTCCGAGGTGATCAAGGTCAGCTTCGCTTCCACGGACGACCGCGAGGACGTCCAGCTCCTGGAGCGCCAGGGGTGAGCGAGCGGCCGATTTGGCGACGCAAGGATCTCCTCGGTGTCGCCGAGCTCGGAGCGGACGAGATCAACCTCGTCCTCGACACCGCGGAGTCCTTTCGCGAGGTCGCCGAGCGCCCGGTCAAGAAGGTGCCGGCCCTACGCGGCAAGACCGCGCTCAACATCTTTTTCGAATCGTCCACGCGCACGCGCTCGAGCTTCGAGATCGCGGAGAAGCGGCTGTCGGCGGACTCGGTCAACTTCTCCGCCTCGGGCTCGTCGCTCGAGAAGGGCGAGTCGCTGCTCGACACGACGCGCAACCTCGAGGCGATGGCGCCCGACGTGGTGGTGATCCGGCACGGCCACCCCCGCGTGCCCCATGCTCTGGCCGCGCGGATCGCGAGCCGGGTGATCAACGCCGGGGACGGCGCGCACGAGCATCCGACCCAGGCGCTGCTGGATGCCTTCACCATCAGGCAGCACAAGAAGCGCCTGGACGGGCTGCGCGTCGCGATCGTCGGTGACCTCGAGCACAGCCGCGTGCTGCGCTCCAACGTGCTGCTGCTGCGCACGATGGGCTCCGAGGTCGTGATCGCGGGTCCGCGCACCCTGATGCCGGCGGGCGTCGAAGCTCTCGGCGTGCCTGTTGCGTACCGCCTCGAGGACGCGATCGAGGGGGCTGACGTGGTGATGATGCTGCGCGTCCAGCTCGAGCGGCAGGGCCGGATGCGGCTCCCTTCGACCGAGGAGTACTTCCGGCTGTTCGGGCTGACCCGCCAGCGGCTGCGGCTGGCGAAGGACGACGTGATCGTGATGCACCCCGGGCCGATGAACCGCGGCGTGGAGATCGCGAGCGACGTCGCCGACGGCGAGCGCTCCGTGATCCTGGAGCAGGTGACCAACGGCGTCGCGGTGCGCATGGCCGTGCTCTACTTGCTCGCGGGGGTGCAGGGGTGAGGCTGCTGCTGCGCGGCGGGCGAGTCGTCGATCCGACCCAGGACCTCGACGACCGGCTCGACGTGCTGCTCGAGGACGGCAAGGTCGCGGCCCTCGAGCGCTCGATCGAGGCCGAGGGGGCCGAGGTGGTGGACGCCGCCGGCAAGGTCGTCACGCCCGGCCTGATCGACGTGCACGTGCACTTGCGCGAGCCGGGGCAGGAGTACAAGGAGACGGTGCTGACCGGCACTCGTGCGGCCGCCGCCGGCGGCTTCACGGCGGTCGCCTGCATGGCCAACACGGTGCCGCCCAACGACTGCCGCTCGGTGACCGAGCACATCCTCGGCGAGGCGCAGAGGTCGGGGTTCGCGCGCGTCTACCCGGTGGGGGCGGTGAGCAAGGGCTTGCAGGGCGAGGAGCTCGCGGAGGTCGGCGAGCTGGTGGACGCCGGCGTGGTCGCGATCTCCGACGACGGACGCCCGGTGTGGCACCCGGAGCTGATGCGCTGCGCGCTGCTCTACGCTCGCCACTTCGACGTGCCGGTGGTCCAGCACGCGCAGGATCGCGAGCTGTCGGGGGCGGGTGTGATGCACGAAGGCGGCGCCTCCGCGCGGCTCGGGGTGGCGGGCATCCCGGCGGTCGCCGAGGATGCGATGGTCGCGCGCGACTTGCTCCTGGTAGAGGACACCGGCGGCCGCTACCACCTCCAGCACTTGTCGAGCGCGCGCAGCCTGGAGCTGATCCGGCGCGCACGTGACCAGGGGCTCGCGGTCACCTGCGAGGTGACGCCGCACCACCTGCTGCTCGACGACGAGGACGTGTTCGAGAGCGGCCTCGACCCCAATTTCAAGATGAACCCGCCGCTGCGCGCAGCGCGCGACCGGGAGGCGCTGATCGCGGGCCTGCGCGCGGGCTTCATCGACCTCATCGCCAGCGACCACGCGCCCCACCATCCGGACGAGAAGGAGATCGACTTCGTCGACGCTCCGTTCGGCATCGTCGGGCTCGAGACCACGGTTAGCCTCTGCCTGGACCGTCTGGTGGGTCGCGGCCTGGTGCCGCTGCGGCGGCTGGTCGAGCTGCTCTCGTGTGCCCCGGCGCGCGCGTTCGGGCTGCCCGGAGGCACGCTGCGCCCTGGGTCGCCGGCCGACGTGACCCTGATCGACCTCGAGCGCGAGGTGGTCGTTGCCCCATCGGCCTTCCAGAGCAAGTCGCGCAACACTCCGTTCGCGGGCTGGAAGCTGCGGGGAGCGCCGGCCGGGACGGTCGTCGGCGGGAAGCTGGTGTGGCCTACCAGCCCCTGAGGCTGGTGTGGCCCAGCCCCTGAGGCTGGTGTGGTCGACCAGCCCCTGAGGCTGGTTTGGACGACCAGCCAATGAGGCTGGTTAGGCCTACCAGCCCCTGAGGATCTTCTCCGTTTCCTCGTAGTGCCCGGTCTCGTCCTCGACGATGGTCTCGAGGCGGACGGCGAGGCCCTTCTCGCCGAGCTCGGCGGCCTGCTCGGCGCGCTGCCGGTAGTCGGCGATGGCGCGCCGTTCCGCCTCGAGCACGTAGATAAGCATCTGCTTGGGGTCTCCGGTGCGCGGCACCGGACGCGGCTCGGTGGTCGGAGCTCCGCCGAGGCTCGCTACCTTCTCGGCGAGGAACTGCGCGTGGGCCAGCTCCTCGGGGATCTCGGACTCGAAGAACTGCTTGAGCATCGGCCGATGAGGTCCGGTGACGCTGGCGGCATAGGTCACGTACATCAGGATCGCCTGGTACTCCCCGGCGAGGTCGCCGTTGAGCTTTTCGATGAGCTTCGCGCGATCCTTCTTGGCACTGCTCTTCTTGCCGTTCTTCTTGCTGTCCCTCTTGACGCTCTTCATTCTGGTCTCCGTAGCCTGCCAAGGTGGGCTGTCTCCGAGCACGACTGTCTGGGCGAGCCTCGACCGCTCCGTTCCCATTCCTGCTCGGGAGCGCGGTGATCGCTCGTCACCGCCGTCACCGACGCTACCGCAGCTTGGCCGGGCCGGTCCGACCAGGTTAGCCTCCGCGCGCCGGAGGTGCGGCCGGAGAGGCGGACGAATTGAACAAGCAGGTACAGAAGCAAGGAGACGACTCGGAGGCCAGGAGCGCCGGACGGGAGATCCTCGAGGTGGCAATCGAAGCCGCCGGGACGGGTGCGGCGGTGCTGCTCGAGGCGTGGCACGGGGCCGGCGCGGAGGGACGCCTGCGGGTCGAGCGCAAGGCGCTCAACGACCTGGTCTCGCAGGCGGATCGCGATTCCGAGACGGCTATCCTCGAGGTGATCCGCAGCCGCTTTCCCGACCACCGCATCGTGGCCGAGGAGGGTGGGGGGTCCGGGCAGAACCGCACCGCCGACTACGAGTGGCTGTGCGACCCGCTCGACGGCACCACCAACTTCCTCGAGCGACTGCCGATCTGGTGCGTATCGATCGCCTGCCGGCATCGCGGCGAGCTGATCGCCGGCGTCGTGATGGACCCGCTGCGAGGCGAGGTGTTCGCGGCCAGTCGAGGCGGCGGCGCGACGCGCAATGGCGTGCCCATGCGCGTGTCGGGGAAGACCAACGCCGGGGACGCGTTCCTGTCGACCGGCTTCCCGTTCCGCGCCCACGCCGCGATCGACCTCTATTTGGCGGTGTTCCGCGACGTCTTCCTGGGGGCGCGCGCGATCCGGCGCTGCGGTGCTGCTGCGCTCGACCTCGCCCACGTCGCCGCCGGGATCTACGACGGGTTCTTCGAGCTGCGCCTGTCTTCCTGGGATGTCGCCGCCGGCGCGATCCTGATCGAGGAGGCTGGGGGCGTCGTCACCGACTGGGACGGCAACGCCGGCTACGTCGCCTCCGGCAACATCATCGCGGGATCGCCCGCGGTGCACGCAGCGCTCCTGGGTTGGGCCCGACGCCACGGCTCCGAGCGCGCGATTGCGGAGCTGGTGCCCGAGTGACGCGGGAGTAGGGTGGCTCCGGGCAACCGCCTGGTGCAGGCTGTCCGTGGCACCGGCTACACTCCCGACAGTCATGTTCGGCCGCAGACGCAGCGACCCCCCGCCCCCCGCGACCGCGCGCTTTCCCATCGAGGTGCAGCTCCACCCCGCCTCGATCCAGCGCCAGGTGCGCTGCCTGTTCGTGCAGCGGCGCCATGCCATCTTGCTCGCGCTGGCTGCCGCGTCGTACCTCGCGGTGGTGGGCTACGCGCTGTGGGCGACTCCCGCGGTGGTCTCGGGCGTGGCGGCGCAGGCGGAGTACGACTCGCAGGCGCGCATCAGCGTCAGGCTTCGGGAGCGGACCGCGGGCTTGCGGCGTCGCCTCGGGGAGCTGGAGACGCACAGCCAAGCGCTCGAGCTCAAGGTGCGCAAGGTCTACCTGGCCTACGGTCTCGAGCGCGACTCCATCGGGCAGGGCGGCTATCCGGGCCCGGCGATCGAGGTGCCGGACGGACCGTCCCACGAGCAGGTGCAGGCGACTACGGAGCTCCTGGGTCGCCTGACCGAGCAGGCCGAGGTACTCGGAGCCTTCCTGCGCGAAGTGCAGTACTTCGAGGAACAGCACATCGACCAGGTCCGCACGACTCCCTCGGCGAGCCCCCTGCGTGGCGAGTTCCTCCTGACGAGCCCGTTCGGCCAGCGCCGAAACCCGTTCACCAGTCGACCGGACTTCCACGCCGGCATCGACCTCTCCGCGCAGCGCGGCACGCCGGTCTACGCTCCTGCCTCCGGCCGAGTCGCGTTCGCCGGCCGCTACGACGCGCGGCGCAACGTCGGCTGGTGGCGTTACGGCAACCTGGTATCCATCCGCCATGGCGACGACTTCGTGACGCTGTTCGGCCACCTCGACGCGGTAAAGGTACGCGCCGGGCAACAGGTGGAGCAGGGGGATCTGATCGGCCTCGTCGGCAACACCGGCTGGAGCACCAACCCGCACCTCCACTACGAGGTACGCCGGCGGGATGCGGCCGGCGAGCTGCGGCCGGTCGATCCGCGCGTCTACATCCTCGATCATCGCTGGCGGGACGAGGAGCAGCTCCTGGTACGGGCGCGCAGCGCTCCCGACATCGGCACCTACGAGCCGTTGCCGGCGCTGATCGGGCGATGAGCAAGGCTGCTGCAATGTCGCGCGAAGACGCCAACCTCAGCGCCCCGACCATGATCATCCCGAAAGGGACGCAGATCGAGGTCGACCAGCACGGGCAGCTCTCCATCCGCACGCCGGGCAACCTGGTGATCCAGAACTCCGGTATCTACGGCACGATCGAGTCCCTGCGCGGTTCGGTGCGCATCGAGCCCAAGGTCGAGGTGGAGGCGGTGACGGTGCGTTGCGCGAAAGCCTGCTACGTGCAGGGCAGCCTGACAGCGTGGAAAGTCGAGGCCGAGGCGATCGAGCTCGAGGAGTCCGCCCGAGCCCACATCATGCTGCAGCAGACCCAGAGCCTGCACGTCGGTCGGCGCGCGCGCCTGGTCGGAAACTTCGCGTCGGAGAAGGAGCTGTTCTTGCTCTTCTCTCGATTCGCGCGGCAGATGCGGGCGTTGCCGTTCGGGTTCGATCGGAGCCGCGCCGAGCCGGAGGAAGCACCCGCACCCTTGGGCAGCCTCGAGCCGATGCTGTTGCCGCCGGGGTCGGGCGAAGCCGAGCGGCCGCGGGTCGACGCTGCCGACGGCGAGCTCCCCGACGCGCTCTTCTTTGCGATGGTGCTGCTCGAGCGGGAGTTCGAGAAGTCGGGCGGGGGACCGACCCAGCGGCGGGTCGTGCAGGAGCTGCTGCGGCTGCTGCGCGCTCACGACATCGAGCAGCTCCGGCGCAGCTACGACGGTCTGGTGCGGCAGCTCGTGCATCCGAGCGAGGACCTTCGGCGAGTGCGGGAGCTGCTGCAGTCGTACTTCAGCTGAGAGGCGGGATTCCAACGTGGGCGTCTTCTTGCGCATCCTTGTCGGCGTCGCCGTCGCTGGCGGCCTATGGTTCCTCTACCTCTACGACGCGGCGGGCCAGTTCCGTAAGCTCGAGCCGCTCTCTGCCGGAGTCTGTCGCGCCGTCACCGGGGCGGCGGGAGCGGAAGACATCGCGCTGGATCGCGGCGCGGCGACCGCCCTCGTGTCCTCCGATCCACGCACCGGCGACCGCGGCGCGCTCTACGCCTACTCGCTGGATCCCGGCGCAGGAGACCGTCTGGTGGATCTCACCGCCGACCTCCCGGGCGAGCTGAGACCGCACGGGATCTCCCTGCTCGCGCGCGAGAGTGGCGGCGGCACGCTGTTCGTGGTCAACCACACGACCTCGGGCGACGCGGTGGACGTCTTCGCGTGGCAGCCGAACGAGGCCGGGGGCACGCTCGAGCCGCTGCGTTCGGTGCGCGATCCGCTGCTCGTGAGCGTCAACGACGTGGCAGCGGTCGATGACGTCCGCTTCTATGCCACCAACGATCACGGCAGCGCCTCGCGCCGTCGCCAGGCCTTGGACGACTACCTGCGCCTGTCGCGCGCCAACGTCGTGTACTGGGATGGCTCTTCCGCCCGCGTGGTCGCGAGCCGTATCGCCTACGCCAACGGCATCGCGCTCTCGCAGAACGGCGAGGAGCTCTACGTTGCCGCCACCACCAAAGGCGAGATCCTGGTCTACGACCGTGATCTCGAGTCCGGCGATCTCGAGCTGCGCAAGGCGATCGCCACCGGCACCGGCGTCGACAACCTGACCGTCGACATGCACGGGGACCTCTGGATCGGCGCGCATCCGCACCTCTTCAGCTTCTTGCGGCACGCGGGCGACCCCTCGCGGCGGTCGCCTTCGGAGGTGGTGTGGGTCGATCCCGACGGGCTGGCGGAGCCGCCGGTGCGCCCGGTCTGGCGCAGCTTGGGCGAGGATCTCTCGGGTTCGAGCGTGGCCGTGCCATTCGGCAGCCGCATCCTGATCGGGTCCGTGTTCGAGCCGCATTTCCTCGTGTGCGACCGCAACGCGACGCGTTCCGGGTAGACCGTGCTGCGGATCTTGGTCGACGTCTTCGGCGCGCGGCTCGAGCTCGCGGGCGACAGCGAGGAGGCCATCGCCGCGGTCCGCGCCGGGCTTCCGAGCAGTCGGATCGCCGGGGACGTCGAGCCGGACGTGACCTGCCGCCTCGACCAGGTCGGGCACGATCACCTCGTGCGGTTCGAGGGAGGCGAAGGTGGGGAAGCTCGGGCGCCATTCCGCGGAACGCTGCGGGCGGCCAGCCAGGAAGCGCTCTCGCGACTGCACTTCGAGATCGCAGTGCTGGCGCGCTCGGCCGTGTTCCTGCATGCCGCCGCGGTGGTCGTCGCGGATCGACTGTTCCTCTTCCCTGGCCGTTCGGGTCATGGCAAGTCGACGATGGCTGCCGCGCTGGTCGCGGCAGGGGGGACGTACTTTTCCGACGAGTACGCGCCGGTCGATTCCGAGGGTCGAGTGTGGCCCTACCGCAAGCCGGCGTCGCTGCGCCCCGAGTCGGCGGCGCTGCTGCCCGCGGTGGCCGCAGGCAGCGGGGCGGAGCCGGCGCCTCGAAGCTGCGACTTCGTGCTCGGTGCGCGTTTCGCGACAGGGGCCGAGTGGCGACCGCGCCGGCTGTCGGCAGGGGAGGCTGCGCTCTTGCTGATCGACAATGCGGTGCCGGCCAGGCTCCGGCCACGAGACACCGCCGCCGCGATCGCTCGGCTGCTCGACGCCCGCCCGGTGGTGCTGGTCGGAGACCGTCCCGGGTTCGAACGCTTCGTGCCCGAGGTTCTGGCCCTCGCCGCCGGCGCCGGAGCAGGGGAGCGACGGGAGCTCGAGCAGCTCGGATCCGGCGCGCTGGCAACCTGTCGCGACAGCGACCGCGGCTGACGGGGTGACCGTGTCCGTTCCGTCGATGGCAGCCGAAGCGAGCCGTCGCCGGCCGTCGTGGTGGCCCAGCGAGATCGAGGTCGAGCTCCTGCGCGGCGCCTGCGCCCAGGACGCCGGCGTCGCAGGCGAGATCTGGCGGCGGCTGGTCGCCTCGGGCTCGCTCGGTGCGCTCCGCGGCGACGCTGCCCGCCTGCTCCCTCTCCTCTACGAACGGCTCTGTGCCGCTGGCGTGAACGGAACGGAGCTGCAGCCGCTGCGTCGCGCGTATGCCGAGGTCCGCAGCCTCAACGTGGCGACCCGCACGCAGGCGCGGGAGGCGCTCCAACGCCTCGTGGCGAGCGGGGTGAGCCCAATGCTGCTCAAGGGGCTTGCGATCGACGCGATGGCCGGTGAGCGAGGAACGCGCCGCATCGGCGATCTCGATCTGATGGTCCGTCACGACCAGCTCGGAGTCGCCCTCGGTGCGCTGGAAGAGGGCGGCTGGCACGCAACAGACTCCTCGGAGCCGGGCGCCCTCGTCGCCAAGCACTCGACCTGCCTGCGCCGTCCCGACACGGTCGAGGTGGACCTTCACTGGGTTCTCAGCGGACGGCTGGCGCTCCACCGCGACCCCGGCGCCGCCATGGCACTCTTCTGGGGGCGCGCGCGGCCGGCGGTGTATCTGGGACTCGAGGTCCTCACCCTGCATCCGATGCACCAGCTCCTCCACCTGCTGGTGCATGGCGCGCTGGTGGAGTCGCGGGCGACGGCGCGGTGGCTGGCGGACGCGTGGTTCGTGCTCCGCCACGCCAGAGAGTGCGAGGTCGCGGACTGGCGCTCGCTGGTCGATGACGTCCGCTCGCTGGGTGTTTCCCTCCAGACCTGGGCAGCCCTGCGATGCCTCGACTATGTGTTCCCCGGCGTCGTTCCGCCGGCGGTGCTCGCAGAGTTGAGAGCGAGCCGCTGGTCCCTCGCCGAGCGCCTGTTGTGGCTGCTCGACAGCCGAACCGTTCGCCAGCCGCTCGCGCTCGACGTCGTGCGCACCCTGCGATCCCACCTCTCCAACCAGCGATTCCGAGCCTTGCCATCGGCGCTGCTGCTCTACCCGCGCTACCTGACCGCCAACGGCTACGTCGTCTCGCCGGTCCAGCTCGCTCGACACGTGGCGCGTCGCCGTCGCGAACGCCGGGAGCGAGCTCCGGGCGCGGCCTAGCCGCGTTTGCGGCATGGTTTGGGGATCGTGTCGGTTCGCCCTAGAATGCGCCGACCCCGTAACCCCGAACGCTTGGAGAGGTCGAGCATGAAGCTCAAGAACGGACTGGTGGTGGAAGGGCTGCCGGATGGCGGCTGCCTGATTGTCGACGAGAGCGAGAAGCAGAGTCACGCGCTGCGACCCGAGGCAGCTTCGGTTTGGCACAGCCTGGAGCAGGGAACCGTCGAGGTGGGGGAGATCGCGACCGCGACGGGTCTCGAGGCCGAGGTAGTCGAGGCTGCCCTGGCAGAGCTCGAAGGCGCAGGCCTGCTCGAGTCCGAGGCCGGCAGCTCCCGCCGCGAGTGGCTGGCGCGCGCCGCCACGGTCGCCGGTGCGGCTGTGGGCCTCAAGCTGATCGAGACCGTGGTCACGCCGAGCCCGGCTGCGGCGCAGTCCCTCCCGGACGAACAGGACGCGCAGACCGACAACTGAGTGACCATGACCGAGCGGCGACGAAGGAGTCGTGCGGCCTGAGCTCGAGGCCCGCCTCGGCGACCGTCCCGCCGCGCTCGTCCCGGTCCGCAGGCAAACGTTCCGAAGAGGAGGTGGCTCGCCGGCTGAGCGCCGGCGAGCCCTTCCATCTCGCGACGTTGCTACGCGGTGCGAGCTTGACTCCCTACGAGCGGGAGCTCGCCGGGCATCTCGCGCTGCCGCTGGCACGCCAGCAGGAGCTGCTGGTCGAGGCACTGCTGGCGGGCGGTGCGGCACCCGAGGCGGCGAGGGCGGTCGTTGCAGTGCCGCGGCACCTGTTGGTGCGCGAGGAGCTCCGTGCGCGGGCATACCTCGACGAGTTCCACGAAGCCAAGAGCGGGTCCGGGCTGACTCCACAGTCGCTCGTAGTCGCGATGCTGGAGTGTCTTCGAGTCGAGGCGGGGATGAGAGTGCTCGAGCTGGGCGTCGGCTCCGGTTTTCATGCGCTCGCGGCGCTCGAGCTCGGCGCGACGCAGGTCGTCGGCGTCGAGGTGGACGGCGAGGTCTTGGACGCGGCACGCCACCGGCTGGCCAGCCTCCCCGCGAGCGAGCGGCTGCTGCTACGGCACGGCGCGGATGCGACTGCGGCCGGTGCGGCCGGACCTTTCGATCGCGTGTACGCGACTTTCGCCTATCGAGCCGGCGTGTCTTCGCTGCTGCCGCACTTGGTCGAGGGTGGGCTGGTGCAGGTGCCGCGACCGGTGCTACCCCCCGAGTTTGCGCGCGAGCCGCTGCTCGAGCGTGAGCGCGAGCAGTACGGCAGCTACGAGAGCTTCTTCGAGAAGTGGCAGAGCAACCTGTGCTTGACCACATACCGCCGTGAGGGCCTACGCCTGCGAGTCGTGGACAAGATGTTCGGCGTGCAGTTCGTGGCGCAGCGCGACGAACTGGTGCCTTCCTCGGCTGACGCCGAGTGATCCGAGCCCCGGTGGTAGCATCTACCGACTATCCGGCATGTGCTCGTGGCCGGAGCCAAGGAGGCTAGGGATGTCGATGCGGTCTACTCATCGGGGGCGGATTCTCTTGGGGGCGGCGATGCCGGCCCTGTTCGGCGCTGCGATCTGGGTGGCTTGCGCCACCGGAGCCAAGCCCGGTCCGATCCAGCCAGGACCCGAGGCACAGAAGCAGATTCTCGAGGCGATGATCCAGGCCCAGCCCGGTGCCGTGATCGAGATCGGTGAGGGCACTTTCGAGATCGACACCACGCTCTCGCTGGACGTCGACGGAGTGACCATCCGCGGCCAGGGCATGGACAAGACGGTCTTCGACTTTGCCAAGCAGGCTGCGGGCAGCGGCGGCGAGGGCTTCATGATCACCGGCAACGACTTCACAATCGAGGATCTCGCGGTGCAGTCGACGTCGGGCGACGCGATCAAGACCGAGGGCATCTCGGGGGTCACGTTCCGGCGGGTGCGAGTCGACTGGCCCGGGCCGCCGAGCACCGAGAACGGCGCGTACGGGCTGTACCCGGTGCAGAGCGAGAACGTGCTGATCGAGGACTCCGAAGTGCGCGGCGCCTCCGACGCGGGCATCTACGTCGGCCAGTCGAAGAACATCATCGTCCGCCGCAACAAGGCCTGGGAGAACGTCGCAGGCATCGAGATCGAGAACTCGCAGGACGCGGACGTGTACGAGAACGAGGCCTGGAACAACGCCGGGGGTCTGCTGGTGTTCTCGCTGCCCGAGCTGCCGGTGAAGGATGGCCGGAATGCACGGGTGTTCGCCAACGTCATCCGCGACAACAACCATCCGAACTTCGGCAAGCCTGGCGCGATCGTCTCGACGCTGCCGCCCGGGTCGGGCCTGATCATCATGGCCAACGACAACGTCGAGGTCTTCGAGAACGAGTTCCGCAACAACGACACCGCGAACGTGTCGATCGTGAGCTTCTTGATCACCCAGCGGCAGTACGACGACCCGGGCTACGACCCGTACCCCGAGGGCGTGTGGGTGCACGGCAACACCTTCGAGGGCGGCGGCACCAACGCCGTCGGGCAGTTCGCCGAGGCGGTCAAGCCGTTCCACGGCGAGCAGATGCCCGACATCGTGTGGGACGGCATCGTGGATGCGGCCAAGTTGGTCGACGGCACGTTGCCGCCGGAGCTGCGCATCTACATCGGCGACAATGGAGACGCCGACTTTGCCAACTTCGACTTCGGCAAAGTCCTCGCCGGAGCGAAGCCGATGATCGACACGGACCTCGCGCGCTACCAGGGCGCCCTGCCGTCGCCGCCGTCTCCGGTGGTGTTCGAGGGCGTCGAGTCGATGCCGTCCAGCGCCGAATCGACTGGATAGCCGGTACGCGCAGCTCCAGAGACATCGTGCAACGGAACGTGCCATCCCCCGCGGGCCACCGGCCGGTGCGGGGATTCCGTTGGGGAGTCGTGGGTCGCCCCATGGGGATGCGCCTACCAGGCTGGTACGCCCTCCTGCTCTGCGGAGTGGCTCTCGCCCTTCCCTCGTGCGGGTACCGCAGCGGACCGCCCGAGACGCTCGCCGGATACCGGCTCTTCGAAGGCGATCCTCGCCTGCAGCAGCCGGCGGCGGGCGTCGTGCCTTACGACATCAACACGCCGCTGTTCTCGGACTACGCCGACAAGCTGCGCTTCGTGAAGCTGCCGCGCGGCGCCAGTGTGTCGTACCACGCCGACGGGGTGCTCGACTTCCCGGTTGGCACGATCATCGCCAAGACCTTTGCCTACCCGGTCGACGCGCGCGACCCAGCCGGCGCGCTCCACCTGCTCGAGACCCGAATCCTCGAGCGCGAGGCCACGGGTTGGGTGGGGCGGCCTTACATCTGGAACGAGGCGCAGACCGAGGCGCGGCTCGAGATCACCGGTGGCGTGCTGCGCGCCTCGTGGATCGACCCCCAGGGGCGCGCGCGCGACCACGAGTATCGCGTCCCGAACGCCAATCAGTGCAAGGCCTGCCATCGGACCGAGGGCCGCACGATGCTGCCAATCGGCACGAGTGTGGCGCAGCTCAATCGCGACTTCGCGTATGGCGATGGGGTCGAGAACCAGCTCGCGCACTGGACCCGCGTCGGCGCCCTCACGGGCGCGCCCGCGCCGCCGTCTGCGCCACGGCTACCCGTGTGGGACGACCCGGCCACTGGCTCGCTCGACGAGCGTGCGCGCGCCTGGCTCGACATCAACTGCGCGCACTGCCACAACCCCGATGGCCCGGCACGAACCTCGAGCCTCGACCTGCGCTTCACGCAGACGAATCCGACGCTGCTCGGTATCTACAAGTCGCCGGTGGCGGCCGGCCGAGGCTCCGGGGATCGGCTCCACGACATCGTGCCCGGCGAGCCCGACCGCTCGATCCTGCTGCTGCGTCTCGAGAGCGTCGACCCGGGAGTCATGATGCCCGAGCTCGGTCGCTCGCTGGTAGACGAGGAAGGCGTGGCCATGGTCCGCCGGTGGATCGAGGAGATGCCCGATCCGTTCGGCGCGAGCGGTCTGGGAGCGGCCGAGCGCGCGGGCGGCTGACACCCGTGTTGCGCCAACCCGTCCGCTCGACGGCGCGACGAGGGCGTCGGGGCGCGATTGGGGGGGCTAGACGACCGCCAATCGGGCCGAGCCGAGGCACGGAGAGAATCCGGTCGGACCGGAAGGAGATTCGGGATTGACCCTCGGCGCGCGCGAATGGTACCTTGCGCGCAGTTTTCCGAGCCTCCTCAGAGGCCCCGATGCGGAGCGCTCTCCCTCGATGGAGGGATCCGCGATCGGCGCCTCTGCTCCCAAAGATGTCGTGTAGAAGCTGCGTGACCAGGGCCGGCCGAGCGGGCTGCCACAGGGGCAGCCGGCCGCCGTTTCACGGGTAACCATGGCCGGTCTCGAGCAGGCGGACGACAATGTCTTCCACGACCCGGTACAGGGTCGCGCGCCGCTGATCCTGGGCGGCCATGACTTCCGCTCGATCACCGAGGCGGTGGCCGAGCCGCTCGAGAGTAAGACGCCGCTGGGGTGGTGGCTGTTCTTCCTGCCCTCGCTCGCGCTACTGGCGATGTTCGGCGTCTCGATCGGCTGGTTGTTCTGGGAGGGCATCGGCATCTGGGGCGTCACGAACCCGATCGGCTGGGGCTTCGCGATCGTCAACTTCGTGTTCTGGGTCGGCATCGGCCACGCGGGCACGCTGATCTCCGCGATCCTGTTCCTGCTGCGTCAGAAGTGGCGGACTTCGATCAACCGTGCCGCCGAGGCGATGACGCTCTTCGCGGTGATGTGCGCCCTGGTCTTCCCTGGCATTCACGTCGGCCGCGTGTGGGTCGCTTACTGGATGATGCCGGTGCCGAACCAGATGAGCATGTGGCCGAACTTCCGCAGCCCGCTGATGTGGGACGTGTTCGCGGTCAGCATCTACGGCACGGTGTCGCTGCTGTTCTGGTACGTCGGCCTGGTGCCCGATCTGGCGACCATCCGCGATCGCGCCAAGGCCAAGATCCCCCGCCTGGTGTACGGCATGTTCGCTCTCGGCTGGCGCGGATCGCAGCGCCATTGGCTGCACTACGAGCGCGCCTACTTGCTGCTGGCCGGCCTCGCGACCCCGCTGGTGCTGTCCGTGCACTCGGTGGTGTCCATGGACTTCGCCGTGTCGCAGCTCCCGGGCTGGCACACCACGATCTTCCCGCCCTACTTCGTCGCCGGCGCGATCTTCTCGGGCTTCGCGATGGTGATCACGCTGATGGTGATCTGCCGCAAGGCCTTCGGCATGGAGCGCATCATCACGATGCGCCACCTCGAGAACATGGCCAAGATCATCCTGCTCACCGGCATGATGGTCGGCTACGCGTACGCCATCGAGTTCTTTGTCGCCTGGTACAGCGGCAACCCGTACGAACAGTTCGCCTTCGTCAACCGGGTGTTCGGCCCGTACGCCTGGGCCTACTGGATCATGGTGAGCTGCAACGTCTTCATCCCCCAGGTGTTCTGGTTCAAGAAGGCGCGTACCAGCATTCCCGTGCTGTTCGTGATCTCGATCTTCGTCAACATCGGGATGTGGTTCGAGCGCTTCGTGATCGTCGCCAGCTCGCTTCACCGGGACTTCCTGCCTGGGAGCTGGGACTACTACGTGCCGACGAGGTGGGACGTCATGACCTTGGTCGGCAGCTTCGGCCTCTTCTTCACGATGTTCTGCCTGTTCGTGCGGTTCCTGCCGATGGTGGCGATCGCTGAGGTCAAGACCGTGCTGCCGGCGGCCGACCCGCACGACGGCGAGCAGCGCGTGGTGCTGGCGGGCGCCCCCGGCCGCGACCACCAAGGGGCCTTGGCGACATGAGGAACCCGCTGTCCTTCCTGGTGCCCGAGCTGCCCGAGGGTCGGGAGCACTACGGGGCGCTGGGTCGGTTCGCCGACGCCCGTAGCCTGTATCGAGCGTGCGAGCGGGTGCGTGATGCCGGCTACACGAAGTGGGACGCCCACACGCCGTTCCCGGTGCACGGCCTCGAGCGGGCCATGGGCCTGCGGTCGTCGCCGCTGCCGTTCGTGGTCCTGGCGACCGGGCTCGGCGGCGCCGCAACCGGCATGCTGCTGCAGTGGTGGGTGCATACGCAGGCGTACCCGCTCAACTTCAGCGGTAAGCCCACGTTCTCCTGGCCGGCGTTCGTGCCGGTCACCTTCGAGCTGGGCGTGCTCGGTGCGGCGCTGGGCGCGGTGTTCGGCATGTTCGCCCTCAACAAGCTGCCGATGCTCCATCACCCGCTGTTCACCTCGGAGCGGTTCGAGCGCGCAAGCGACGACGGCCTCTTCATCTCGATCGAGTCGTGGGACCCGAAGTTCGACGCGCAGGGCACGACGGCATTCCTGAGCGAGATCGGCGCCTTGGAGGTGGAGCTGATCGCGGCGAGCTGAGCGGGGAGCGGGGAGCGCTTCCGCCTGATGTGGCGGAGCAAGCCTCAGATTGGGCGGATCGAGGACGCAGCACGAGTTTCACGGCAAGAGTCACCAGGCAGAGCTTTCGGAGGAGGGACATTGAGCCACGCCCCGAGGACAGTGCCGGCGGAGGAGCTGGCGATCCCGCGGCACAGCGGCTGGCGGCGCCTGCCCGCGGTCGCAGCGGCCGTCGGAGTGGTCGGCATTGCGGTGACGATGCTGCTCGGCCGTGGCGAGCCGGCGTTGTTCTTTTCCTGGCTGGTGGCGATCCTCTTCTTTCTCAGCATCGCGCTGGGCGCTCTGTTCTTCGTGCTGGTACACCACGCTACGAAGGCAGGGTGGGGTGTCGTGGTGCGTCGCCTGGCCGAGAACGTCGCGGCCACGATTCCGGTCCTGTTCGTGCTCTTCGCCGTGCCGGTCTACTTCGGCATGCACGACCTCTACCACTGGTCCGACGCCGAAGCGGTGGCGCACGACCACCTGCTCCAGGGAAAGCAGGGCTATCTCAACCCGGCGTTCTTCTGGACGCGCGCGGTGGTGTTCTTCGGCCTGTGGTCGCTGCTCGCGCTCTGGTTCCGGGGGGCGTCGCGCCGGCAGGATGTCAGCGGGGACGAGGCCCTGTCGCGACGCATGACGCGCTGGAGCTACCCGGCGTTGATCGCCTTCGCGGTCAGCGTGACCTTCGCCTCGTTCGACTGGATCATGTCGCTCGATCCACACTGGTACTCGACGATCTTCGGTGTCTACTTTTTCGCGGGAAGCGTCGTCGGCGGCTTCGCAGCGCTGGCATTGCTCGCTCTGGCCCTGACGCGCTCCGGCTTCCTGCGACAGGCGGTAACCGCCGACCATTTCCACGACCTGGGGAAGCTGCTGTTCACCTTCATGGTGTTC
>DATLFI010000196.1:0-2917 GCA_035524895.1 Thermoanaerobaculia bacterium | reverse complement strand
AAACCTCGAGACAGGTGTGCGGCACCGTACGTCGAGTTCCGGACTAGCGCGAGCGCAGGGTCGTCTCGAGGCGGCCCGTGCCGTCGAGGACCTCGACCTCAAAGGTCGCGTCCGTGGGCCATGCGGCGCGCAGCGCCGTGTCGATCGGCCAGAAGGCCCGGCCGAGCTCGTCCGAGCGCTCGAGCTCGACGCCTTGCGCATCGAACACGACAACCTCGTACCAGCCTCCCGCTGGCAGGTCGTGCTCCCAGCGCAGGCCGTCGGCGTCGAGCCGCACGGCGCCGTCGGCGCCCAGGTGCAGTTCGGGAGCCGTGGGCGCGTCGTTGCCGCCCCAGGGGGCGATCCAGACCACCAGCGCGGCGGCGGCGGCCAGACCCGCCAGGGCGAACCAGGGGGTGCGCCGCGGGCTGACGCGCTCGTCCACGAAGCGCCGCACCTGGGCGGCGTGACGCGGATCGAGCTCGCCGGCGGCCAGATCGGCGCGCTGCTCGCTCGCGGAACGTTCCAAGAGGCCGATCACGGCCTCGGAGCGGGCCAGGCTGCCCGCGATGTCGTCGTCCTCGTCCATATGCAAAGCCTCCTCCGAGGCGGGATCCAGATCTTCCTCAAGCACCCGGCGGAGAAGCTCCGCCAGTCGTTCGTCGCGCGCGTTCATGCGCGGCTCCCCCGGAGCTGGACCGACAGCTCGCGCTGCAGCCAGGCGATGCCGCGGTAGTAGCGCGTCTTGGCCATCTTCGTCGTGATCCCCATCGCCTTCGCAATGCCCTCGAAGGTCAGCTCGTCGAAGTGCTTGAGGCGCACCACGTCGGCATCGGGCGGTCCCAAACGGTCGAGCGTGCGCTCGAGGTCCTCGCGTTCGAGGTCGCGGTCGAGCGGATCGGCGCTCGACTCGTGGTGTGCGAGCTCGGGCTTGGACACCTCCGGGCGGCGGCTGAGTAGACGGGCCTTGTTCATGAACTCGAGGAAGCAGAAGCGGTAGAGCCAGCCCTCCAACGTCGCCTCGCCGTGGTAGGAGCCCAACTTCCTCCAGATTCCCAGCAGGCAGTCGCCGATCAGGTCCTCGAGGTCGTGGCTGGAGAGGCGTCCGCCGCGGCGCGAGTTGATGGCACCCAGCACGCGCGGCACGCACATCAGCCGCTGCGCCAGCCGGTCCGCCGCCGCGCGGTCGCCCGCCAGGGCGTCCTTCACCAGACGCGCATCGCGGGCCAGATCGGCGGGATCGACCGCGCGTTCCGTCGGCGCAGTTGCTGCGCGATCGTCGACCCGGGCCTCGGCACCCGGGCCTAGATCCACGTCGGGACCTTGCCTCCGGGGAATTCGGGCAACTTGGGCAGCTCGGAACCGCAGCCGATCAGGTCGGGCAGCGTCGCGCCGCTCGCGCACTCGTGGACCGGGAACAGCATCTTGCCACCGATCGACTTGATCCAACTGTAGTTCTGCGGGTCAGGCGAGGTCTCGAGCGCGTACACGCGCGCAGGCCAGCGGTAGGACACGCTGTCGACGACGCGCACGGCGCGCTGCAACCACAGGTACATGCCGTCGAAGCGCACGTTCGTGCCCGGGATCAGGTCGGGCACCTGCGGCAGGGTCAGCTCGACCGAGATCGACTGCGGATCGTTGCCGGCGATGGGCACGAGCTTGTAGTCGACCGCCATGGGCTCGGTGGGATCGTCGGGAGAGGCGCGACGCCAGACGACGAACTCCAGGTGCGTGGCGGTGGCGTTCTCGGGCAGGTCGACCGCCACCTGGAGGTGCATGGCGATGTCGCCGTTGCCCAGGCTCTCGAGGTTGCACGCGGTCTCGAGCACAGCGAGGTCGACCTCGGGCTCGAAGGCGTCCTGCTCGACCGTGCCGCTGCGCCACACGAAAAGCTCGCCGCTGGACTGCACGGGCATGAGCAGGTCGTTGTCCTCGTCGCCGTCCACGTCCGCCAGCTTGGGCCGCGCGCGGTTCTCCGGCGCGGGCACGCCCTCGGGTCCGTACTGCACCTTGCGCACGGCGCTGCTGCTCTTGACGTCGAAGGCCGGCAGCCAGCCGTTGCCGATGTTGAGGAGCACGATCACGCTGTGCTCGATGGTGTGTGAGAGCACGATGTCCGAATCGCCGTCCTGGTCGAGGTCGCCGGTCTCCATGTCCACGACCAGCGGCATCGTGGACAGGTGCTGGGGCGTCTGCAGACCTTTGGGCGAGAGCACGATGAGCTGCTGGATGCCCTCGCTGCGGGTCACGACCCAGGCCAGGCCGTCGCGCACCGACAACGGCAGATCCAGCCTGCCGATGGCCACGCTCTCGGCGTCGCCGACGGGGAAGCTCTTGCGCAGCGTGCCCACGGAGTCGTAGACCCACAGGGCCGAGTCGCTCGCCACCGCGATCTCGATCTGGCCGGCGCCGTCGAACTCGAACACCGTCAGGTCGCGGATCGGCTCGGGGTGCACCAGCACGGGCTGCTCGAACCACTCGCCCTCGACTCGGTACAGGCAGCGCACCGTGCGCTGGTCGGCCATGACGCCGAGCACGGCCACGGTGTAGACCATGTCGTGCACCTCGATCAGCGCGGCGTCGGTCCAGCTCGCCGCGATCAGCGTGCTCGACCAGGTGCCGCTGGCGACATCGAGCTCGACCTGCTCGAGACCGAGGGCGCTGGAGACCAGGAGCAGCGAGCGCGTCCTCGTCGGCGCGATCGGGCAGACGCCGTAGGCCGTGAAGACGCCCGGGACGATGAACGACTGGTCGTAGAGCCCAGGCGCGAGCAGCACCTCGAGCGAGGTCCCGCGCTGCACGACCATGTCCGACACCGCGTCGCCGTCGAAGTCGCCGCGGTCGGCGCGCTCGAACTGGCCGGCCGTGGTCGGGGACGGCTCGATCCACTGGCCGGTGCCTTGAAGCGCGCCCTGGGCCGCGACGGGCGGAGCGAGGA
>DATLFI010000195.1:0-10534 GCA_035524895.1 Thermoanaerobaculia bacterium | reverse complement strand
GGCAGCTTCCGCTCGTACTTCTCTGCGTCCGAGCTGGCTCGACGCGACCTGGAGCGCCGAGAGCGCTGGGCCTCGACACCTCCGCGGCGACCCTTCGGCGCTTTGGAGATAGAGGACTACTACCAGACCGAGGCGGGCTGGCGGGTCCACGCCCGTAACGACGCGATCGAGCGAGGTGAGCGCGAGCTGGCATGGCGCGAGAATGCCTTGCTCGAGCGGCACTATGGCGCGTTCCTCTCGATCTGGCGCAACGGTCGCTTCGAGCATCGCCTGGACGACTGGCTCCGCGAGGATCTCGAGCGAGAGTTCGGCGAGCGGCCGTTTCCCGGGTTCGAGAGCGGGGCTCACAACCAGCGCATCTGGCTGCGGCCGAGTCGTCCGGTCCTGTGGGGGACTGCGGTCGCCTTCGCGGTCGTGATCGGGGCCTGGGGCTGGCGCAGGACGACGAACAGCACGGAGCAAAGCCCCGGTAGACTGGTCCCATGAGACGGGTAGTCCTGGTCGCGGTGTTGCTGCTCGCCTGTGGCGGACGTACCCCCGACCCAGCTCCGGTGCCTGCCGATCCGACCTGGCCGCTCGCGGGTCGCGCGCCGCGCGCCGAATCGCCGCACGGCATGGTGGTGTCGGGACATCCTCTCGCTTCGGCCGCCGGCGCGCGGGTGCTGGAGCGCGGCGGCAATGCGATAGACGCCGCCGTGGCGGTCGGCTTCGCTCTCGCGGCGGTGCTCCCCGAGGCCGGCAACATCGGAGGTGGCGGCTTCCTCGTCTACCGCGATGCGGGCGGCGACGTGCTCGCGCTCGACTACCGCGAGCGGGCCCCAGGACTTGCATCGCGCGACATGTTCCTCGACGAGAACGGACAGCCCACCGAGAAGAGCGTCATCGGCCACCTCGCCGCGGGCGTCCCTGGCGCGGTGGCCGGCCTCAGGGCGATGCACGATCGGCTCGGCTCCCTGCCGTGGTCCGACCTGGTCCAGCCGGCAGTCGAGCTGGCGCGAGGACACGAGGTCGACGAGGTGCGAAGCCGACACCTGGCCGCTGCAGCGGCGCGCCTGAGCCGGTTCCCCGCCAGCGCGTCGCAGTTCCTGCCTGGCGGCGTGCCTCCCTCACCCGGAGCTTCGTGGTCGCAGCCGGATCTCGCCGCCACGCTCGAGCGGATCGCCAGCGACGGCGCCGAGGGCTTCTACGGTGGCCGGACCGCGGCGCTCGTCGTCGACGAGATGAGGCTGGGCGGCGGGCTGATCAGCGGGAGCGATCTCGCCGAGTACCGCGCGGTGTGGCGCGATCCGATCGTTGCCGAGTATCGTGGCTACACCGTCTACTCGATGCCTCCCCCCTCGTCGGGCGGCGTGACGCTGGCCCTGTTGCTCAACATGCTCGAGGGCTATTCGCCGCTGCCGCCCCACGGCAGCGCCGATCTCGCGCACGTGCACGCCGAAGTGATGCGTCGCGCGTTCATCGATCGCAACCGCCACCTGGGCGACCCCGACTTCGTGGAAATGCCGCTGGAGCGCCTTGCCTCGCAGGAGTACGCCGACGGGCTACGCTCGGAGATCGACCTCGAGCGAGCGACCCCGACCCCGCCCTTCCTCGGCGGCGGCGCCGAAGGCGAGAACACCACCCACTACTCGGTGGTCGATCGCCACGGCAATGCGGCGGCGATCACGACCACCATCAACAGCGCGTTCGGCAGCGCCGTGACCGTGACCGGAGCTGGCTTCCTCCTCAACAACGAGATGGACGACTTCGCGGCTGCTCCGGGCAAGCCGAACCAGTTCGGTCTGGTGGAAGGTGAGCTCAACGCCGTGGCTCCGGGCAAGCGGATGCTGTCCTCGATGACGCCGAGCGTGGTGCTCGCCCCCGGCGGTGAGCTGGAGCTCGTGTTGGGCTCACCCGGGGGTCCGACCATCATCACCACCGTGTTCCAGGTCATCTCCAACGTGCTCGATCACGGCACGACCTTGGAGGCCGCGATCGAGAGCCCCCGTATGCACCACCAAGCGTGGCCCGACTTGATCTCTTTCGAGCCGGGAAGTTTCGACGTCGCCACGCAAGAGGCGCTGCGCGCGCGAGGGCACGAGCTCACCGAGCGCGAGGGGTGGAGCGGGGACGTCTCCGCGGTGGCGCTCTGCTCGGGCACCCTGGCGGGGGTAGCCGATCCAAGACGGGGCGGAGCGCCGGTAGGGGCGGCGGCGCCCGAAGGCTCTCCGTGACCGCGCCCACGGCCATCTGGTTGGTAGACTGCGGTTTCGCATCGTGAACCGGGTGCCTGAGGCGCGCCTCGCTCGTAGGCGCCGGAGGCTTGGCCGTTGAGGGTCGTAACCATCCCCGCGGACGAGATCGCGCGCCTGCTCGATCGCCAGCGCCGGTTGCTCACCTCGCCCGAGGAGGCGCCGCTTCCCGAGCTGTTCGAGGAGATCCTCGGCATCGCGAACCAGTTCGTGCCCTCCGAGTCGGGGTCCGTGCTGATCGATGATCCGCGCCTGAAGGTGACCAATCGCTGGCAGCCAGACAGCAACGAGCTGGTCTTCGTGGCGTGCTTCGGTGAAAAGGCCGACCAGCTCGTCGGCCGCCGGATGCGGGCCAGCGACGGCATCGTCGGCAAGGTCTATCTGACCGGGGAAGCCATCCTCAGCCCCGAGGCCCAGCGTCACGCCAGCTTTTTCCCCGGCATCGACCGTGAGGTGGGATACACCACGAACTCGGTGGTTTGCGTGCCCATTCGCATGGGGAGCTCGACGTGCGGCGTGTTGGAGCTGATCAACCGTCGCGGACGCGGCAGCTTCGACGAGAGCGAGCTCGAGCTGCTGCGGATCTTCGCGGGCTACATCTCGACCTCGCTGCAGAACGTGCTCGATGCGGCGCGCTACCGCGAGCTGGCCAAGCGCGACGACCTGTCGGGGCTCTACAACGACCGTTTCTTCAACGAGCACCTGTCCGACGAGGTGGAGCGAGTCGAGCGCCAGGGCGGCGACCTGTGTCTGATCTTCCTCGACCTGGACCACTTCAAGGCCGTCAATGACCGGCACGGCCACCTGGTGGGCAGCCAGACGCTGCGCGAGATCGGTCTCACGCTCTCGAGGGTGGCTTCTTCCGAGACCTCCACCGTCGCTCGCTACGGCGGAGACGAGTTCGTGGTGATCATCTCGCACTGCGGGATGAGCGGGGGCCTCGAGGTCGGTGAACGGATCCGACGTGCCATCGCCGAAACGCAGTTCGAGATCGACGCCGGTCCTGCCGGTCGCGTGGTGCTCGCGCCGGGCACCGTGACCGCGAGCCTCGGGGTGGCCTCCTATCGTGAGCTCGAGTTCCCCGAAGAGCTCCCGCTGCACTACCGAAAGAACGAGTTCATCCGCGCCGCGGACCAAGCGATGTACGACGCCAAGGCCAGCGGAAAGAATCGGATCTCGACGGGTGTGAAACGGGACATCCGGCGCCAGACCCGGGCCTGACAAGGGTCGCGATGGTGCCGCCGCCCACGGCACCTCCTAGCGTCGCGGCTGCTGGAGACGCGCCTCGAGGTTGGCGAGCAATCGCGACTGCAGCTTGGGGACCTGGTCGAGATGGCGCTCGAGCCGGCGGCGCAGCTCGTCGGGAGAGTCGACCGCCAGGCGCCGCGCCAGGAACGCGTACTCCTCGGAGTCCGCTGCCGGTACAGTCAGGTCCTTGGCGTGGCCGCGCACCATGCGCAGCGCGTCGATCAGCAGCCGGTAGAAACGGTACGCGTCCACTAGCAGGTCGTAATCGTGGGCATCGAGCGCGCCCGCCGCGTGCAGCTCGCCGATGGCTGCCAGGGTGTTGGTGCTGCGTAGCTGCGCGCGACGTCGCCCATGGTGCATCTGAAGGAGCTGGACGAGATACTCGACGTCGACCAGCGCGCCGGCGGTGAACTTGGCGTTGATCGTGCCCGGCACCACCAGGTGTCGGATCTGGCGCTCGCGCAAAGCGCGACACGCCGCCGGGTCGGGGTGGCCTAGCTCGTACACCAACCGGTCGCGGAGCTGCTCGATGGCCTCGCCGAAGGCCGCGTCCCCGGTGAGCGCGCGCATCTTCACCAGCGCCTGGCGCTCGTAAGGCCAGGCGTCGCCCTCCGGAGCGAAGTAGGTCTCGAACGACTCACGCGTCACGGCGAGCGAGCCGGTCTGGCCGTAGGGTCGCAGTCGCAGGTCGAGGGCGAGCGTGCGGCGGTCCCCAAGGGTGCCGCGGAGCTCGGCGACCAGGGTGCGGAACAGCTCGCTCGCGCTCTTGTCCTGGCTGGCCGTGCGCCCCTCGCGTTCGTAGATCAGCATCAGCTCGAGGTCGGAGCCGAAGCCCAGCTCGCGTCCGCCGAACTTGCCGAGCGCGAAGAGTGTGAATGGAACGACCTCGCCATCCTCGCCAACCGGATCTCCCAGGCTCTGCACGAGGTCCCGGTACGACAGCTCGACCACCCGCGTGCACAGGATCTCGGCCAGCTCGGTCAACTCGCGAGAGAACTGGTCGAAGGCGGCGCCTCGACGCAGGATCTTGCGCATGTCGACGCGGAACATCTCGCGGTCCTGGAACGCGGCGAGCGCCTCGGCGCGTTCTTCCGGCGGGCGCGACGCCAACGCTTCGTCGAGCGCCTGCTCGAGCTCGTGACGGGGACGGGCCTCCTCCAGTCCCGCGATGTCCTGCACCACCGGGAAGAGATTCTCGTGCTGCATGCGCAGGAAGTCGCGCCACAGGAAGTCGCTCTGCCCGAGCAGCTGCGCCAGCGAGGCCAGCACGGTGGGCTGCTCGAGGGTTGCGATCTCGTGCTCCCAACTCTCTCGCGCGAAGAGGTCGTCGAGGAGCTGATGGAAGTGGAGCAGCGCCCGCTCCGGATCGGGCGCTCTAGGCAGCAGGTGGGTGAAGTGCTTGATCAGCACGGTGGTGAGCTTGAGCCGGCGCAGCGCTGCCGGCTCGAGGATCTTGCGTCCGTCGCGGTCGGTCACCCACAGGGTGTCGCGCACCCGGCTGCCCGCGGTGCTCACCTCCATCATCTCGACGCTGATCTCGGAGAGCGCGAGAGCGTTGGTGAGCTCGTAGAGGAAGCCGGGAGTGTCGGTGCCCTCGATGAACAGCACGGTGTGTCGCTCCGAGCGGCCGTTGTCGACCTCGATGTCGAGCGGGTAGAGCACCGGCAGAGCGTCGGTCGAGCCGTCGCCGTCGGGCAGGGCGAGTGAGACGCGCTTGGCGAGCGCGAGCTGGGCCTGCGTGTGACCCTGATCGTGGAGGAGGTCGAGGAGCGACCCGAGGTCCGCCGCGAGCCCCGCGAGCGAGGGACCGTCGTCCTTCGGTTCCACGATGAAAACGTCGACCAGCCAACGCTTTCCTCGCCCCCAGGTCCTGGCGCCGGCCTCGAGGCGGGCGGCGTGGGCGTCGACCACCTCCTCGGACGTGAAGACCTGACCTTCGACGATGTTGCAGCGATAGGCATGGAGCAGCCCGCAGACCAAGGAGAGCGTGCCCAACGCGTCGCGGCCGAGGATCTCGATGCCGTAGCGATGCTCCTCCAGCGCCTGGACCGACACCGCGACGCGACGGCCGGAGTCCTCGAGCGCGGCGATCGTGTGGCGATGCCTTTCGACATCGGCGGTCGAGAATGCGGCGAGGTACGGCGCGGGCATGCGCATCACCGGCGGCTCGTATGCGGCCTCGGCCGGGCGCGGCGATCCGGTCGGTGCCATGTGACGCAGGTACACCGCGCGCACCGCGCGCGCGTGCTCCTGGTAGCGACCCAGGAACCTGGCCGTCGCGTCGGTGGCCGAGGCGGCGCCTCCCTCGTCGTGGAACCCGAGCCGACGCGCCAGATGACGCAGCCGCAGCGGATCCCGAGGCAGCTGGTGCGCCTGGAGGTTGCCGACGAGCTGCAGGTCGTGCTCGACGGTGCGCAGGAACACGTACCCCTGCACCAGCACGCGGTGGTCGGCGTCCGCGAGCAGACCGTGCTCGCGGAGGGCGTCGAGGGCGTCGAGCGTGGCGGGCGCGCGGAGGCCGAGATCCTCGTGGACCGGACAGTGCAGGAGCTGGAGGTACTGCGTGGTGAACTCGACGTCGCGGATCGAACCCTCTCCCGACTTGACCTGACCCCAGGACTCGCCGCGAGCGCGCAGCTCGCCCTCGATGCGCTCCTTGAGCTGCAGCACATCGGCACGCAGCACGTCGGGGTCGCGCTCGCGGAACACGAAGGTCCGCGCCTCGTCGAGGAAGCGCTCGCCGATAGCGAGGGCTCCGGCGATCGGACGCGCCTTCAGCAGCGATTGCAGCTCCGCGGCGCTGGCGTGGTGAGAGAGGTACTCGAGGTACGAGCCGCGGGTGCTGACCAGCGGACCGTCGCGGCCCCAGGGCCGCAGCCGCAGGTCGACGCGATGCAAGAAGCCCTCGCCGGTCGGTCGCGAGAGGTAGTCGGAGAGACGCTTGGCCAACGCCCAGTAGAGCGGGGCCTCGTCCTCGGCGAGGAAGACCAGGTCGATGTCCGAGCTGTAGTTGAGCTCGCGCGCGCCGAGCTTGCCGAGCGCCAGCACGCAGAAGCGGCGAGGATCGGGGCGGTCCGGGAGCGACCGCCAGGCCGCCTCGAGCGCTGCGCGCACCATCTCGTCGGCGAGCAGCGAGACCTGATCGAGAATGGTCTCGAGATCGAACAGCGCGAGCAGATCGCAGCCGCCGATGCGCAGGAGCTCGTGCTGGTGCACGCGTCGCAGCCCGTCGAGCGCGCGCTCGACGGCATCGCGCCCCATGGCGGGGGGAACGTTGCTCGACAGCGGTCGCGGCTCGGCGGTGTGCCACGGCTGCTCTAGCCCGGCCTCGGCCTCCAGCTCGCGACGCAGCTCACCTTCGTCGCGCCGACGCGCAGCCTGGTGCAGGCCGGAGAGCTCGCCGAGCCACGCTGGGTGCCGCAGCACCACCTCGGTGAGGTAACCCGACGCCCCGAGCACCGCGAGCACGTTGTGCACGCGTCGCGGTCCTCCGAGCTCGCGCTGCAGCAGGGTTTGTGGATCGGTGGCGTCGTGGAGCAGCCGCTCGAGCGCAACCAGCGCGCCATCCGGATCTGCGACGAGGCCAGGCTCGCCGCGGAGGACGCGCTCGATCTCCGCGCGCAGGCGGGCGCCCCCAGGGTTGTCTTCCAACGCCGCGAGCCGCCGTCGCGCCGCTGAGGGGTCGCCGAAGCCCGCCTCGCCGAGAGCCTCGTCGTCGAGCGGGGCGTGTGGCGGCGCGGTGGCGGCGGTCGCTCGGGCCTCGTCCATCGCACTCGTCTATCGCATGGTGTCTATCGCATGGTTCGCGCCGCGAGCCGGTCTGGCTCGCCCGGGAGCGCAATGCCGGTCACTATACTGGCCGGCCTCCAGCGCGTCGGTCGTTCCGGCACCCTGCCGCGGCGCGCGATGCCGCGAGCACCCGCCATGCCTGCCCACTCCTCGAAGGTGCGCCTGTTTCGGGCCGTGACCCTCGGGCACTTCGGCATCGACGTGTTCAACAGCATGGGACCGGTGCTGCTCGCCTTCCTGCAGCAGCCGCTCGGCCTCAGCGCGGCGCAGGTCGGCCTGGGGGTCGGCGTGCACCAGTTCCTCGCCGGAGCCACGCAGCCGCCGTTCGGCTGGCTCACCGATCGCATCGGCAGCCGCTGGCTGGGTCCCGGCAGCGTGCTGCTGACCATGACTGCGCTGTGCGCCTCGCTGTGGGTGGTGCAGCGCTTCGGCTTCTGGGCCTTCCTGCCGCTGTTCGCGCTCGCCGCGCTCGGCTCGGGCGCGTTCCACCCGCAGGGCGTGATGCACTCGAGCGATGCCGTCCCCGGTCGCGCCGCGACCACCACCTCGGTGTTCTTTCTCGGCGGGCAGCTCGGCCTCGCCGCGGGGCCGGTGCTCGCCGGTGTGGTGCTCGACCGCCTGGGCCTGCCCGGCATCTGGCTGCTGGGCCTGCTGTTCCTGCCGGTGCCGCTCTACATGGCGACCCAGATGCTGCCGCGCGCCCACAACCCTCTGCCGGTGCCGACGCGGCGCGATGCCAGCGCGGCGCGCGGCGGCTGGTCGGCCGGACCGTTGACGCTCCTGGTCGCGATCTTCTCCGGCCGCGCGTGGATCTTCATCGGCACCGTCGCGTTCCTGCCGCTGCTGTTCCACGGCAAGGGCTGGAGCGCCTCGGCACAAGGCGCGGTCGCCGGCGCGTTCTGGCTCGGCGGCGCGGTCACCGGGGTGCTCGCCGGCGCCTTCGCCGACCGTGTCGGCCGCCGCCTCGCGGTGAGCGCTTCGACCGGCCTCGGCGCGCTGCTGCTGCTGCTCCTCCCGCTCGCCGACGGGCCGGGCGCCGTCGTGCTCTCGTTCCTGTGCGGCGGTGCACTGGGCGCGCCGCACAGCGTGCTGATGGTGATCGCGCAGGACCTGCTGCCGGTGCGGCGCGCGCTCGCGTCGGGTCTCGCGCTCGGCTTCCTGTTCGCCATGGGCGCCATCGCGAGCTGGACCATCGGCGCGCTCGCCGACGCGTTCGCGCTGCAGCCGGTGCTGCAGGGCGGCGCCCTGGTGGGAGCCGCGGTCGCGTCGCTCGCCTTGCTGCTGCCGCGCACCGCGGCGCGCGGCGAGGTGCCGGCGGAGCAGGTCTCGGCGGTGGTGTGAGGGCGGGGTTGAGGTTGTTCCGGGACTAGTGTGCGCGCCACTCGCGCTTCTGAAGCGATCAAGATGGGCGATCAAAGCGGCCGATCAGGAGGGGCGATCAGGAGGCGGCCACGGTCCGGGGCGAAGTGGCCCCGCCCGCTTCGCCGGCCGTCGACCGGGGCACTTTGGTCTTGGTCGTGCCCTGGCCCCCACTCGCGCGAATCGCGCTCTCCTGCGGTGGCTCTCCCGGCCCCAACGATCGCCGGCGCCGGTCCGGCTGCGCGGCTCGGGGCGCACTCGCCCCTGTCTCACGCAGCGACCGCCCACGCCAGAGCGCCATGACATGCTGTTCGAGTGTTCAGATCCTCTCGCTCCTTGCCTCCAGTATTCGGGTCTCGACCGCGCTCTTGGCAGTTGCTACTGCTTCCTGTCGGTCGAGCCGGGGCCGGAACGCCGGCGACTTCGATCTCGCAAGCGAGTTCGGAGACCATCGTTATTTGCCTGTCGCTGAGGCCTGATGCGAGAGGACTGGGTGCGATACCGCGTTTCCGGTACTTCGCGCCACGTGAGCGCGGGGCTTGAACGGCATGTGGGAGTTCTGCTGATCGAGATCGAAGGCAAGAAGGTGACCGTTCGCTTCCGAAAGCCGATGACCTCGCTCCTCGAAGCGGAGAGGCTAGTCAAAGACTTCCGAACATCCTGGAACGGAGATTGGTATCTGTCGGAGGTCGGGTTGACGGCGCACGCGGAGTGGCTCTTAGACGCCTGGGATGTCAACAGCGATCGGGGCGAAGGTGTGATGCACGCGCGCGTAGTTGTAGGCGGCTCGGTGGCGGAAGCCAACACAAGAAGGCAGAGGCCGTGGCGGTTCCATGAGTTCGAGGAGGACCCATTGGTCAACGGACTGGTACGCCGTTTTGAGAGCTATCGCCGAGGCCAAGAGAAGCTGTCGGTTATGAGCTACTTCTGCCTGTCCGCGATCGAGCAGACCTTCGGTGGCCGCGAACAGTCCTCAAGAGCACTCGCAGTCTCAGCGAAAGTCCTCAGTAGTCTCGGGAGACTTGTCTCGTCGGTGGGAGATCTACAGTCGGCGAGGAAGATGCCGGCTGAACCGCGGGCGTTTGAGCTGGAGGAAGCAATTTGGATCGAGGATGTTGTGCGAGAACTGATCGCTCGCACCGGCAGGACGCGCCTCGGACGAGAAGTGGGGCCGCCGCTTACGCTTGAATGCAAGAATCGATCGGGCGCGCTCGACTAAGCATGGCTCGTGCTATCGGCCAGCAGATTGTCCCTTCGGCAGGGGAACCAGGCTAGGAGCCATCAGGACTCTCGCCATGAGTGTTGGCGGCGAGCTGCTCTGGGTTCCTTCGCGGACGGCCAGGCAGTGGGTGGGTGGTCGTTGCGGCTTTTCAGGGGCGCGTGTGCGCCCCGAGCCGTGAGCCGGACCGGCGCCGGCGGTCGTTGGGGCCGGGGGAGCGGTCGCAGAAGAGCGCGTGACGCGCGAGTGGGGGCGAGGGCAGAGGCTCGTTGGCAGGGCCCCGGTCGACGGCCGGCGAGCGGGCGGGGCCACACCGCCCCGGGGCGCGCTCGACGAGCGCGATGCCGAGCGCGAGGAAGACCGCAGTTCTCCTGAATCCCGGGGGGATCGGAGGATCGCAGCGCGACGCGTCGGGTTCCGCCGGTCGGCTGGCGATCCGAGATCCGCTACGCCAACTCCGCCAACCTCGCCAACGCCCCCAACAGATCCGGCCGATCCCCGAGCACCCCGACAAGCGGGTCCTTCTTCTGCCGCTTGACGCGTTCCGGCATCGACTTGATGTTGAAGTCACCCAGCTCCAGACCGCCCCGCACCTCCGACCAACGCAACGGCGCCGAGACCGGCGCGCCGGCCAAAGGCCTGACGCAGTAGGGCGCGACGATGAGGCGGCCGTGGCCGTTCTGCACAG
>DATLFI010000194.1:0-3441 GCA_035524895.1 Thermoanaerobaculia bacterium | reverse complement strand
GCGGCCGAAGCCGAAGCGCACACGGAAGCCACCGACGAAGTCGTGAGCCACCGACGAAGTCGAGAGCCACTGTCGAAGTCGTGACAACCGTGACCCCTGCCGCCGAGACCGGCCCGTCGATTGCCCAAGCGGTTCGTCGCGAGGTCCAGCGCACGCTGATGCGCGGCGTCAAGGGTCTCGAGTATCTCTCGACGACGGATCCCGAGGTCGGCGCGACTCCAAAGGACATCGTCTTTCGCCGCGGCACGCTGCGTCTCTACCACTACCGCCCGCAGTGCGACGAGGTCTATCGCGTGCCGGTGCTGCTGATCATGTCCTTGATCAGCAAGCCCTACATCCTCGATCTCGCCCCCGGTCAGAGCCTGGTCGAGTTCCTGCTCGGCCGCGGCTTCGACGTCTACATGATCGACTGGGGCGTGCCGCGACCCGAGGACAAGCACCTCCGGCTCGAGGACTACGTGCTCGATCGCATCCCTGAATGCATCGAGCGAGTGCGCGAGCACAGCGGGGAGGACGAGGTCTCGGTGGCCGGTTACTGCATGGGCGGGCTGCTCGCGGTGTTGTATGCCGCGCTGCACCCGTCCGAGCCTGGTGCGGGCATGCGCAACCTCGCTTGCTTCACCACGCCGATCGATTTCGACGGGATGGGACTGTTCAAGAGGTGGTGCGATCCGCGCTACTTCGACGTCGACCGCATCGTCGACACTCTCGGCAACGTCCCGCCCGAGCTGCTCTACGCGTCGTTCAATCTTCTGCGACCGACATCGCAGCTCGTCGGGCGTGTCCGACTGTGGGACAACATGTGGAACGACGAGTTCGTCCGCGCCTACCGCCGGTTCGACCGTTGGGCCGCCGACCAGATTCCTTTCCCGGGTGAGTGCTTTCGACAGACCACCAAGGAGTTGCAGCAGCAGAATCGCTTGGTCCGAGGAGAGCTCGTGCTCGCGGGCAGGCCGGTGCTGCTCTCCAACGTGCGGGTGCCGTTGCTGCACGTGGTGGCCGAGCACGACCACATCGTGCCGTACGAGGCGGCGCGCGCCCTGGTCCCCGCAGTGGCGAGCGAGGACAAGACCGAGCTCAAGATCCGCGGCGGTCACGTGAGCCTGGTGGCCGGCGCCAACGCCGTGCGACGGCTCTGGCCGCAGCTCGAGTCGTGGTTGGCGGATCGTTCGGTGTGAGGTGTCACGCGGAGGAGGTCTGCTTGGCGCATGCCCAGTGAGCGAAAGTATGGGGAGGCTTGGAGCGATGGAGCGATGGAGCAGGAAGGCCGGTAGGAGAGAACCGTGAGCCTCGAGAAGACGATGGACGTGGACCTCGGTGGTCGAGCCGTCGAGGTGCGGCCGATGGGTCCGGCGGACCGGGAGGCAATGCTGGGGTTCGCGCGCGATCTGCCGCCGCACGACTTGTTGTTCCTGCGCCGCGACATCAGCGAGCCGCTCGGCGTCGACGCGTGGCTGCGCGACATCGAGCGCGGCGAGGTGACGACGCTGCTAGCACTGGCGAGCGGCGAGCTGCTGGGCTACGTCACGCTGCACCGCAGCTCGCTGCGATGGTCGCGGCATGTCGCCGAGCTGCGGGTCGTGGTGTCCGCATCCTGTCGCGGCGCCGGCCTGGGTCGAGCGCTCACGGAGGCGGCATTCCGGCTCGCTCTCGGGGAAGGCATCGAGAAGATCGTTGCGCGCATGACGCCCGATCAGGGCGGGGCGATCTCGGTCTTCGAGGGGCTCGGCTTTCGCGCCGAAGCGCTGCTCCGCGACGAGGTGAAGGATCGCGAAGGGAACCTCCACGATCTGCTCGTGATGAGCCACCGCGTCGCCGACTTTCAGGGAATGCTCGACGCCTACGGAGTCGGTGCGGCGCTCAACGGCGCCTCGTGACCCAGCCACCGACGCCAGGAGGTCCCCGTGAAGATCCATCTCGACATCGAATGCACGCCGGCAGAAGCACGCGCATTCTTCGGCCTGCCTGATGTGGCCCCGCTGCAGGAAGCGGTGATGAAGGAGCTCCAGGAGCGCATGCTCAAGAACGTGCGTCTCATGGATCCCGAGGCGATGTTTCGGACCTGGATGCCATTGGCGACACAGGGAGTGGAAGACCTCCGCAACTTGTTCTCGCAGGCGACGGGGCGAAAGCGTAGCTCCGGTGCCCAGGGCACCGAGTAGGGCGTCCGCTCCTTAAGAGGAGGACACAGTAGAGTGGGTCGGTCCATGCTGAACGCCTCATCGCACGTTGCAGCCAGCCCCGAGGAGCTCGACGATACCGAGCCGGTGACGCCTCCTTCGTGGCCGTTGCTGCTGGGCGAGGGACGCGCCTTCTACGAGCTCGGCCTCTTCTACCAGGCGCTGCCTGCCCTGCTGGCCGCGCCCCGCGGGGACGGCCACACAGTCATGGTGTTGCCTGGCTTCACCGCCAGTGACTTGTCGACCTCACTGCTGCGTTGGTACCTGCGCCGCCAGGGCTACGACGCGCGCGGTTGGACGCTCGGCCGCAACCTCGGCTTCTCGACGCAGCTCGAGCTGCGCATGGCGCGCCGACTGCAGAACCTCCACTGGCGATCCGGCAGGAAGGTCAGCATGGTTGGCTGGAGCCTCGGCGGCATCTTCGCGCGCGAGCTCGCGCGCCTGCATCCGGAGATGGTGCGGCAGGTGGTCACTCTCGGTTCGCCGTTCGCGGCCTCGCCTCGCGCCACGAACGTCTGGCGTCTCTACGAGCGCGTGAGCGGGCAGCGCGTCGAGGACATAGATCCCGAGCTACTACGCCGCATGCGCGAGCACCCACCGGTGCCCTCTACCGCGGTCTACTCGCGGTCCGACGGCGTCGCCTCCTGGCGCGCGTGCCTGGAGCCGGAGGCATCCCACACAGACAACGTGCGCGTCCCGGGCAGCCACTGCGGGCTCGGTCACAACCCGTGGGCGGTCTATGTCATCGCCGACCGTTTGGCGCAGTGCGAGGACGAGTGGCGCCCCTTCGCCCGCAAGGGGTTGCGGCGGGTGATGTTCCCGCCGCATCGCTGAGCGCGCGCTCGTGGGCCGGGCGTTATTGCCCTGCCTCTACCACTAGCGACATTCCGAGGTAGGACGAGGAGCCGCTCACCTCGTCCCACAGACCCAGGCTGAGACGGTGCTCGCCTGCGGGCAGCTCGAGTCGTATCAGCGCCTGGTAGTATTGCGCGCGCGCCAGTTCGAGGTCGCTGGCGGGTATCTCCAGTGGTAGCTGCAGGTGCTGGCTCTCGAGCAGCAGGCCGGAGCCGTCGACCACCGCCACCGCCACCCGGGCCTCGGTGCGGTATGCCTCGCCCACGGCCCGCACACCGATCGCGCCGATCGGGAGCGTGAGCTCGAGCTCGACGACGTGCCTGCCCGCCCGGCCCGGGAGCGCCTCCTGCCGCGCGACCACCAGCTCAACCCGGTGCGGGTTCTGCTGCGGCAACTCGCCGAGCGC
>DATLFI010000193.1:0-9530 GCA_035524895.1 Thermoanaerobaculia bacterium | reverse complement strand
CACCCGCGCGCGCTTCGCTCGCGCTGCCCTCTCCCTGCCGGGAGAGGGCAACAAGGTGCGCTTCGCGCATGGTCAATAGGCGAAGGGCCAGAGCCGGAAGTAGTCCTTGACGTTGCGCCAGAGCTTGGCGAGGCCCTGTGGCTCCAGCACCAGGAACAAGATGATCACTAGACCGAACACTGCCTGCTGCGCATAGGGCAGGAGCTGCGCGACCTGCGGTGCCACGCCCTGGAGGCTGCGGCCGACGTTGGTGATGAGCGCCGGGAGCAGGACCAGGAGTGCGGCGCCGAAGAACGAACCGTTGATGGTGCCGAGACCGCCGATGATGATCATCGCCAGGTAGAGGATGCTGGTCTCGATGGTGAACCGCTCCCAGGTCACGATGGTTCGGTAGTTCGCGAGCAGCGCCCCGGCGAAGCCGACGAAGAAGGAAGACACGGCGAAGGCGAGCAACTTGGTGCGGAAGACGTCGACACCGAGCGCCGAGGCGGCGATGTCCTGGTCGCGCACGGCGACGAAGGCGCGGCCGACGCGCGAGCGGAAGAGGTTGGCCGCTACGAGAGCGGTGAGCGCCGCGCTCGCGGCGCCGACCCAATAGAAGTTGAAGTCCCGGTCGAGCCGCACGCCGAAGAGCACCGGCGAGGGGACCACCAGAGCCTCGGTGCCGCCGGTGAGCGCGGTCCAGTGGGTGATCACCCACTCCACGATCTGCTGCGCCGCGATCGTCGCGATCGCGAGGTATAGACCCTTGAGTCGCAGCGAGGGCAGGCCGAAGAGCAGCCCGACCGCGGCGGTCAGAAGCGCCGCGATCGGTATCGCGAGCCAGAACGGCACTCCCAGTCGGGCCGTGAGGATCCCGGCGCTGTAGGCGCCCACTGCCAGGAACGCACCCTGGCCCAACGAGATCTGCCCGGTGTAGCCGACCAGGATGTTGAGCCCGATCGCGCCGATCGTCGCGATGGTGATCTGGTTCGCCAGGTTGAGCCAGTAAGGCGAGGCGAAAAACGGGAACGCCACGACGACGGCCGCGAACAGCCACAGCCGCAGCTTCTCGAGAGGCATGCGCCGCAGCGCCAGATCGGCGCGGTACGAGGTGAAGTAGGTACCGGAGCGCATGGTGCAGCGAGGTAATGAGGCCGGGAGCTGGCTGCGCCCCTCAGACCCGTTCGATCACCGGCTTCCCGAACAACCCGTACGGCTTCACCATCAGCACCACGATCAGCACCAGAAACGGCACGATCAGGTTGAGCCCGTGGCCGACGTAGCCGGCGGTGTAGGCCTCGAGCAGGCCGATGATGGCGCCGCCGACCACGGCGCCTCCGATCGAGTCGAGGCCGCCGAGGATGACCACCGGAAACACCCTCAGGCCGACGTGGCCGATATCGGGGCCGACGCCGACGAGGCTCGCGAGCATGGCGCCGCCGATCGCCGCCGTGGCGGCGGCGAAGACCCAGGCCACCGCGAGCACGCGGCGGATCGAGATGCCCATCGAGAGCGCCGCCTGCTGGTCGTCGGCGATGGCGCGCATCGCGATGCCTTCGCGGGTGTAGCGAAAGAAGAGCGCCAGCAGGAGCAGTAGCACGGCAGCGATGCCGATCACCGAGAGCCGATCCAGCCCGAGGACGGCGCCGCCGACGCGCAGCTCACCCGAGGGTAGGAACGGCTCGAAGCGGCGCGGCCGGGGGCCCCAGATCGCCGAGACCAGAGCGCGCAGGATGCTCGACAGGCCGATGGTGGCCATGATCATCGAGATCACCGGCTCGCCGATCAGCGGCCGCAGCACCAGGCGCTCGATCACCAAGCCGACCGCTGCAGCGACCACCACCGCGACAACGACCCCCACGGTCCACGGCAGGTCGGCGAGCGCGACGAACGTGAAGGTGAGGTAGGCGCCCAAGAGCAGCAGGTCGCCCTGTGCGAAGTTGATGACGTCGCTCGCCTTGTAGATGACGACGAAGCCCACGGCGATCAGCGCGTAGACCATGCCGTTGGCGAGCCCAGAGACGGTGAGCTGAAGAAAAGCGTCCACGAGCTAATCCTCGAGCACTTCGAGCTGCTCCCTGTCCGCGCCAACGCTCCAACGCTCCAACGCCCAACGCTCCAACGCTTCATCTCCTCCGAGTCCTCCCCGCTGCGCGACGGCCTTTGTCATGCGTCGTTCCGCCGGGGTCCGCTCACAACAACGATTCTCACGTCGGTCCGCAGCACCGCCTTGGTGCCGTCCTGGTAGGTGATCTCGTTCTCGATCGCCACGCTGTCGCGTTGCGGATCGTAGAGCCCTTCGACCAGCTCGCGGTAGCGCCCGGCGATCGCCTGGCGCCTGACCTTGCGGGTGCGGGTGAGCTCGGCGTCGTCGGCGTCGAGCTCTTTGTGGAGCAGCAGGAAGCGCTGGATACGCGCCGCCGCGGGCAGGTCCTGGTTGATGCGCTCGACGTGGGCGCCGATCAGCTCGCAGACCGAGCGCTGTTGCGAGAGGTCGGTGAACGTGGTGTAGGCGATCTGACGTTTCTCCGCCCACTTACCGACGTTTCCGAAGTCGATGGTCACGAGCGCGCTCACGAACGGATACGCGCCGCCGCCAAACACCACCGCCTCCCGCACGTGCTGGCTGAACTTGAGCTTGTTCTCGAGGAACTGCGGCGAGAAGCGGGTGCCGTCGTGCAGCGTCATCACGTCCTGCTTGCGGTCGACGACCACCAGGTGGCCGTCCTCCTCCAGGTAGCCCGCGTCGCCGGAGTGGAGCCAGCCGTCGTGCAGGGCCTCGGCGGTGGCCTCCTCGTTGCGGTAGTAGCCCACGAACACGGCCGGGCTTCGGGCGAGGATCTCGCCGTCGTCGGCGATGCGGAGGTCGGTGCCGGGCAGCGGCACGCCGACGGTGTGGTACTGCACGTCGCCGTCGCGTTGCACCACCGAGATGCCCGACACCTCGGTCTGGCCATAGATCTGCTTGAGGTTCACGCCGAGCGCGTGGAAGAAGCGGAACACGTCGGGGCCCAGAGCAGCGCCGCCGGTGTAGGCGCAGCGGAGACGCCGCAGGCCGAGCTGGTCTCGCAGCCAGAGGAAGCACAGCCACTCGGCGAGGCGCTGCCTGGCGCGGAGCGACCGCGAGGGTCCCCTGCTGTGGCGCCTCGCGTCCGCGAGCTCGAAGCCGGCGCGCAGCGACCACTCGAACACCCGCCGCTTGAGCCACGTCGAGTCCTCGATCCGGACCTGTACCTGGGACACCAGGTTCTCCCAGATGCGTGGCGGCGAGAACATCACCTGTGGACCGATCTCGCGCAGGTTGTCCTGCACCGTCTCGGGCCGCTCCGGGAAGTTGACCGCGAAGCCGACCAGGAGCGCGCACGACACCGCGGTCATCTGCTCGCCGATCCAGGCCAGCGGCAGCATGGAAAGCAGATCGTCTTCCGGCTCCATCGGGTCGACTTGCTGCAGGCTGTGCCCCATCGTCACCAGGTTGCGGTGGGTGAGCATCGCGAGCTTTGGCTTGCCGGTCGTGCCCGACGTGGTGGAGAAGATGGCGACGTCGTCGAGCCGCGTGGCGGCGACCGCCTCGGCGTGCTCGCGCGTGTTGCCGGCGGCGTCGCCCTCGCGGCCCAGCTCCTCGACTGCCTCGAACGGCATCAGGAGCTCGTGCCGATAGCTGCGCAGGCCGCGCGGCTCGTAGTACACGACCCGCTCCACCTTGGGCAGTCCTGCGCGGATCTCGAGCACTTTGTCGACCTGCTCCTGGTCCTCGACCACCAGCACGCGCGCGTCGGCCCAGTCGACGAGGTAGCGCACCTCTTCGGCCACCGAGTCCTGGTAGACGCCCATCGACACGGCTCCGATCGACTGCGCGGCGAGCTCCGCGATCAGCCACTCCGGCCTGTTGTCACCGAGGATCGCGACCTTGTCGCCGGCGCGCAGGCCCATGCGGCGCAGCCCGAGAGCGAACGCCTGCACACGTTCGCCGTACTGCCGCCAGGTGATCGGCTGCCAGATGCCGTACTCCTTCTCGCGCAACGCGACAGCGAGCGGTCGCTGCTCGGCGTTGCGCAGCAGGAGCTGGGGCAGGGTGACGGGCTCTTGCCCTTCTGCGTGGCTCGCCATCGCTCACCCGTGAGGCTGGCCCAGATACGCGGCGATGACGTCGGGGTCGCGCGCCACCTCCTCGGGAGGTCCCTCCGCGATGACGCGGCCGAAGTCGAGCACCGCGATGCGGTTCGAGAGGTCCATCACCACGCCCATGTCGTGCTCGATCAGGACCACGGTGACGCCGCGCTCCTCGTGGATGTCGAGGACGAAGCGCGCCATGTCCTCCTTCTCCTCGGCGTTCATGCCGGCCATCGGCTCGTCGAGCAACAGCAGGCGCGGTTCGAGCGCGAGCGCGCGCGCCAGCTCGACACGTTTCTGGAGGCCGTAGGCGAGCGTGCCCACGGGGCGGTGGCGCAGCGCCTCGATCTCGAGGAAGTCGATCACCCCCTCCACCGCGCGCCGGTGCGCGATCTCCTCGCGCTGCTGCGCTCCCCAGTAGAACGCACAAGAGAGCACGCCGCCGCGCATGTGGACGTGGCGCCCGAGCATGAGATTGTCGAGCACCGTCATGTGGCGGAAGAGCTCGATGTTCTGGAACGAGCGAGCGATGCCGAGGCGCGCTATGCGGTGCGGGCGCAGCCGCAGCAGGTCGACGGGGTCGTTCCCGTCGTGGGCGTGGTAGCGGATGCTTCCCGACTGGGGGCGGTAGAGGCCGCTCAGCGAATTGAGCAGGCTGGTCTTGCCGGCGCCGTTCGGCCCGATGATGGCGAAGATGTTGCCCCGGCCGACCGTCAACGAGACGTCGTCGAGTGCCTGCACACCGCCGAAGCGGAGCGACAGCCCGGTCACCTCGAGCAGCGGTGGCGCCGCGCCATCGGGCCGAGGGGTGGCGATGGCCGGTTCCTGCAGAGTGGATGGCGGGCTCCGCATCATCCGAGATCCCTCGGTGAGAACCACTGCAGCTCCTCGAGCGTGGCGAAGTCACGGTCGCTCGAGGCCAACGCTACCGCGCCGTGGTCGAGCGCCGAGGTCACGACCAGGGAATCGTGGACGAGCAGACCATGGCGCGAACGCACGTCGGCGGAGCGCAGGAGCGTTCCACTCTCGACGGCGACGACATCCACAGCCTCGGAAGCGCCGGTGAAGTGGTAGATGAAGATCGCGCGGGATCGACCAGCGTGCTGATCCTCAGGTGCATGTCGAGACGATACCCTGCATCCTGTTGGCGTCAAGATTGCCATAGCCGCAACTGCTCCAACACCTGCTCGCGATGCGAGTGCACGAGCTGGAGCACGACGTCCCCGGGCTCGGCCCACGCTAGCGCGCTGCGCAGCGCCTCGACCTCGCCTGCGACGCGGACGATCGAATCCGGTGGAGCGCCTAGCCGGAGCAGCTCCTGCTCGAGGATGGACTCGACCTCGCCGTCGGCGCGCCCGCGCTGGTAGTCGCGCAGGGCCTTGAGCACGAAGCGGTCGGGCGTGTAGCGCGAGGCGGTGCGCGCGAGGTCGCGGATCGCTTCGTCGTCACGGTCGCCGGCCTGGCCGAGCACCAACAGCAGGCGGCGCGGCGAGAGGGCGCGGGCGGTGGCTAACAGCGCGTCGAGGCCGTGAGGGTTGTGCGCGAAGTCGACCAGGACCGTGACGCCGCCGACGTCGTGGCGATCGAGGCGACCGGGATTGTGTCGCGGGTCGCTGCCGAAGCTCGCAAGCGCTGCGTGGATCGCAGTGTCGTCGAGTCCGAGCTGCGCCGCGGCGGCTGCCGCGGCGAGCGCGTTGGCGAAGTTGTGACGCGCAGCGCCGCCGAGCGCGAGCGGCAGCTCCTCCGAGCGAGCCAGCACCACTCGTCCCCACGGCACGCGGCGGCCGTCGGAGTCCAGGGCCGGTCCGCGGTAGCGCACCAACTCGTTGCCTTCGAGCAGCAGCGCTGCGTCGCCGCGGCAGCGCGCGCCGTGGACCACGCCGCGGTCGGGCTCGAGCCCGAACCAGACCACCGGCACCTCGGGCGGCACGAGCCTCCCGGCGGCGGCCACCAGCGCGTCGTCGTCGGCACCGAGCACGAGGACCCGCGCCACGCGGCGGAGCATCAGCTTCACCTCGGCGAGCGCGGTCACGTCGGCGATGCCGAGCTCGCCGAGGTGGTCGGCGGCGACGTTGGTCACCACGCCGACCTCGGCGCGGTCGGTGACCAGCCCGCGGCGCAGCATGCCCCCGCGCGCGGTCTCGAGCACCGCCAGCTCGACGCGCCGGTCGCGCAGGACCTTGCGCGCGCCTCCGGGGCCCGAGTAGTCGCCGCGCTCGACCAGCTCCTCGCCAATCTGGACGCCCTCGGTCGAGGAAAAGCCAGCGGCGAGCCCCGCCGCGCGCGCGATCGCGGCGAGCAGCCGCACCGTGGTGGTCTTGCCGTTGGTGCCGGTGACCAGCGCCACCGGCACGTCGTGGACCTCGTGCCAGGGCACGTCGCCGGGCTCGGGCAGGTCGCTGGTCGGGAACGTGCGCGAGCCGGCGCCACTTCCTACCGAGACCAGGTCGTCGTCGCTGGTGAAGCGCAGATCGCGGCGCAGCGTTGCCGCGCGCAGCCGGAGCAGAGCGGGCTTGCGCTCGGCATCGATGGTGCGGCGCAGCTCCGCCGCCGCGGCGCCGACTTCGCCGAGGCTCGGCGCGTCAGCGTTCTGGCGGCGCAGCGCCGCACGCCACGCCCACTCGTTGACCTCGGTGGCGGCGTACAGCACATCGACCGGCGCGCTCAGCGCCAGGCTGGCGCCGTCGGGGAACTGGCGCCAGGCCAGCTCTTCGTTGTGCCAGCCCACCGCGTCGAGGATGCGCCGCGCCTCGACGCGCCAGGCCGCTACTGCCGGCTCGATCCGGCGTGCCGAGCCGGGAGTCAGCGGTTGACCTTCCGGGAACAAACGCACGTCGAGCACCGCTCCCGGCCGAGACCACAGCAGGTTGGGGCCGGTGAGCCGGCGCGAGTCGACCTGCTCGAGCTCGGAGGAGGGCGGGGCGTCCAAGGGTCCAGATGCTACGCGCCGTGGGACCGCCCACTACAATCCGCGCCTCACCGAGCGCCTCGCCTTGCCGCCGCTACGCCAGATCCTCGACCAACCGCCCGGCCGCGCCGTCGCCGCGGTCGCGATCGCTGGGCTGTGCCTGATCTGGGGCACCACCTGGAGCGTGATCCACGTCGGGCTGCGAGGGATCCCGCCGCTGTCGGGTGTCGCGATGCGGTTCGCGCTCGCGTCGCTGCTCCTGGTGCTGCTCGCGCGGGCGATCGGCGTTCCGCTGCGCGGCAGCAGGATCGAGCGACGCTTGTGGCTGGTGCACGGGCTGTGCGCGTTCTGCATCTCGTACGGCGTGACCTATTGGGCGCAGCAGTGGGTGCCGTCGGGCCTCGCGTCGCTGCTGTTCGCGACCTTCCCGCTGTTTCTCGCGGGGCTCGCACACTTCATGCTGCCCGGCGAGCGCCTGGCCGGGCCGGCGACGCTGGGCATGCTCGCGGGCTTCGCCGGTGTGGCGGTGATCTTCTCGCAGGACTTCGCGCTGCTCGGCGGCCCGCGCGTGCTCGAGGCGTCGGCGGTGATGCTGGTCGCGCCGTTCTCGTCCGCGCTCGGCAACGTGATGGTCAAGCGCTACGGCGAGGGGATCCATCCGATCTCGCTCAACGCGATCGCCATGGGCGTCGCCGCCGGCGTGATGGGCGCCGCAGCGCTGGCACTGGAGCGCGACCAGCGGCTGGTGTTCGACGCGGTCTCGATCGGCGCTCTGCTCTACCTCGCGATCGCCGGTTCTGCGGTCACCTTCACGGTCTACTTCTGGCTGCTGCGTCACATGCCGGCGACGCGGCTGTCACTCATCGCCTACATGATCCCGGTGGTCGCGGTGGTCATCGGTTGGACCCTGTTCGACGAGCCTGTGACCGCGCGCTCGATCGCGGGCGGCGCGCTGGTGCTCGCGGGCGTCGCGCTGGCTGGGCGGGGTCACCGGGCCAAAGCGGCGGGCGGGCAGGAGGTCGACGGGCGGTCCTGAGGGAATCAGAGGCTCGCCCGTTTCCTTGACACGCTCCGACCCATGCGCTGGAATGCGCCCGGTCCGCCGCCTCTGACCGCAACCCCGTAGGGAGACTCCAGAATGGCCGTCGACGCCGTGCTGAAGCGGCGCTCTTTTGGTGAGACGCAGCGCCGCGACGCCTGGTGGACCCAGCCGACCGCGGTGTTCGTGGGGCTTTCCGCCTTCATCGTCTACTCGACGTGGGCAGCGTTCCAGGGCGATCACTACTCCTGGGGTCCGTACCTCTCGCCGATGTACTCGCCGGAGGTGTTCGGCGACTCGCACCACGCGTGGTTCGGGCCGAAGCCTGCCTGGTGGCCCTCGTTCCTGCCGTTCTCGCCGGCGTTCCTGATCTTGTGGGCGCCGGCCGGCTTTCGCCTCACCTGCTATTACTACCGCGGCGCCTACTACAAGGCGTTCTGGGGTGATCCGCCGGCGTGCGCGGTGGGAGAGCCGCGCAAGAGCTACCGCGGCGAGGAGAAGCTGCCGCTGATCATGCAGAACGTGCACCGGTACTTCCTCTACCTGGCGCTGGCGTTCCTGGTCTTCCTGTCGATCGACGTGTGGAAGGCGCTGTGGTGGGAGACGCCCGGAGGCGGGCAGGAGCTCGGGGTCGGGGTCGGCACGCTGGTGCTGGCGCTCAACACGGTGCTGCTCGGCGGCTACACCTTGGGGTGCCACTCGCTCCGGCACCTGGTCGGCGGCAGCAAGAACGAGATCTCGAAGAGCCCCGGTCTCCACGGCTGCTACCGCTGCGTCAGCGCGCTCAACCGCAGGCACATGATCTGGGCGTGGTGCTCGCTGGTGTGGGTGGGCTTCGCCGACGTCTACGTGCGGCTGGTGTCGATGGGGGTGTGGACCGACTGGAGGCTCCTCTGATGGAGCACCAGACCTTCGAGCACGACGTGCTGATCGTCGGCGCTGGCGGTGCGGGGCTGCGCGCCGCGATCGAGGCGTCGGCCGCCGGCGCGAAGGTGGCCGTAGTCAGCAAGTCGCTGCTCGGCAAGGCGCACACGGTGATGGCCGAGGGCGGTGTGGCGGCGGCGATCGGCAACGTCGACGAACGCGACGACTGGCGTGTCCACGTCACCGACACGCTGCGCGGCGGCCAGTACCTCAACCATCCGCGCATGGCCGAGATCCACGCCAAGGAGGCGCCCGAGCGGGTCCAGGAGCTCGAGGCCTGGGGCGCCCTGTTCGACCGCACTGCGGACGGTCGCATCCTGCAACGCAACTTCGGGGGCCACCGCTATCCGCGGCTGGCGCACGTCGGGGACCGAACCGGCCTCGAGATGATCCGCACGCTGCAGGACCATGGCGTCCACCGCGGCATCGACTTCTTCATGGAGACGACGCTGACGCGGCTGCTGATGGACGGGGGCCGGATCGCGGGCGGTTTCGGCTACGAGCGGGAGCGCGGTAGCTTTCGGCTGTTCCGCGCCGGGGCCGTGGTGCTCGCCACGGGAGGCA
>DATLFI010000192.1:0-9280 GCA_035524895.1 Thermoanaerobaculia bacterium | reverse complement strand
TTTGGGCGCGGGGGTTTGCGGCCGCTGGCTGCGTTGGGCCTCCTGCACGATGGCACCGCATCGCGTTCGTCGGCCACGCCTTGCCAGCGACCGCAGATCCCCGCGCGCAGCCTCACGCGGGTTTCACCACGGGCTGCTAGGCCGCTTGACTGATCCGGATACGATCTCGGCCGATGCGCTTGGCAGATCGCATGACCCGGGTCGAGGAGTCCGCGACACTCCGGCTGTCGCGCCGCGTCGCGGAGCTTCGCGCCTCAGGCGCGGACCTGGTCGACCTCGGCGCCGGCGAGCCCGACTTCCCATCACCCCAGGTCGCGGTCGAGGCGGTCGCGCGCGCGCTGCGCGACGGGCACACCAAGTACACCGAGGTCGGCGGCTTGCCGGCATTGCGCGGCGCGCTCGCCGACCGCTTCCGGGCGCTCGGCGCACCTTGGGGTCCCGTGGACGGGCTGATCACGGTCGGCGCCAAGGCGGCGCTGTTCGAGGTCGCGCTCGCGCTGGTGCAGCCCGGCGACGAGGTGGTGGTCCCGTCACCCTGCTGGGTCAGCATTCCCGACCAGGCGCGGCTCGCCGGAGCCGAGCCGGTCTTCGTGCCGACCGCGGCGGCGGACGGGTTCGCGATCCGGGCCGAGCCGATCCTGGCTGCGCTCTCGCCGCGCACCCGCGCGGTGGTCATCAACTCGCCGTGCAACCCGACCGGAGGCTTGATCGCGGCCAAGGAGCTCGAGCGGGTGGTGGAGGAGTGCTCTCGGCGCGGCGTGGCCGTCGTTTCCGACGAGACCTACGACCGGTTCGTGTGGGACGGCCGGACGCATGCGTCGATCGCCGCGCTGGCTTGCGACTACCCGCAGACGGTGGTCCTGGTCGGCTCGTTCTCGAAGACCTTTGCCATGACGGGATGGCGCATCGGCTACGTGTTCGCACCCAAGGCGATCCTTGCCGCGGTCCGCACGGTGCAGAGTCACGTGACCTCCAACGTCACCACCTTCGCGATGCACGGTGCGCTCGCCGCGCTCGAGCATGGTGAGGCCGAGGTTCAGGAACGGCTGCTCGAGTACCAGGCGCGCCGCGACCTGCTATCGAGCGGCCTCGGCGGGCTGCCGGGCTTCGGTTTGGTGGCGCCGGCCGGCACGTTCTACGCTTTCCCGGACTGCTCGGGGAGCTTCCGGCCGGGTCTCGAGGGCTCCGTCGCCTTCGCGGAGTACCTGCTCGAGAGCGCAGGGGTCGTGGTGGTGCCAGGCTCCGCCTTCGGCGACGACCGGCACCTGCGGTTGTCGTTCGCCGCCTCGCGCGCGACGATCGCCGAGGCGCTCGAGCGCATGCGTGCGGCGGTGGAGCCCGCGGTGCTCGACGAGCGCGCCGCTGCGAGCGGCGCGCCGGCCGACGCCGTGGGGGATCGGCGTTGACCGCGGGTCGCGGCGGATCGCTGCAGCTCCTCCAGCTCTTCGGGATCCCGATCCGGGTCCACTTCACCTTCCTGTTCCTGGTGGTGTGGTTCGCGGTCTACGCCGCTGGGGTCGGCGAGTCGGCGGCTCTGGCGTTGGTGCAGCTCGCGCTGGTGTTCGTTTGTGTGGTCTTGCACGAGCTGGGACACGCGCTGATGGCGCGTCGATTCGGCGTCGAAACCCAGGAGATCGTGCTCTATCCGATCGGGGGCATGGCGCGGCTCACGCGCATTCCCAGCGGCTTCGCGGAGCTCGCTATCGCCGCCGCCGGACCGTTCGTCAACCTCGTCCTCGCAGGCATCTGCGTGGCGGCGATGGCGGCGCTGCGGATGCCCTTCGACATGACGGCAGCGACCTTCGGGCACTCGCTGCTGTCGCGCCTTTTGTTCGCCAACCTCCTGCTCTTCCTGTTCAACCTGCTGCCGGCCTTTCCGATGGACGGCGGGCGCATCCTGCGCGCGTCGCTGACCTTCGTCTTCCCCGAAGAGCGCGCCACCCGCATCGCCGCGGCGATCGGGCAGGGCATGGCGGTGCTGCTGGCGCTGCTGGCGTTCTTCGGGCCCGGCAGCAACCTGATCCTGCTGCTCATAGCGCTGTTCGTGTTCGTCGGCGCCGGCCAAGAGGCGGCGATGAACCGCACGCGCAGCATGGTGCTCGGCCGCACCGCCGGCGAGGCGATGATGACCCGCTTCGAGACGCTCCAGCCCCAGGACTCCCTCGAGTGGGCCGCGCGGCTCTATCTGGCGACCCACCAGCGCAACTTCCCGGTCATCGACGCCTGGGGCAGGGTCGCCGGCATGCTCGACCGCGCGGCTCTGCTCGGCGGGCTCTCTTCGCTCGGCCGCGAAGCCGCCGTGCTGCAGGCGATGCGGCGCGGCGTCGACGGCGTGGCGCCCGCGACCCCGCTCGAAGACGTGCTCCGCCGACTCCTGTCGAGCCAGCAGGAGACGATGCTGGTGATCGAGGACGAGAAACTGCTCGGCATGGTCGATCTCGACAAGGTGTATCAGTTCGTCGAGGTGACGAAGAGGATCTGAGGGGGGAGGGGCGGTGGCCTCGCTGGTAAGATGGAGCTTCACCGTGCAGCAGGAGCTCCGATGAGCGACGAGCACGAATCCCGGTCCGGCGATCGCGCGGACGCGTCCAGCGGCCTCTCGCGTCGATCGTTCCTGCGCGGCGGCGCGGCGGGTGCGCTCGCGACCGGAGCGCTGCTGGGCACCGAGCCGGTGAGGGGCGCCGCGCAAGCCGGCGAGACCGGCGCGAGCTTCGTTGGCCCGGGCGAGGTGGGGATCGAGCTGCGGGTCAACGGCGCGGCGCGGCAGCTCCGGGTCGAGCCGCGCGTGACCCTGCTGGACGCGCTGCGCGACCGGCTCGACGTCACCGGCCCCAAGAAGGTCTGCGACCGCGCCACCTGCGGCGCCTGCACTGTGCTCGAGGACGGCAGACCCATCTACGCCTGCACCCGGCTCGCGATCGAGGCCGAGGGCCGCGAGATCACCACGGTCGAGGGTCTCGGCAACCCCGACGGCTTGCACCCGGTGCAGGCGGCGTTCGTGGCCCATGATGCCCAGCAGTGCGGCTTCTGCACACCGGGCTTCGTGGTCGCCGCGACTGCGCTGCTCGCCGAGCACCCTTCGCCCACGCACGATCAGGTGGTGCAGGCGCTGGGCGGCAACCTCTGTCGCTGTGGCACCTACGCCGGGATCCGCCGCGTCGTCCACGACCCGGGTCGGGGCTAGCGAGCGATGGCCGACTACTCCTGGCCCGAGCCCGATAGCCAAGGGGTCCTGCGCAAGTCTTACCACCGCCTCGACGGCGCGGTGAAGGCGAGCGGCGCGGCGAAGTACTCGTCGGACGAGAATCTGCCGGGCATGTTGCATGCGCGCGTTCTCACCTGCCCGCACGCGCACGCCCGCATCGAGCGGATCGACGTCGAGCCGGCGCGCCGCATGCCCGGAGTGCGCGCCGTGCGCGTGATCCAGGACGCCGGCAGCGAGGTGCAGTGGGCGCTCGACGAGATCGCAGTGGTCGCGGCCGACACCGACGAGATCGCGCGCGACGCGGCGCGCGCAATCGTGGTCGAGTACCAGGTGTTGCCGCACTTCGTCACCGAGGAGGACCTCGCTGCCGCGCCGGATGCCAAGCCTGGCGCGGAGGAGACCGTGGGCGACCCCGACGCCGGGTTCGCGCAGGCCGAGGTCGCGATCGAGACGCGGCTCGGCATGCCGCAGATCGCGCACATGTGTCTCGAGCCCCACGGCCAGGTCGCGGTCTGGGAGGGGTCCGAGCTCACCGTGCATATATCGACCCAGGCGGTCTCGACCATCCCGTTCCAGCTCGCCGAGCCGCTCGGCGTGCCCGCCTCGAGCGTGCGCGCGCTGTGCGAGTACATGGGCGGCGGCTTCGGCAGCAAGTTCGGCCCGGAGCGCTGGGGTGTCGAGGGCGCGCGGCTGGCGAAGGACGCCGGGCGACCGGTGAAGCTCTTCCTCGAGCGCGACCAGGAGGTGGCGGTCGCCGGCAGCCGGCCGTCGTCGTTCGCCAAGGTCCGGGTCGGCGCTACCAGCGACGGCAAGCTGGTGGCTTGGGAGTCGGAGTCGTGGGGCTCGGGCGGAGTCCCGGGCACCAGCGCGATCCCCATCCCGTACGTGTTCACCGGGATCCCGCACCAGCGCAAGAAGCACGTCTCGGTGCCGACGCACATGGTCGGCGCACGCGCCTGGCGAGCGCCCAACCACCCGCAGGCGGCGTTCGTGACCATGAGCGCGCTCGACGACCTCGCCGCGCGGCTCGGCATGGACCCGCTCGAGCTGTTCCGCAAGAACCTCGACCTCGCCCCCGAGAGCCTGCGCGAGACGTACGCCGAGGAGCTCGAGATCGCCGCCGAGCTCATGCGGTGGAAGGAGCGTTGGCGGCCGCGCGGGGAGCGCCAGCCCGGGCCCGTGCAGCGCGGGCTGGGCCTTTCGATCCACACCTGGGGCGGGCGTGGGCACCGCAGCGCGTGCGAGGTCACGGTGCAGCCCGACGGCTCCATCGAGGCGAAGATCGGCACCCAGGACCTCGGCACCGGCACCCGCACGGTGATCGCGATGGTGCTCGCCGAAACGTTCGGGCTCGAGCCGCACCAGGTCAAGGTCTCGGTCGGCGACAGTCGCTATCCCCAGTCTGGGCCCTCCGGCGGCAGCACCACGGTCGGCGGCGTGTCGGCGGCGACGCGTCGCGGCGCGCAGGACGCGCTGCGCGAGGTCCTCGCCAAGGTCGCGCCGGAGCTCGGCGTGACCGCCGACCAGCTCGAGGCGGTGGGCGGTCGCGTGCGCGTCGTGGGCCAAGCCTCGCGCTCGCTGTCGTGGCGCGAGGCGGCAGCGAAGATCGGCGTCGTGCCGATCACGGCGAACGGACGTAATCCGGGACCACCCGCCGATCTCACCAACAGCGGCGTCGGCGGCGTGCAGATGGCCGACGTTTCGGTCGACCTCGAGACCGGCGTGGTGAAGATCAACCGGCTGGTCGCGGTACAGGACTGCGGGCTCGTGATCAACCACAAGCTCGCCGAGAGCCAGGTGTTCGGCGGCATGATCATGGGCATCGGCTACGCGCTCTACGAGGAGCTCGTCGCCGACCCGGTCACCGGCCGCCCGCTCAACGCGAACATGGAGCTCTACAAGCTGGCGTCCATCGCCGACGTCGGCGAGCTGCAGGTGCATCTCATGGACACGCCGCGCCACCAGGCGCGCGGCGTCATCGGCATCGGCGAGCCGCCGGTGATCTCGCCGGGGGCAGCGATCAGCAACGCCGTCGCGAACGCCATCGGCGTCCGCGTGCCCTACCTGCCGATCACGCCGCGACGGGTGTTGGATGCGCTGGCAGCTTCGAGCGGGAAGGCCTCCTGATGGACGCCTTCGCCTACGCCCGTCCGAGGACTGTCGACGAGGCGGTGGAGCTGCTCACCGTCGGCGACGCCGCGGTGCTCGCGGGCGGCACCGACCTGCTGTCGCTGCTGAAGGACGGCGTCGAGCGGCCGCGGCGGCTGGTGAGCCTGCTCGCGATCCCCGAGCTGCGCCGCATCGAGGAGGCGCCGCAGGGTCTCGTGATCGGCGCCACGGCGACGCTGGCCGAGCTGCGCGCGCATCCGCGCGTGGTCGCCGAGTACCCGGCGCTCGCGCAGGCCATCGATGGCGTGCGCGCTCCCCAGATCCGCAACATGGGCACGGTCGGCGGCGACCTGCTGCAGCGCCCGCGGTGTTGGTACTACCGCTCCGGCTTCGGCCTGCTCGCGATGCGCGACGGCGAGTCGATGGTGGTCGCCGGCGACAACCGTTACCACGCGATCTTCGACGACGGCCCGGCGCACTTCGTGAGCGCCTCGAGCCTCGCACCCGCGCTCGTCGCCCTCGGCGCCAAGGTGCGGTTGCGAGCCGGCGGCGAGCGCGAAGTCACCCTCGCCTCCCTCTACCGCGCGCCCCGCCGGGACGGCGAGCGCGAGGTCGATGTCGAAGCCAACGAGGTGATGACCGCGGTGGTGCTGCCGCCTGTGCATGGGGCGCGGTCCGCGACCTACGAGGTGCGCGAGCGGGAGTCCCTCGACTGGCCGCTCGCGGCCGCGGCGGTGGTGCTGTGGCTCCGCGGCGGGAACGTGCGCGAGGCGCGGGTGGTGCTGGGCCACGTCGCGCCCACGCCGCGCAACGCAGCCGAGGCCGCCGCGGCGTTGGTGGGCGGACCGCTCACGGAGGAGCGCGCCGCGGCCGCCGGCGCCGCCGCCGTGGCGGGCGCCAAACCGCTCCGCCACAACGCCTACAAGGTCCAGCTCGCGAGCGTGGCGGTGAAGCGCGCGGCGCTGCGGGCAGCCGGCACGGAGGTGTGACATGCCCGACTTGCACGGGCTCCAGGGAGCCACCAGTGTTCGCCGTGGGCTGTGCCGACGCCTCCACTGGAAGGCGCTGTTCACGGACGTACCTCCCGACGAGCACGGTGAGACCGGGCTCTACGACGACGGCTTCGTGTGGTGCACGCACACCATGAACTGCCTCGGACCCGACGCGCGGGCGGCCTCCAAAGAGGGGTGTCGCGTTGGCCGCGGGTGCTTCGAGCCATGATCGACTCGCTCCAGCCGTGGAGACTCCCATGACCAATCCGAGAACCGCTCGCGCGCGGATCGTCACGCTCGCTGTCGCCGGCACGGCGCTCCTCGGTGGGCGGCTCGCTGCCGCCGACGCGCCGGGCGGGGGCGTCTCGGGCACCTACCTCGAAGCGCGCACCGCCGACGTCTACACCGGCCCCTGCTTTGCCAACTCCGAGGTCAACCTCGCCGGCAAGGAGGCTGTCCTGGCGTGGCACGTCGAACGCGGCGACTGGGACGGCGTGCCCCTGGCGGGTCTCTCGGTGGTCGCTGTGGTGTCGGCCGACGCCACCCTCGGCGACCCGTTCGCGCAGCCCCGCAGCCGCTCGGTGCTGCTGGTCGACGAGCGCGCCGACGAGGAGCAGCGCGCCGCGTTGGTGGAGATGGCAAAGGGGTTGAGCGGCGGGCTCCTGGCCGACGTGATCTCCATCGAGTCCGCGCCGGTCGAGATGGCGGTCGAGCACCATGGGCACGGCTCGGTGCGCGCCGGCGAGGTGGCACTGCGCACGCGTTCGCTCCACGAGGGCGATCACCTTTGCGGCAACGAAGAGGTCTACTACCCGCCGCTGGCGGCCGGCGTCGATGCGCACCCGGCGGTGACGCTCGAGCACACCTGGAGCGGCGACGGTCTCGGCAAGAGCTGGAAGAGCCCCGACAAGCGCGGTGCTTTCGCCGGCACTTTCACGGTGCCGTGAGCGGACCCCAGCCGAGCAGCTCAGACCAGCTCAGAACAGGCTCAAGTTCTCTGGCTCCAACGCGCCCCTCTCGACTAGCGACGGCTCGTCGGCATCGACTCGATTGACGCGACGGCTCACCGGTCGCCTCTCGAGCGCGAGCTCGTCGGCTGCCTTGGTGAGCTCGTCGAGATCGTGGGACGCGAGCTGCCCCTGTCCCAGCCAGAGGCCGTAGAACGACGGCGGGAGGATCAGCGGCATACGCTCGTGGAGCTCCTCGACCGGAGGGCGTGCCCGGGTGGTCAAGACGCAGAAGGCCCGCTCCAGCTCGGAGATCTGGTGCCCGGCGCGCGGCGCCTCCGCCGCGGCCCAGTGGCCCGGCTCCCACAACCCCGCAAGGCAGAATCCGGCCCGCCGGGGGATCGAAAACCAGTGCGGCTGGCCCGACCCGCGCGACCACTCGTAGAAACCGTCCGCCGGCACCAGGCAGCGCCGGCGTACGAACGCCTCGGCGAAGCTCGAGAGCTCCGCTGCCGTCTCGAGCCGAGCGTTGATCAGCGGTTTCGCGGCGCCGGAGCGAGAGCGCACCCCCCACCGCGCGAGCGCGAGCTCGGCGTGCCCGTTGCCGCGCACCACTACGGGCGCGGCCTGGGTGGGTGCGAGGTTGTAGCGTGGCGCCAGCGTCTCCTGCGCCGGCCGAGCCAGCGGCGCGAGCACGGTGTCGGCGAGCGCCTCCCACACCTCGTCCAGGATGTCGCCGGGTCGAGTCACCGTGTAGCGGCCACACATCTGGTGACAGTATGGCAGCGCTGGTTTCGTACGTGCGGCATGAGCGCGGTTTGACCGCCCCGAAAACGGCGCTGTACACTGCGCCAGGGCTCCCAATGATCGTCGAAAAGCGCAAGGTCGATGGCACGACCGTCCTGGTCGTCGAGGGCGTGATCAAGCTCGGCGAGAGCGGTCGGTTCTTCGCGGACGCGCTCAAGCGCGCGCTGAGCGAGGACTCCGGGCACGTCCTGGTCGACCTCGAACAGATCAACTTCATCGACTCCACCGGCATCGGCGAGCTGGTCGGGTATCTGGTCCGGTTCCAGGAGCAGCGGCGCAAGCTGATCCTGATCCGTCCCCCCGAGCGCGTGCGGCGGCTGCTCGACGTCGCGAACGTTCTCGAGCTGTTCCCGGTCTACGACGACGTCGAGTCCGCGGTGCGCGCAGAGGGCTCGCAAAGCGCGGAGAGCGCCCCGAGCTGAGACGGACGCGGGTGGCGCGGCCGCGGCCGCACGGAGTCTTCGGGCTGCTGCACCGTGCAGCTACTGCACCGGGAAGCGGAAGGGCTGCGTGAGGAGATCGCTGAGGCGGAGCTCCTCGTGCTCTCCGGCGGTGTTGATCAGGAGCACCGGCAGGTCGGGCGCGAACTCGGCGAGGGTGTCGAGGCACATGCCGCACGGGCGTGCCGGGGGGTGGCCCTCGGCGGCGACCGCGATCGCGACGAAGTCGAGGTGGCCGCCGGCGACGGCGCTCGCTGCCGCGATCCGCTCGGCACACAGCGTGAGCCCGTAGCTGCGGTTCTCGACATTGCTGGCGGTGAAGATCTCGCCCGAGCCGACCAGGAGCGCGGCGCCGACGGCGAAACGGCTGTAGGGAGAGTAGGAGCGGCGGCGGGCGTCGAGCGCGGCCTCGGCGAGTGGTTGCCAATCCATCGCTGAAATCTATCGCAGGGCAGTGCCGACTTGCTGCGCTCGACCCAGCAGCCCGTGGTGAAACCCGCGTGAGGCTGCGCGCGGGGAACTGCGGCCGCTGGCAAGGCGTGGCTGACGAACGCGATGCGGTGCCATCGTGCAGGAGGCCCAACGCAGTCGGGGTCACGAAACCCCCGCGCCCCACGGGTGGGTGCAAGCAAGCTGCCTCGGGCAGCTTGCCTGCACCGACGTCGCCGCTGCGCGGCTCTGGTAGGGGGCGGCGTGGGGCCGTCTGCGGTGTTGCGCTCGCGAAGCGTGTGACCCAGCATCGCCACCGCTCGCGCGCCAACGCCGAGCCGCCGGTAGAGC
>DATLFI010000191.1:0-44499 GCA_035524895.1 Thermoanaerobaculia bacterium | reverse complement strand
GGACCGCTCGCTGCGAGCCGAGCTCCTGGCGCCACAGCGTGCCCTGCATCGAGTACGCCAGCTCGCGGCCGTCCGGTGACCAGGCCACCGAGGTCGGCCCGCCCGCCACCTGCGGCACGTACATCTCGCGCCAGTAGTAGGGGTGCGGTACCGCTACGTGTCGCAGCACCGGGGCGCGCTGGGCGAGAGTGGCGTCCGCGATGGCCGCGAGCAGCGACAGGACGATCACGAGTCGAGTCCACGGCATCATCGAGCACCTCGCTGGCGAGAACGGAGATCGACGGGATCGTGGGATTCTGCACGATCCGCCGCCGAGGCCGCTCCGTCGCATCTGCGGCCCCGTTGCGACATCTGTGGCTGGGAGACGTCCTACGGGCGCGAGCCGCGCTTGCGCGACGACGCCGGCGATCTCCTCTTCGGACCAGCGCTGCTTCACGACTGGCGCCGGCGCGCGACCCATGGCGCGGCGCGGCTGCGCGCCTACTACGACGTGCTGCCGTCGCCGGAGAGCCGCCTGACCCTGGATCCATCGCGGCGCAACGAGCACGGCGACCCGATGCTCCGCATCGACTTCGCCGACGCGCCGGAGTCGGCCGCGGCGCGTCCGCAGACCGAGGCGACGATTCGCGGTCTCTTCGAGCGGATCGTCGCCTCGGGCGGCGGCAAGCTCCTGCGCGTCGACGCGGGCGAGGTCCACGACCACCCCGCCGGCGGCCTGCGCATGGGTCGCGACGCGGCGAGCGGGGTAGTCGATCCGTGGGGCCGCAGCTTCCACCACGACAACCTCTGGGTCGCGGGCGCGCCGACGATGCCGAGCGCCGGCTGCAACAACGGCACGCTCACCTTCGTCGCGCTGTCGCTGCGGACAGCGGGAAGACTCGCGGAGGAGCTGCCGGCCCGAGCAGCCGACACCGGGAACGGTGGATCTGCCATCGCAGCCCGTGGTGAAACCCGCGTGAGGCTGCGCGCGGGGGTTCCACCACGGGCTGCTAGGCTTCGCATCCGCGGCAACGTTCGACCGGGAGCTGCTGAAGGAAGATGGTTTCGTCGAGCCGTCGCCGGCTGCTGCGAGGAACGCTCGCTACCCTGGCCCTTGCCTGGGGGGTGAGCGCTCACCTGCCCGCAACGGATCTCGTGCTGCTCCGCCCCGACCGCGTGATCGACGGCCGCGGCGGCGTGCTCGAGGGCGCGACGGTCGTCGTACGCGGCCAAAGCATCGAGCGAGTGGTGCCCCCAGACTCCGAGGTTGCCGCGGGCCCTGCTCCGGCAGACGCCAGAGTCCTCGAACTGAGCGGTGCAACGCTCCTGCCGGGGCTCATCGACACGCACGTCCACCTCGACTGGTACTTCGACCGCAACGACCGCCTGCGCACCGAGCAGAGCGGCGATCCGGTCGAGGTGCAAGTGCTCCACGCAGTCGAGAACGCGTGGCGAATGCTACAGGCCGGCGTCACCACCGTGCAGAGCCTGGGCTCACCGCTGGACCGCCCCGTCCGCGACGCGCTGAAGCGCGGCGTGCTGCCGGGCCCGCGCATCCTCACCTCGCTCGACGCGATCACCGCCCAGACCGGCGGCCCCGACGCGATCCGCGCGTGGGTGCGCCGGCTCCACGCCGACGGCGCCGACGTGATCAAGATCTTCGCCTCGGCGAGCATCCGCGACGGCGGATCCCCGACACTGTCGCAGGAGCAGCTCGACGCCGCCTGCGGTGAGGCGCGACGGCTGGGTTTGCGCGCCACCGTCCACGCGCACGGCCCCGAGAGCGCGCGGCGCGCAGCGAACGCGGGCTGCACGACGATCGAGCACGGCGCCCTGCTCGATCGCGAAACGCTGGAGCTGCTGGCCGAGAACGGCGTGTTCTACGACCCGAACATCGACCTGATATTCCGCAACTACTTCGAGAACGAGCGACGCTACCTCGGCATCGGCAACTACACCGCCGAAGGCTTCGCGCAGATGCGCCAGGCCCAGCCCAGAGCGCTCGCGACCTTCCGCACCGCGCTCGCGGTGCCGGGGCTCCAGATCGTGTTCGGCACCGACGCCGTCGCTGGCGCGCACGGTCGCAACGTCGAGGAGCTGGTGTACCGCATCGTCGAGGGCGGCCAGCAGCCCCACGCCGCGATCCTCTCCGCGACCTCGATCGCCGCGAGCTCGCTCGGCCTCGACGACCGCATCGGCGCGATCGCGGCGGGCCTGGAGGCGGACCTGCTCGCCGTGGAAGGCAACCCGCTCGAGGACGCGTCGGCGCTGCTGCGGCCGGTGATGGTGATGCGAGCGGGGATGCTCGTGCGCAGCGGGCTCTGAAGCGTCGAACGCGTTGGTGTGGTCGCAGAGCTCGATGGGGGTCCGGCGACCTCACTCCCAACGCAAAGCCACGCCCGGATCGACCCGCGTTGCGCGCCTTGCCGGCACGGCGCAGGCGATCGCCGCTATCACGAACAGGACGCCGGCCAGCAGCGCGAACGTCAACGGGTCCGTGGGGCTCACCTCCCAGAGCAAGCTGCGCAAGAAGCGCGTGAGCGCTGCTGCGAGCAGGAGCCCAAGGCCGATGCCGCACACCGCCAGCGCGAGCCCGCCGCCAAGCACCTGCAGGAACACGTCGCGCCGGCGCGCGCCCAGCGCCATGCGCAGCCCAAGCTCCGCGAAGCGCTGCTGCACGGTGTAGGAAAGCACGCCGTAGATGCCGACCGCCGCCAGCGCCAACGCGAGCGCGGAGAAGACACCGAGCAGCGCGGTGTAGAAGCGGCGGTGCGCCTGGCGTTCGGCCACCTGCGCGCGGAGCGGCAGCACGTCGCCGACAGGGAGATCACGGTCGAGCTCCCTCACCGCCGCTCGCACGGACGCCGCCACGCTCCCGGGATCACCCTCGACGCGGGCCAGCACGGCCATGGTGCGCGCCGGGTTCTGCGAGTACGGCAGGTAGGTCTCGGCGCGCACTTCACGGTCGAGGCCGTTGCGCAGCGTGTCGCCGGCGACGCCGACGATCTCGAGCCACTGCGAGCCCTCGCCACCTCGGCCGTAGGCGATGCGCTTACCGAGCGGGCTCTCGCCGCCGAAGAAGCGCCGTCGCAACTCGGCGTTGATCATCACCACCGGCGCCGACTCGGCGGTGTCGCGCTCGTCGAGCGCGCGGCCCTCGAGGACCGGGATACCCGCGGTCTCGAAGAAGCCCGGCATCAGCGAGTCGAGCGTGACCTCCACGGCCTCTTCGCGTGGCGGCGGAGGCTGGCCCTCGATGACGAAGATCGTGGAGTTCGGGAAGTCGTCGAGCAGCACGGTGTTCGTAGCGCTCGCGCGCTCGACGCCGGGGATCGCGCGAATCCTCTCGACCAGTCGATCGAAGAAGGCGATCACCTGCAGCGGCCCCTCGTAGCTCGCGCGCGGCAGAGACAGGCGCACCGTCAGCAGGCGGTCCGCGTCGAACCCTAGCTGGGCGCCCTGGATCCCGGCCAGCGTCCGCAGCATCAAACCCGAGCCGACCAGCAGTGCCGCCGCCAGCGCCAGCTCGCCAGCGACCAGGAAACGCCGCAGCCAACGACCCTCTCTCCCAGCGCCGCGCGCGCCGCGCGCCCCTTCGCGGTAGCGACCACCGGCAGCCGCCAGCCGGAGCGCCGGCACGAGGCCGAAAGCAACCCCGGCGAGCAGCGAAACGCCCAGGGTGAATGCCAGCGCGACAGGGCTCACGGTCACACCGTCGAGCGGCAGATCGGCGGGAGCCAGCGCCAGGATCGCGCGCATCCCGCCGATCGCCAGCGCCATGCCGAGCACCCCGCCACACAGCGCGAGCACCAGGCTCTCGGTGAGTAGCTGACGGACCAGCCGTCCGCGCCTTGCGCCGAGCGCCGCACGCAACGACATCTCGCGCTCCCGCTCGGTCGCGCGAGCCAAGAGCAGGTTCGCGACGTTGGCGATCGCGATCAGCAGCACGAACACCACCGCGCCCATCAGCAGCAGCACGCCGGTGCGGGTGTCGCCGACCAGATGCTCGCGCAATCCGACGGCGGTGATGCCGAAGTCGGACCAGCCGTCGGGGAACGACTCCGGCATCGTCGCGGCGACGACGTCGAGGTCGGCCCGCGCGGCCTCGATGGTGATGCCGGGCTCGAGCCGTCCGACGCTCCACAACCAGAGAGACCCCGCGGCGTTGCGCCTGCGGTCGTCGACGGCCAGGGGCACCCACAGATCGACCCGCTCGCTCATGTCCTTGACCCGCGCGGGGAAGGTGAACGACGGCGGCATCACGCCGACGACGGTGATGGGGCGAGCATCGAGGCTCACGCTGCGTCCGACGATGGCCTCGTCGCCGCCGAACCGCCGCTGCCAGAGCGCGTGCGAGAGGACGGCCACGTCGTCGTGACCGGGGCGGTCGTCGTCGGGGCCGATCGAACGGCCGAGCAGCGGCTCGACCCCAAGGAGCGAGAAGAAGTTGCCCGTGACCGCGACGCCGGTGAGACGCTCGGGCTCTCCCTCGCCGGTGAGCGCGTGGCCGCTGCCGCGGTACGCCGCGAGGTCCTCGAGGGTGCGGCTGCGTTCGCGCCACGACTCGTAGTAGGGAAAGGACATCAGGTCTTCGGGCCACCCCTGGACGCGGTTGTCCAACCACACCGTGACCAGGCGATCCGGCTGCGGGTACGGCAGTGGCCGCAGCAGCACGGCCTCGAGCACGCTGAAGATCGCGGTGTTCAACCCGATCCCTGCGCCCAGGGCGACGAGGGCGGTCAGGGTGAAGAGCGGCCGGGCCACGAGCGTGCGCACGGCAACGCGGAGGTCGCGCAAGAGGTTTTCCATGGTTTGGGGGCTCAGGTATCTGGTCCCTATAGACGTCAGAACTGTGGCGAGGTTGCCGCTGCGGGGAGCCTTGTCGAAGCGGGCGGGTTTCGTTCGTCTCCATGGCGCGGCGAAAATGAGCTCCCGCAAGCACGAAAGGACCCGTCATGCCCCGTTACATGCTGCTGCTGCACGAAGCTCCTGCCACCGGACCGGCTCCCGACCTGTCGCCGGAGGACATCCAGGCCGTGATCAACCGCTACAAGGCGTGGCGCCAGAGCCTCGGCGCGCGCATCCAGCTCGGAGAGAAGCTGAAGGAGGAGGGTGGCCAGGCGCTGCGCCGTGAGGGCTCCGCCGGCAAGCCAGGCAAGGTGCGGATCCTCGACGGACCGTACACCGAGGCCAAGGAGATCCTCGGCGGCTTCTTCATCCTCGAAGCTGGCGGCTACGACGAGGCGGCGCGCCTCAGCGAGTCGTGCCCGCACCTCGACTTCGGCTGGATCCAAGTCCGCGAGATCGAGGAGACATAGCGCGCCAGCTTTCCCCCGATGCCCTCCCTCCCCTCTCTCGTCGACCATCTCTTCCGCCACGAGGCGTCGAGGCTCGTCGCCCGCCTGACGCGGGCGTTCGGCGCGGAGCACCTCCAGCTCGCCGAGGACGTGGTGCAGGAAGCCCTGCTGACCGCCTTGCGGTCGTGGCCGTACCGGGGCGTGCCCGACGACCCAGCGGCGTGGCTGTGGCGGGTGGCGCGCAACAAGGCGCTCGACGTGCTGCGCCGTGACGCATCCTGGCGGCAGCGCGCAGGCGCCGTTGCCCGGACGCTCGAGCCGCCCCGAGGCGGCCCGCATTCTGGGGACGTCGCGACGCTGCTCGACGACGAGCTGGCGCTGGTGTTCCTGTGCTGCCACCCGGCCCTGCCGCGCGACGCGCAGGTCGCGCTCACGCTCAAGACCGCGGCCGGCTTCGGCACCTCCGAGATCGCGCGCGCGTTCCTCGAGACCGAGCCAACGGTCGCACAGAGGCTGGTGCGCGCCAAGCGCAAGCTGCGCGATCAGACGGAGCCCTTCGAGATACCGGCGGGCGAGGAGCTGGCGGCGCGCCTCGACTCCGTCCTCGAGGTCCTCTACCTCGTGTTCAACGAGGGCTACGCGACCCATCGCGGCGAGGAGCCGGTGCGCGCGGACCTCTGCGGCGAGGCGCTGCGCCTGGTCGAGCTGCTGACGCGTCTCACGCGCACCGCCGAGCCCAGAGTCCACGCGCTGGCGGCCCTCTTCTGCTTCCAGGCGGCTCGGCTGCCGGCGCGTGCGGCGAGCCCAGGCGAGGTGCTGGTGCTCGACGAGCAGGATCGCAGCTTGTGGGACCGCGAGCTGATCCGTCGCGGCCTCCACCACTTCGAGTGCTCCGCTCGGGGCGCCGAGCTGACGCCCTACCACCTGCAGGCCGAGATCGCGAGCTGCCACGCGCTCGCCGAGAGCCTCGAGGAGACCGACTGGGCACGCATCTGCGCCGCCTACGACGTCTTGCTAGGAATGGCGCCCTCGCCGGTCGTAGCGGTCAATCGGGCGGCGGCGCTCGTTCGCGGCCAGGGGCTCGAGCAAGGCTTGAAGGCCATGGAGGAGCTGCGGACCGACCCGGCGCTCCAGGGGTACGGCCCGTACTGGACGGCCTGGGGCGAAATGCTGGGACGCGCCGGCGACCCGGTTGCCGCCAGGGAGGCGTTGTCGCGAGCGCTGGTGCTGGCCGAGGGCCCGCCGCTGCGGCGCCGGCTGGAGCAACGGTTGCGCGACCTCGGCTGACCACTCGCCTGCCGGAACCCGAGAACCTCGCAACCTCGGACTCGCGGCATCGCCCCACCGACCGCCTCAGCACCGGTAGACTGGCGACGTGCCCAAGCACCACGGCCAGCACCAGGACTCTGGCGGCACTGCGCTCCAGATCTCCGAGCTGCCCCTCGGGAATCGCGTCGGAGGATTGCTGCGCCTGCGCGGCGTCGCGACCTACCGGGAGGCTCCCTACCTGCGAGAGCGGCTCTTCGAAGCGATCGAGCGAGGTCAGGGCAAGCCCACGATCGCGGATCTCGAAGGGGTCGAACGTATCGACACGGTGGCGATGGCGGTGCTCGTGGAGAGCCTGGCGCGCTCGCTCGAGCTGGGCGGCGACCTCTACCTGACTGGGCCGCGCTGTTCCGTGCGGCGCGTGTTCGAGCTCGCCGGCCTGCCCGAAGCACTGAACCGCTGCTTCTCGTGCATCGAGGAGGTCGGTCCACGGCTGCGGCTCGAGGAGCTGACGGGTGCCCGCAGTGAGGGCGCTGGGCCTTGAACGGCGCGATCCCCGGCGCCCTGGCGCGTGGGGGCGGCTGGGCGCTCGACGCCCTCGATCTGGTCGGCAGCCTGGCGCGGCTGGGCTGGTCGGCGCTTCAGAGCCTCGGGAGATCGCTCGCTCGTCTGCAGCCGCTCCGCTGGCGCGAGATCGTCCGGCAGATGCTCGAGGCGGGCAACCGCTCGCTGCCCCTGGTGGGGCTCATCTCGGCACTCATCGGCATGATCCTCGCGCTGCAGTCCGCCTACCAGCTCCGACAGTTCGGCGCCACCGACCTGGTCGCCAACCTGGTAGCGATCTCGGTGACGCGCGAGCTCGCGCCGCTGCTCGCGGCGATCGTGGTCGCCGGGCGCGTGGGATCGGCGATCGCGGCCGAGCTCGGCACGATGCGCGTCAACGAGGAGATCGACGCTCTCACCGTGATCGGCATCGACCCGGTCTCCTTCCTGGTGGTGCCGCGGATCCTCGGGCTCCTCGTCACACTGCCGTGCCTCACCGCGTTCGCGGATGCGCTCGGCATCCTCGGCGGCTTCCTGGTCGCCACGTTCGGTCTCGGGATGGCGCCCCTGCCCTACCTGCGGGCGAGCCTCGACGCTCTGGTCCTCGAAGACATCTTCGGCGGACTGCTCAAGGCAGCCTGCTTCGCCCTGGTGCTGGGCCTCGTGGGCTGCCAGCGCGGCCTGTCGGTGCGCGGTGGTCCGGAGCAGGTCGGCCGCGCCACCACTTCGGCGGTGGTTACCTCGATCCTGCTCGTGATCTTGGTCGACCTGGGCGTGACGGCGATCCTGTACGTGCGGTGACGGCTGCCGGATCGATGGCGCAACAGCTCGAAGAGGTGGACCAACCGGTGCTGCGTATCGAAAAGCTCGAGAAGAGCCTGGGTGACCGCAAGGTGCTCCACGGCGTCGACCTCCAGGTGCGGGAGGGCGAGACGTTGATCGTGCTCGGCGGCAGCGGCGCCGGCAAGAGCACCTTGCTGCGCTGCATCCTCGGCCTCGAGCAGCCCGACGCTGGGCGTGTCCTCATGCGTGGAGTCGACGTGCACCGCGCTCGGGGCGACGAGCTGCGGCAGGTGCGCGAGCGTATCGGCGTGGCCTTCCAGGGCGGGGCGCTGTTCGGCTCGCGCACAGTGGCCGCGAACCTCGATCTGGTGCTGCGAGAGTTCACCAGTCTCCCGCCATCGACGCGCTCGATCGTCATCCGCATCAAGCTGTCGCTGGTCGGGTTGGGAGGCGCCGAATCGCGGTACCCTTCACAACTCTCGGGAGGCATGCGAAAACGGGCGGCGCTCGCCCGCGCGCTGGCGTTGGATCCCGAGCTCCTGTTCTGCGACGAACCGTCCGCCGGGCTCGACCCGGTGACAGCGGCGGGCATCGACCGGCTCTTGATTCGACTCAAGGAAGTGTTCGGAGTCACCATGGTGGTGGTCACCCACGACCTGCACAGCGCCTTTGCCCTCGGCGATCGCCTCGCACTACTGCACGAGGGCCGAGTGCATGCGGTCGGGCCGGTCGAGGAGCTTCGTGGCTCGCTCGACCCGGTTGTGCGGCGCTTCCTCGACCGCGAGGCCGACGACAACGAGGAGTCGCTGAGCCAGTTCGCCGAGCTCTCGGGCGACACCGAGGCAGCCCTGACGGCGAAGGTGGCGAGAGACGATGCGTGAAGACGTGCGCGTCGGCGCGTTCGTGGCACTCGCGGCAGTGACGCTGCTGGTGATGACCCTGTGGATCCTGGGGCGCGGCGTCCTCGGTGCTGCCGGTCAACGCTACGTGGTGATGCTGCCCCACGCCGGCGGCGTGGTCACGGGCGACCGGGTGCGGGTGGCAGGCGTCGAGGCAGGGCGCGTGGTGTCGGTCGCGCTCGCCACGGGCGCCACGCTGCCGGTGCGGGTCGAGGTTTCGGTCGAGCCTACGGTGGCGATTTACCGCGGTGCCACCGCCACTCTGCGCGCCGACAGCCTCCTGAGCGGCAACTACCTCGAGATCGACCCAGGTCTCGCCGAGCTGTCGCCTCTGGAGCCGGGGGCCGAGATCGTCGGGACGGAGCGCGCGTCGATCGACACCGCCTTCGGCGCTCTCGCGGACCTCGCGGTCACCGCGGAAGGAACGCTGGTACAGCTCCAGGATTCGATCGCGACACTCACTGGCACGCTCGAGCCGACGGTTGCCCGCCTTCAGGCCACGCTGTCTCAGGAGAACATCGAGAGCCTTCGGCTGCTGGTTGCCGAGAGCACCACGACGGTCGGCGAGCTGCGCCCGCACCTGGTCGCACTGCTCGAGCGCGCGGACTCGCTCCTGGTCCAACTCGACGAAGCGACCGGCGACGTTCCCGAGCTGGTGGCCTCGGCTCGAAGGCTCACCGCTGACCTCTCGACGGCGCTGGGCGAGAACGGCGAAGAGCTGGCGTCGGTGCTCCTCTCCGCGCGATCGACGCTCGAATCTCTCGACGCCGGCGAGGGCGAGATCGCGACGCTGGTGCGAGACCTCTCGGCAGTGGTCGCGAACCTGCGTTCGTTGTCGGAGTCCCTGCGCGATCGCCCCTCTACCCTGCTCGGCCTGCGCGCGCCTCGCGACCGCCAGCCTGGCGACCTGCCGAGCTCGTCTGGAAGGCAGCGACCTTGACCCCGATACCGCGCATCGACCCCGATCGCTCGTCGTGCCGGCCACGACCGTTCTCTCGCGGGACCTGCCTGGTCGCGATGGTCCTCCTAATGGCCGGCTGCCGCGCCCTACCCACGACGCGCTACTACCTCCTGGAGCTGCCCCCCGCCAGGGTGGCAGGAGGGAGCGCAGCGACGGTGTCCGGCGGATGCCTGCGGATCGGAGTAGCAGAGGCATTCGTGGTCGCCCCGTACGATCAGGAGCGCATCGCATACAGACCGCCCGGCGCCGTGCAGGAGATCGCCTTCTACCACTACCACCGGTGGAGCGCGCCGCCGGCGCGGCTCGCGCGCGAAGCGCTGGTCGAGGGCCTCGACCGACTCGAAGGGATCGCAGCCGAGCCCCAACGCGACGCTGCCTCCTACGACCTGGTGCTGCAGCCGACACTGCTGCGCCTGGTCGAGGTCGACTCCGCGAGCGGAGTGGAGGCAGTGCTCGAGCTGCGGTGGCGCGCGGCGGCGCCGGACGGCACGGTCCGGCACGGCGAGGCGCGCGCCGTCGAGCCGGCAGCCATGGCCGAGGTGGACGCAGTGGTCTCGGCCTTCGCGGCAGCCTTCGAGCGTGCCGCTGCCGAGATCGGTCGCGAGCTGCTCGCCTCACCCTGAGCGCTGCGGAACCGATGGTTCCTGGCGATCCCGAGCGATCGCGATCGGAAATCTCGCGGAGGACGTAACTCGAAGCACGCGCTCGCCGTAGTCATGACAAGGGACACAGCGCCTACGTGCGCATACCCGACCGATTCGCGACCGGTCGGTGCTCGAGCCAACGACCGAGGAATCCTCGGGAGAGAACGACTTGAACCCCACCCGGAACCTCCACACCGCAACCCTCGTCTTGGCCTCGTTGGCTGCGGTCGGATCCGCGAGACTGGAGGCCAGCGCGGCCGCCGCAGCCGACGCTCCGACCTACTCCAGCCACGTCGCGACCATCCTCAACCAGCACTGCGTGAGCTGCCACCGACCGGGCCAGATCGCACCGATGTCGCTGCGCAGCTACGACGAGGTGCGGCCCTGGGTGAAGTCGATCGCGCAGCGAGTGGCGGACGGCACGATGCCTCCCTGGCACGCTACAGGGGGCACCGCCAAGTTCGTCAACGACCGCTCCCTCGAGCAAGCCGCGATCGACACCCTGGTCTCCTGGGCCCAGAGCGGCGCCCCAGCCGGCGACCTCGCCACCGCGCCACCGCCGCCTCAGTACCCCGACGGAGAGTGGCAGCTCGGCGAACCCGACTTCGTCGTGACGCTCGACCCCGTCGAGCTGCCCGCGGGCGGACCCGACCAGTTCCCCAAGATCGTCGGCAAGGTTGCGCTCCCGGATGACAAATGGATCACCGCGGTCGAGATCCTGCCGGGCAACGCCAAGGTCGTGCACCACGTGATCGCGGTCGCGGTCAAGGGCTTCGATGTCGACCCGGTCGACGGCTGGGTCGGCGCATGGGCCGCCGGTACCGAGCCGATGGTCTTCCCGGAAGGCACCGGCCGCTTCCTCGAGAAGGGCTCCAACATCATCGCCGACATGCACTACCACCCGGCCGACACGCCCCAGAGCGACGTCACGCGCATCGGCCTGCACTTCGCCGACGGCAAGATCGAGAAGGAGCTCACCAACCTCTGGGTCGTCAACGAAAGCTTCGAGATCCCCCCCGGAGCGACCGACTACGAGCTGCGCGCCCAGCACCGCTTCTGGCAGAACGGAAAGATTTTCGCGTTCGCGCCCCACATGCACTACCGGGGCAAGGACTTCCGCTACGTCGCCCACTGGCCCGACGGTACCCAAGAGACGCTGCTCGAGGTCGCGCGCTGGGACTTCAACTGGCAGACCTGGTACCGGCTCGCCGAGCCGATCCAGGTGCCAGAGGGCACCGTGCTGGAGGCCATCGCGCACTACGACAACTCGGCCGACAACCCCGCCAACCCCGATCCCACGCAGGCCGTGCGCTTCGGCAACGAGACCAAGGACGAGATGATGATCGGGTTCGTCGACTTCGTCGCCGACGACGGCGTGCGACCGATGACCCCGCACGAGGCGCGCACGCGCGAGCTCCAGCGGCTGGCAGCCGCTCAGCCGGACATGGTGTTCGCGGTGAGCGCCAAGCCGGTCGAGAAGCGCTCCGAGCCGCACAGCTTCGCGCCGCTCGTGCTCGAGACCGGCGCCAGCGAGGGCGTGTTCTACGTAATCTGGGGCCGACAGCTCGAGCCGTCGCGGATCCACGACCTGCGCTGGGACGGCACGGCGTTCGCGGGGAAGGTGGACTCGCCGAGGGGTTCGTTCGACGTGACCGGCACCCTCGAGGGTCGCAAGGCCTCGGCGACGCTTCACCTGCCGCAGGGCCGGCTGGTGACGTTCGACGGGGAGCTGGCGGGATCGCACCCGGTCGCGGCTTCGCCCTCTGCCGGAGGGCGCTGAAAGCGTCGGCTCGAGAGGAAGCTCGGCCTTCGTCCCCTGAGACGATCGGAGACCGATGCGATACTCCGCCCGAGCATGACTCTGCCCGAATACCACCCGGTGCCGCTGACCGGACCCGAAGGCCACCTGGACGCCGCCTGGCACGCACCCCCCGGCGGCGCGGCACCCCGCTTCGCGGCGGTGGTGGCGCACCCGCATCCGCTCTACGGCGGCAGCAAGGACAACGTCGTGGTGCTCGAGGTGGCCCGCGCGCTGGTTCGCGCCGGCGGTGGTGCCCTACGCTTCGACTTCCGCGGCGTCGGGCGGAGTGCCGGAAGCCACGGCGGCGGCAGCGCCGAGCTCGACGACCTTCTGGCTGCCGCGCGCCTCGCGCGCGAGCTCGTTGCCGGCGTTCCGCTCCTGGTCGCCGGCTACTCCTTTGGCGCGATCGTCGCGCTGCGTTGGCTCGGGCCCGATGATCGTTGCGCCGAGCACGCGCGCCCGGCGGCGGTTCTCGCCCTCGCCCCGCCGATCCTCCACTACGACCTCGGATTCCTCGAGAAAAACGCAGTGCCGCTCGGGGTGCTGTGCGGCGCCGAAGACGCGCTGACACGGCGAGACGAGTTGGCGCGGCAGACGGCTGCCTGGGGCGGCGTCGCTGCGACGGCCTGGATCGAGGGCGCCGGTCACGACCTCGGCGCGAACGGACAGCCGCATCTGCTGCGCACCGCGCTCGACGACAGCTTCGGCCTCTTACTGCAGCGAGCTGGTGCGGGCGGGACCGCGAGCGCGCCGCCCCGGAGCAGAACGTGACCCGACTGCCGCTGGTCCGACGCGTCGCGAGCGCCCCGTCGTGACGCCCGCGCCGGCAGGTGACCGCCGGCCATCTCGGCTCGCAGCCCGCCTAGGTGTCGCCGCCGGCGCAGCCTCGGCGGCATGCGGCGCGACGCTCTGGCTCACCGGCCAGTTCCTGCCGTTTGCGCCTCCGGTGCATACCTGGGTTCTGGCGGCCGCCGCCACGCTCGCCATCGCAAGCCTGGTCCAACAACTCCTGGGCCGGTGGAGCTGGAGCGGCGGCCCGCTGGCGGCGCTCGGCCTCGTGCTGGCCATAGCGTTCTTCGGGGTCCTGGCCGGCCCGGTGCGGATCTCGGCGCGGGCGGTCGATCCGGCCGAGCAGGCGACCGCGCCCAGGAAGCCCCAGCGGCTGAGGGTGGTCAGCTACAACGTGCTCCATGGCTATCCCCGCTTCACCAACCAGGAGGCGCGATTCTCCGGCCTCGCGCAGGCTCTAGAGCAGCTCTCGCCCGACGTGGCGTTGTTCCAGGAAGCCTGGTGCACCCAACGCCACGGCTGCCTGATCAACCGACTGGCCACCGGCCAGGGTCCTTTCGTCGGGTACCACCTGGCCTACGCCCCGGTAAACGGCTCGCTGCGCCTGATCGGCTTCGAGGAGGGGCTCGCGGTAGCCAGCCGCTGGCCGATCGAGCGCGTCACCGTCGACGTGCTGCGGCCCCGAGAGCGGCCCTGGCGGCGGCGCGCCGTGCTCCAGGTCACGCTGCGCCTCGACGGCGAGACCTGGACCTTCGCCACCGCGCACCTCGCCGACCGCGACGCCGGCGCCCGCCGCGCGCAGGCCAGCAGCCTCGCGACCCGGCTTCCGGCCGCCGGCACCCTGGTGCTGGGCGCCGACCTCAACGACCCGCGCGGCTCCCCCACCGTGAGCGCGCTTGATGCCCGCGGCCTCGAGCCGTTGCTCGGCGGCGCGCGCGACCACCTGCTGGTGCGCGAGTTGCCAGTGGGCTGGGCCGTCACCGAGGCGCGCTGGCTGCTCGCGCCCGACGAGACCGGCTCGCCCGCCGGACTCGGGCCGATCTCGGACCATCCCGCGGCATGGCTGGAGCTTGCGCGCGGCGAGACTCGAGAGACGGAGGGACGGCGCGGCCCGGGGGCATAGCATCATCCCGAGCCGAGCAGCTTCGCAGCCTCCTCGAGACGCGCCGCGAGCGCCGCGATCCGCTCGGCGACGAACCCGATCTGATCCTGCGCCTCTTCGAAGCGGCCCTCCTCGATCGCCTCGCGCACCCCGGGCAGCGTCTTGACGCCGTAGCCGGTGTAGAAGCCCGGGGCGTAGACGAGGTGGCGGAACCACGGGCGGCGCGGTAAACCCTGCTCACTCGTGAGATCGCGCTCCCCGAGGTAGAGCAGCCGCTCGGCCGCGGCGAGCCTCGCCGGTGCCGGATCGTCCGTGCCGTCGGTGGCGACCGCGAGGGCTTCGCGCTGCGAGCGCGCCGCGTCGCCTAGGCGATCGATCGAGTTGAGCAGCGGCGCCCAGTTGAGGTGCGGAGGCTCCGCCTTCGCCGCCGGCGGCACGTAGGTCTCGGTCGGGTCCGCCGCCAGACGGAAGGCCTCCCCTTTCACGAGCCGGTTGTGCAGCTCGGCCGCCTCGCGCTCGCTCTTCGCGAGAGCCTGCACCTCGTCTGCGTAGCGCACCACCGTGTCGTGGGTGACGGAGTAGTCGAAGGGCAACGCGTCCGCTTCGGCCAGGCGTAGGGTGACGCGGCCCGCCACCTGCGCCAGCGCCACTCCGTACGCGCCCCCCGGGTCGACGAAGCGGCGAAAGAAGTCGTGCGTGTCGAACGCGGTGTGGTACTCGCCGCCGGCCGACTCGCCGCCGAATCCAAGGTTGAGCGACGCAATGCCGAGATGCTGGAGGAACGGGGAGTAGTCGCTGCCGGAGCCGAGCGCGGCGATACGCAGCTCGCCGCCGTCGAGGAGGCGTCGCGCTTCCGCGGGGGCCTCGCGTACCGTCGCCGCGGCACGCAGACGCTCGGCGACGCTGACCCCGGTCTGCGGATCGGTGACCACGTTCGCCACCTGGTTCACGAGGCGCTCGAGCGCGTGCGAGCCACCAGCGTAGAGGAAGCCTCGTCCGTTGGAGTCGGAGTTGATGTACGCCACAGCCTTGTCGCGGAGCGTCGCGGCGTGGTGCTCCACCCACTCGGTCGAACCCAGGAGGCCGGGCTCCTCGGCGTCCCACGCCGCGTAGACGATCGACCGTTTCGGTCGCCAGCCCGCGCGTGCCAGGCCGCCCACCGCCTTGGCCTCGCCGAGCAAGCCGATCAGACCGCTGATCGGATCGCGAGCGCCGATCACCCAGGCATCGTGGTGGTTGCCGCGCACGATCCACTGGTCGGGACGCTCGCTGCCGGCGAGGCGAGCGATCACGTTGTGCGCCGGCGCCAGCTCCCAGTCGAACTCGACCCGCAGCCTGACTCGGGCCGGACCCGGACCGATGCGGTAGGTCAATGGCAGCGCTCCGCGCCACGACTCCGGCGCCACCTGCCCTCCCAGCGCCTCGAGCAGCGGCTTCGCGTCCTGCCAGGAGATGGGCAGCACCGGGATCTTCAGGATCGTCTCGGCGCTCTCCCGCGTCAGACGCGCCGCATTCTCGACCGCGCCACGCATCGGGGTCAGCGGATCTCCTGGGCGCAGCGGCAGGTCGAGCACCGATCCGCGCTGCACGCCCGCGGGGTGCTTGAAAGAGCCCTCGGGATAGGTCTCGCCCTGGAAGTAGCCGTCCTCGCGGGGGTCGTTGTAGATGAGACAGCCGATCGCACCCTTCTCGGCCGCGACCTTCGGCTTGATGCCGCGCCAGGAGCCGCCAAAGCGAGCGATCACGATCTTGCCCTTCACGTCGACGCCGAGCCGCTCGAGCTCCTCGTAGTCCTGGGGCACGCCTTGGTTCACGTAGACCAGCTCGGCGGTGACGTCGCCATCGGCCGAGTAGGCGTTGAACGGCGGCAGCCCGGTCTCGACCGCGAGCTTCGAGGTCGCGTCGTCCGGGATCACGTCCTCTTGGAGCCTTGCGGTGAACCGCGACGGCGCCACGAGCTCGAGCTCACGCACCCGCGGCGTCGGGAACAGGACGTGGAAGGTCTCGATCTCCGCCTCGAAGCCCCACTCGCGAAAGCGGTCGCGCATCCACTCGGCGTTCTCGCGCGCCTGTGGCGATCCCGCATGGTGCGGGCGCTGCGTCATGAGCGCGTTCCATTCCACCAACTCGGCGCCGTCGAGACCAGCGTCGAACCTGCGCTCCAGCTCGAGCTGGCGCTCTGCAGACTGCGGCGCGAAACCGAGGATCGCGTCCTCGCTGGCCAGCGCTCCGCCGGCGGCGCCGACGAGCAAACCGAGGAGGAGCGGCCCCGCGCACGCCACCGATCGCGCGGGTGACGCGGATCGTCCCTGGAACCACCTGGCTATCGGCCGTCGCATCTGGAGTCCTCCTCGGAGAGCGTCGCGCGAGCCGAAGCAGGATAGCTCAGCGAGAGTGACAGCCCTCAGTCGCCGCCGTGACGCTCGAACCAGGCCAGCACGTGCGCCACCTTGGCGATGAGCTGGCTCGGGCGCGCCGCGATGTCGTGCGAGGCCTCGGGGATGCGCACCAGAGCACTCGGAACTCGTCGAAGCTGCAGCGCCTGGTAGTACTGCTCGCTCTCCGACATCGGCGTGCGGTAGTCCGCCTCGCCGGTGACCACGAGCGTCGGCGTCGTCACGTTGCCGACCAGCGAAAGCGGAGAGCGCTTCCAGTAGTGGTCGGCGTGATCCCACGGCAAACCGGGGAACCAGTAGCGGTAGAAGAAGGCGTACTGGTCGGCGGTCAGCGCGAAGCTCAACCAGTTGATCACCGGCTTCTGTACGGCCGCGGCTCGGAAACGATCTGTCTTGCCGACGATCCAGCTCGTCAGCACTCCCCCGCCGCTGCCGCCGGTGACGAACAGCCGCTCGGGGTCGATCCAGCCTTCGGCGACCAACGCGTCCACGCCCGACATCAGGTCGTCGTAGTCGTGGCCGGGGTAAGCGTGGTGGATCAGGTTGCCGAACTCCTCGCCGTAGCTGGTGCTGCCGCGCGGATTGGCGTAGAGCACCGCGTAGCCGGCCGCGGCGTAGAGCTGGATGTCGGCGGCGAAGTGCGGGCCGTACGCGGCAAACGGGCCGCCGTGGATCTCGAGCACGAGCGGCGCGCGCTCGCCCTCCACCAGCCCCGGAGGCCGCACCACCCAACCCTGGATCCGCCGGCCATCGTGTGACGACGTCCACCAGCGCTCCTCTACCGTGCCGAGGGCGCGATGGGCCAGCACGTCTTCGTTGACCGCGGTCAGCACGCGCGCTGGACCGCCGGCCCGCTCCACCACCGCGATGTCGGCTGGACGATCGGGCCGCGTGGCGGTGAACGCCACCACCCCGCTCGGCGAAACGGTGAACGACCCCGAGGTGTAGGGCCGGTCGAGCGAGGTGCCGCCGACCCCGCCCGCGACCTCGGCCAGCTCTCCGGCCAGGTCGACACGACCGATCCTGGTCTCGCCGTGCTCGTCGTACTGGAAGTAGATGGCGCGGCCGTCGGCGGCGAACCTCGGCGCCGCGACGTCGCGATCGAGCTCGGGCGTCAGCACTCGGCTGCGACCCGTAGCGATGTCCAGCAGGTACAGGCGCGTGACCTGGTAGCCCTGGTAGCGATCGTCGTAGCCCAGGTAGGCGATCGAGCTGCCGTCGGGCGAGGGCGACGGCGCGAAATCCGGACCCTGGCGATCCGTGAGCTGGCGGATCGTGCCGTCGAGGCGGACCTCGTAGAGCTCGCTGTTCTGTGGGTCGAACTCACCCTCGGGATGGCGGTTCGCCGACACCACGAGCCGATCACGACCGAGCCAGCTCGCCTGACCTCCGTGGTGGAACGACCCGCTGGTGAGCTGTCTGGGCGAGCCACCCTCGGCCGGTAGCACGAACAGATGCACCCAGCCGTCGGGGAGGTAGCCGCCCCCATCGGTCCGGTAGCCGAGCTTCTCGATGACGCGGGGCGGCGGCGCCCACTCGGCACCCGGCGGCGCCTTGGGCATCTGCGCGAGCGGGGTTGGCTCTTCGGGCACCAGCATGGTGAACGCGATCCACTTGCCGTCCGGCGACCACGCGATCCCGCCTGGGGAGCGCGGGAGATGGGTGAGCTGCGCGGTCTCGCCACTGTCGAGGTAGCGCACCCAGAGCTGGTTGCCACCCGCGCGGTCGGAGACGTAGAGCAGACGCTGGCCATCGGCTGAGAAGCGTGGCGAGCGGTCGGTGGCGGCGCCGCTGGTGAGCGGACGCTGCCCACCGGTCGCGACGTCGACCAGCCACAGGTTCGACCGCTCGCGGTCCTTGCCGATGTCGAAGTACGACCGGACGTACACCACTTGCCGCCCGTCAGGGGAGATCCGTGGATCGGTCGCCTGCTCGAGCTCGAACACGTCGAGCATCTGCAGTCGCTGCGCCGCTTCGCCCGGTCCCTCGCTCTCGCTGCCGAGCGCCTGACCCGCCGAGACGAGGACCCCCGCGACGGCCAGCGCAACGAGCGTCACGCTCCTAGCAGCCCGTGGTGGAACCCCCGTGGGCTGCGTTGGGAGCGCCGTGGGGCCGGATGCATATGGCGTGCGCGGGGAAGCGCTTTCGCCTGCAACGGCTCTACCGGCGGCTCGGTGTTGGCGCGGGAGCGGTGGCGATGCTGGGTCCATCGCTGAGCGAGCGCAACACCGCAGACGGCCCCACGCCGCCCCAACCGCCTGGGGCGCGGGGGTTTGCGGGCTGCTAGAGAGTCGGTCCCGGTGCCACCTGATGCCACATCCCATAGCTGCCTCCCTCGGATTGCCGCTATCCCCAACCACGACATCTTTTCAGAAGCCACCCCCACGAGAGGTAGATCCTCCTCTTGGCTCCACCCAGAAGGGAATCCCGCCGTGGGCCCGGCCTTCGCGTTGGAACAACTCGAATCGTTGTCCCGCTTAGCTCCGGCGACGCTATCTGGGCCCTTCAGGACCCCCCAGGGCGACCTGGCACAGCGGTTGCTGTTCTCGGTCGTATCGGCCCCTTCGTGGCCGGTGCAATGGCTTCACTTCACAGGAAAGACAGGGGTACACCATGAACAAGAACCTATGGATAGCAGGCGCGCTCGCGGCAGCCATCGTGCTGGCCGGCTGCGCTTCCACCCAACCGGCGGGCGTGCAGCTCGAGGACGCGGAGATCGCGACCAAGGTCAAGACCAAGCTCACCGCCGATCCTGACATCAATCCGTTCAACGTCAGCGTCGACGTCAACGAGGGTGTCGTACGTCTGAGCGGCAAGGTCGAGAAGGCCGAGGCGCGGGACGAGGCAGTGCATCATGCGAAGACGACCGAAGGAGTCGTGCGCGTCATCAATGACATCGAGATCGGCAAGGCATCGATGGGTGAGCGCCTCGACGACACGACGCTCGTGGTCAAGGTGAAGGCCAAGATCACCGCGAACTCCGAGCTCAATCCGTTCAACATCAACGTCGACGCCGCGGACGGCGTGATCACGTTGATGGGCCGCGTCGAATCGCAGGAGAAGAAGGACCTCGCGGGCCGCATCGCGCGCGACACGGACGGCGTCGTCCGGGTCCAGAACCGACTCGAGGTCGGCGACCGGACCGGAGGCTGAGCAGCGATGAAGCGGCTCACGCCACTTCGAAAGGGTGCGCGCGGCGCGCGCACCCTCCTGTTTGCGACCAGCGCCATCCTGGTGTTGGCTCTCGGCGCCACACCGGCCAGCGCCGGCCACTTCAACCTGTTCGGGTCCTACTGGGACACCAAAGACGCCGGTGACACGGCGGGTGGCGGGATAGGCCTCGGCTTTCCACTCGGGCAGCGCTGGGGCATCGATCTACGGGCGAGCTACTACGAGGAGCTCAGCAACGAGCCGCTCAAAGCGATCTTCGACGACGACGACCCCGTCTTCCAACGCCGCGGACTGCAGGTGCTGCCGCTGGAGATCGGGCTTCGCTACAACTTCTCTCCCGGCAACCGCGCCAACTTCTATCTGGGTGGCGGTGGCGCCTACTACCTGCTCGACAGCGACTTCGGCGAAGTCGATGACGAGGTCGGCGGGTATGCACTCCTGGGTCTCGATCTCGGCAACCCGCAAGGTGTGTCGTTCTTCGTCGAAGGCTTCTGGCGCACTGTAGAGGCGAAGGTGAGTTTCGACCCCGAAAGCTTCGATGACATCGACGACATCGAATTGGTGGATAGAGTGCCGGTGGACCTCGACGGCCTCGGCATCAACGCCGGCCTGAGCTGGCGCTTCGGCGGCAGGCGCTGACGCCCGCCCCGCAACAGCTTGGCTGGTGCTCACGCCCCACGGCCGCTACGATCCGGCCCGCTCTTTCAGAGCGGGCCGGACGACCGTGGGGTGTGATGACCGAACGCAGTGGCACCGAACGCAGTGGCACCGGTGACAGCGACCGCCGGGATCGCAGCCACCTCGACGCGTGGCTGCGCTGGATTTCCATCGCGGTGGCTCTCGGCGGTGTCGTCGTGCTGCTACAGCGTGTGGTGCCGACCACCGAGGCGATCGCCTCGCTAGAAGGGTGGTTGGAGAGCCTCGGTCCCTGGGCGCCGGTTGCGTTCGGGCTGGTGTACGTGGTCGCCACGGTGCTGCTGCTGCCCGGCTCGGCGCTCACCCTGGCCGGCGGCGCACTGTTCGGGCTCGGCGTCGGTTTCGTCACCGTCTCCCTCGCCTCGACGACCTCCGCGGCGGTCGCGTTCCTGATAGCGCGATACTTCGCTCGCGACGCGGTCGCCTCGCGGCTCGCCTCGCGTCCTCGGTTCCGCGCCGTCGACCAGGCGATCGCCGAGGGCGGGTGGCGGATCGTGGCCATGCTCCGGCTTTCTCCCGCCGTGCCGTTCAACCTGCAGAACTACATGTACGGCCTCACCGCGATTCGCTTCTGGCCGTGCGTGCTCACGAGCTGGGTCGCGATGGCGCCCGGCACCCTGCTCTATGTCTACCTCGGCACCGTCGGCCGACGCGGGCTCGAGGCCGCGACCGGCGGTTCGAGCGCGAGCGCCGGACAGTGGGTTCTGCTCGTGGTCGGCTTGCTTGCCACGGCCGCCGTCACCGTGTACGTCACGCGGCTCGCGCAGCGGGCGCTCGCGCGCGTCTCCACTCTCCAAGAAGTCGAGCAGGTCGAGGAGGAGCGCGTGCCCGCGCGCGCGATCGTCGCCGGACTGACAGCGGCCACACTCTCGTGGAGCGCGGTCGCTGTCGTCGTGCTAGCTGCAGCCGTGTACAGCTTCGTCGCAGGCGATGCGATGCGGCGCGCCGTTGCCGCCGCGCTCGGGCTGTAACAATTCGTCACCCCACGGCTCGTCTCGCCGCGACCGCCGTCGCCCCGGGTCGCTCACGCGCGAGCAGCACCGGACACGGCGACGCCTCGAACGCGACGACCTCGGCGATCGAGCGCAGGAACCGGTGCTCGTGGATAGCGCTGGTGACGATCAGGTCGCTGCCTAGCTTGGCGGCGGAGGCAAGGATCTCGCGCGCGGGACGCCCCTGGACGACGTGAGCCGATGCCGAGACGTCGGGACGCCCCTCCTGCTTCCACAACGCCAGCATCTCGTCGCGGAGACCGATCTCGAGCTCCTCGAAGCTGTAGTACGTCTTCTCGTGCCCCGGTGGCCCGTAGAACTTCGGGAACGCGTGGGCCTCGAACACATGCAGGAGCTGGGCCTCGCCGTCGTCGTCGAGCAGCGACGCCGCGACCGCGATCGCCGGGTAGCTGCGATCGTGCACCTCGGTGGGGACCAGGATGCGCTGCCACCCGGGGCTCTCGCGAGCACGATCGGCATTGACGGTCCACACCGAGCACGGGCAGTCGTGGAGCACGTCTTGCGTGATCGATCCGAACAGTCGCTCGCGCAGCGTGTGCTTCGGGCGGGTGACCATCACCACGAGATCGACCTCGTTCGCCGTGACGTACTCACAGATCGCGTCGTCCGGCGTGGTCTTCTGGGCCACGGCGACTGTCACCTTGCTGCCCACGCCTCTCCCGAGCCGCTCCGCCAGCTCCTCCAACCGATGCTCGATCTCCGCCTCGGCCGCGGCGAAGTGCGCTCCGGGGTCCGCCGACTCGGCCACCTGGTCGTATACCCGCGCCTTCGTCGGGTCGAGGTTGTGCAGGAGGTGCACCTCGGCGCCGAAGCGCTGCGCGAGCCCGATGACCATCGGCACCGCCCCTTCCAGGCGGTCGGAGACGTCGGTGGGGAACAGCAGGCGATCGATCCTCAGCATGGCACCTCCAACGGGGCAGCCCCGCGGTCCCAGGTTTCGAACGTGAAGATGCGGGTCGGAGCGAGTGGCGATATTACAGCGCATTTCGCGGCGGCCGCGAAGGCCGAGAGCGCTTCCCCACCCAGCCCGTCACCGCCTCTCACCTCCAGCTCTCCACCCCCAGCCGCTCGGAGGACGGCACCTTCACTGTCGCCGACGATCGCGCCAACAGCCAAGGCAGGAGGGTGTTCGCAACCAGGCTCGAGCCCGGCTCTCCGGGCCTAACGCTGCCAGCCATCGAGTCGTCGGCGGTCAGGAAGTCCGAGTGGCCGTAGAGCCGGCTGGCGAGGCCGGCGTCGAACGGGCTGACCCGGCGGGCGCTCTCGCTCTGCGCGGTGCCCTGCGGGCCGATCGCGGTGTAGTCCTCCACCCGCGGGAAGGGATTCGCGCGCGTCTCGCGCGCCGCCACGTAGACTGGAACCGCGATCGTGGTCTTGTCGACGTCGTAGCGCACGCCGTCCCGGTTGAGGCGCACGACCTGGAATCCGCCCAGGAAGCCGATGTCGACGTCATAGCGCCGCGACTGGTACCAGGTCATCCCGTTGAGCACCCGCGCGTCGATGGTCCGCTCTCCGGACTCGTCGAATCGCAGGGCCAGTGGCTTGATGTTGGTCACCGTGGGGGTGTAGCCCACCTGCTGGATGTATGCCTCGACGCGAGTCGGATTCGGTCCGGGCTGCAGGTGGCGCTCGACGAAGGTGGCGCCACCGTCGAAGCTCGTCCAGCCGTTGAGTGGCCCGTCGTCTCCCGCCGGCCCGCCGCCTCCTCCGTCGAGCCAGCGATACAGCCGCTCCGGCTGGATCTGCCTCTGGCTCGGCGGGCAGGGCGGCTGCAGTCCGTGGGGGCCCGCGGCAGCGCAGTCGCCAGCGGTTCCCGGACGCGGCTGGAAGTCGAGCCGCCCCGAGCGCACACCCAAAGCCGTGATGATCGGGGTCTGCAGGAAGGCTCCTGGAACTGGATCGTCGTCGAAGGCCATGCCAGCGTGCGCGCGGTTGGTCAGGCGAAGGCCGACGCCCCCGCACTCGCCTTCTGGCGCGTGGTAGCCGAACACGAAGCACTCCGCTGCCGAGTGCGCGGGGCGCACGCTCGGCGGGAACAGCGCCTCTTCGTCGGGTTGGAGCACGTAGTACAGACCGAGCACGGCGCTACGCACGCCCAGACCTGATCCGATCGGGATCCCCGCGAGCTCGGCGCCGAAGCGCGGCCGCGCGCCGCCACGGATCGCCGACACCTCGCGCAGGTGCTCGTTGATCGCGTCTTCCGCGGGCTCCGCGGACTCGCCGATCGACGGCCCGCCGTCGAGGAACACCAACCCCGCGATCTGCTCGTGACCGCGCCTGCCACCCGCTCGACGACCGGCCCAGGCCGAGACGAAGCCGCCGCCCTGCGAGTGGCCCGCGACGAACACGCTGCTGCCGCGGGACCGCCGCGGCAACAGCTCGAGCAGCGCATCGATGTCGCCGGCAGCCGTCTCGAACCCCCAGTCCCATACGAAAGCCAGATCCCGCTGGGTGAGGGGCCGGAACCGCGCCCCAGGGCCGCCGAGAAGGGAGTCGTAGTCGTCCCTCGCAGGCCGACGAATGGTCCCCCGCTCGGTGAAGACGCCGAGGCCGTAGTAGTACTCGACGGCGCGCCGCGGGTCGCGCGCCGACCAGGCGCGACGCAGCCCTTCGGTGTCTTCCAGGTTGCTGCCGCGGCGGTCGATGATCCACACCTCGACCGAGCAGCGCCGGTCGGTGGCCCCCGGAATGGGGCAGAGCTCGTCGTGAGCCTTGGCCACGAGCTGGGATCCGAGCTGCAGCCAGGCGCCCGGAGTGCTGGCGAAGCCCGGCTGCGCGATCACGACAGCATCTGCCTCGTCCGGCAGGCTCGGCGTCCGATGCCGGAGTCTGAGGAAGGCGACACGGTTCAGCGCTTCTGGTGTCTCGGTAGCACGGGCTCCGGGCACCTCCAGGTACTCGCCGATCACGTCCGGATGCCCCGGCACCACCTGCGCGCTCGACGCACCAACCAGAGCGCCCATCGCGAGCACGCCGCCGGCTACCAGTCGCAACGACGGCAATGGCCTCTCGGAACGCAAGCTCATCGGCCCCTCCCTGCTGCGCCGCCGGCTTCACCGCCATGCGGCTGCCGTCTCGCACCGGCTACGGCTACCAACTCGCGCACGACTAGCCGAAACGGGATCTGCTGTGGAACGTCGCACTCACGATACCAAGTCCAGGAGGCAGTGCCGACGCGAATCCCGTGTAGTTCGCGCCTGGTGGTCGGGTGATAGCGCCTAGTGGTCGGGTGATAGCGTCGGGACTCGTTTCCATCTCAGCCGCATGAGCGAAGTCCAGGTCCCTCGCAGCGCTGCTGAGCCTCGCCTCCGGGGCGCGCCCGGCGCCATGCGTCGAAGGCCACTTCCGCTGTGGTTTCGAGCGCTGGTCGGAGTGCCGCGGGTCGACGCCACCGCCTGGAGCCAGGCGGGTCCGCTCAGCCGTTGGCTGGTCGCCACCCGCGCCGGCGTGCTGGTGATCACTCTGCTGCCGTGCCTGGTCGCGGGCCTGTTCGCCTACCGCGCCGACGCGTTCCACCCCTGGCTCTGGACGCTCACTACCCTCGGCCTGCTGCTCGCTCACGCCACCAACAACCTGCTCAACGATCTCACGGACTTCGTCAAGGGCGTCGACCGCGGCAGCTACTTTCGCGCCCGCTACGGCACCCAGCCGCTCGAGCAGGGACTGATCACGGTACGACAGTCCTCGGCGTGGGCCTCGATCACCGGAGCGCTGGCACTCGCGATCGGCTTCGCGCTCTTCCTCGAGCGCGGCCCGCTCGTGCTGTGGCTTACCGCGATCGGGGCCTTCTTCGTGCTGTTCTACACCTGGCCGCTCAAGTACATCGGCCTCGGCGAGGTCGCCGTGCTCGCCGTGTGGGGACCGCTGATGATCGGCGGTACGTACTTCGTGGTCACTGGCGCCTGGTCGCGCGGCGTGGTGCTGGCGAGCTTCGTGTACGCGCTGGGGGCGACCAGCGTGCTGTTCGGCAAGCACATCGACAAGCTCGACGAGGATCGCGCAAAGCGCATCCGCACCCTGCCCGTGCTGCTGGGCGAACGCCACGCGCGCGCCGTCGCGATGGCGTTGATGGTGCTGCCGTACCCGCTCTGCGCCGCGCTGGTTCTCCTCGGCGTGGTAGGACCGGCCGTGCTCCTGGTGCTGTTCGCAGTCCCGAAGCTGCTGAGCGCCCTGCGCGTCTTCAGCAAGCCGCGCCCAGCGTCGGCGCCGGCCGGGTACCCCGCCGAGGCGTGGCCGTTGTGGTTCGTGTCCTTCGCCTTCGTCCACAACCGCGCGTTCGGCGCCGCCTTCGTGCTGGGTCTGGTCCTCGACGTGGCGCTCGTGCGGTGGGCTTAGGCGCGAACGTGCGAGACGGCCTGATGATGCTTCGCAGTCTCGTCCTCTTCGTGCTGGTGCTGGCCTCGCCCGCCTTCGCTGAAGAGCTGCGCCTCGTACACAGCGCTCCCATCTTCGAGCCGGAGGCGTTTCCGTCGAGCCATGCCTCGACGCTGGTCGAGCTCGACAGCGATGGGCACGACGGCGGCACGCTCCTAGCGGCCTGGTTCGGCGGCAGCCGGGAGGGGCACCCCGACGTGGCGATCTGGCTGGCACGGCGCGACGGTTCAGGCGCCTGGTCCAAGCCGGTCCAGGTGGCCGACGGTACGACGGCCGAAGCTCGCTACCCGACGTGGAACCCGGTCCTGTTCCTGCCCTCTTCGCGACCCGGCGGCGCCAAGCCACCGTTGCTGCTCTTCTACAAGGTCGGCCCTTCGCCCGATCGCTGGTGGGGCATGCTCCGGCGTTCTCACGACGGCGGAACCACCTGGGAGTCGGCGGAGCGCCTCCCCGAAGGCTTCCTCGGTCCGATCCGCAGCAAGCCCTTGGAGCTTCCCGGCGGCGCGCTCCTCTGCGGGTCGAGCACCGAGCACGACGGCTGGCGCGTGCACTTCGAGCTCACCCCGGACTGGGGCCGCACCTGGCTCCGCGCCGGCGCTGTCGACCATTCTCGTGACGGCGCTCTGCCCGCCTTCTCGGCGATCCAACCTACGCTGCTGGTCCCCGACCCGAAAGCGCCGCGATCGATCCGGGCGTTGTGTCGCACCAACGACGACGTCGTCGCGGAGACTGTCTCCACCGACGGCGGCCACACCTGGTCGCCGCTCCGCGCGACCGTACTGCCGAATCCCTCTGCTGGCGTCGAGGCACTCTCGCTCCGAGACGGCGGACACCTGCTGGTCTACAACCCGACCGTGTCCGGTCGTGCTTCTCGCTCGCGTCTGTCGGTGGCCTGGTCGAACGACGGCTTGGTGTGGCGGGATGCGATCGACCTGGAGAACCAGCCCGGCGAGTACTCGTATCCCGCGGCGATCCAGGCCCGCGACGGCCTGGTCCACGTCACCTACACCTGGCGCCGCCAGCGCATCCAGCACGCCGTGCTCAGCCTGACGCGGTGAGGACCCTCGACCTCGTCGTGATCGCCGCCTACCTGGGCGGCATCCTCTCTCTCGGGCTGGCGTGCGCTCCCCGCAGCCGGTCTCTCACCGGCTTCACCACCGCGAGCGGGAGCCTGCCCACCTGGGCGGTCGGACTCTCGTTGTTCGGTACGTTCCTCAGCAGCAACACCTTCCTGGGGGTTCCCGGCAAGGCCTTCGACGAGAACTGGTCGTCGTTCGTCTTCAGCCTCTCGCTGCCGTTCGCCGCGGCTGTGGCTGTACGCACGTTCGTTCCGTTCTACCGCGGCGGCGGACACCTCAGCGCGTACGCGCACCTCGAGCGCCGTTTCGGACGGTGGGCGCGCACCTACGGCATGTTCTGCTACCTGCTGACGCAGCTCGCTCGTGTCGGCTCGATCCTGTTCGGCGTCGCGCTCGTCGTCGGACCCCTCACCGGCTGGTCGCCGGTGGCGATCATCATCGGCACCGGCGTGCTGGTGACCGTCTACACGCTCGTGGGCGGCATCGAGGCGGTGGTGTGGACCGACGTGGTGCAGAGCTTCGTGCTCGGAGGCGGCGCCCTGTTCGCGCTCGTCTGGGTGGTAGCGGCGACACCGGGGGGCCTCGCCCATCTTGCGAGCGAGGCCATCGCGGAGAACAAGGTCGGGCTAGGCGGATTCGGCCTCCAGCTCGACCGCGCCACCTTCTGGGTGGTGCTCGCGTACGGCCTGCTCATCAACCTCAACAACTTCGGGATCGATCAGAGCTTCGTGCAGCGCTACCACGCCGCGACCAGCACCCGCGAAGCGGGCCGGTCCGTCTGGCTGGCGGCGTTCCTCTACGTTCCGGTGTCGCTGCTGTTCTTCGTGCTGGGCACGGCACTGTGGGCCTACTACCGCGCGGACCCTGCCGCGATGGCGGACCTGGCGCAGGGAGTCGCGGGAACCGAGTCGGGTGAGCTACCGACGCTCGGCGACCGTGCGCTGCCCCACTTCATCGCGCACTACCTGCCCCCCGGCTTCAGCGGCGTGCTGGTCGCTGCGCTGATCGCCGCGGCCATGAGCAGCATCGACACCAGTCTCAACAGCTCCGCCACGGTACTGCACGAGGACTTCTACCGCTCGTACCTGCGCCCCCAGCCGTCCCCAGAGGGATCGCTGCGCATCCTGCGCGGCGGCACGATGCTGGTGGGCGCCGCCGGCGTCGCCGTGGCGCTGGCGATGCTCGACGTGCGCAGCCTGCTGGACGCCTGGTGGACACTGTCAGGCGCTTTTGCGGGTGGCCTGCTCGGTCTGTTCCTGTTGGGGCTCCTCGCGCGGCATGCCGACCGCCTGGCCGCCGCCATCGGCACCGCGGTCGGTGTCGTGGCGATCCTCTGGCTCACCCTGTCGCCACGCCTCGAAGGCGAGCTCGCCTTCTTGCGCAACCCGCTCCACGCGAACCTGACCATCGTGGTGGGAACGCTCGTGATCTTCGGCGTCGGCGTGGCGGTCACGCGACTGCGACGTTCCGCCCGACGACTATCCAGCTAGCAACCTGGGCGTCACCAGGAACCGGAGCGTGCCCGAGCCCGCTTCCACGCCTCGCCAGGAGTCGAGCTCGAGCTGGACGCCAGCGACCGCGGCTGTCGGCATCCTGACCGCGCCGCCTCCGATCAGCGCCGAGGCGAGCCTCGACCAGGTCGGCTCGTGACCAACCAACAGGACGCAACCGCAAGCGTCGTCCAGCAAGCGCACCTGCTCGAGCATCGACTCCACGTCGGCGACGTAAAAGGCCCGCTCGACGCGCAGCGGAGGATCCCAGCGCCCCGCGCGAAGCACGAGACGGGCCGTCTCGGTCGCGCGCACCGCGGTGGAGGCGACCACCAGATCGGGACTCGACCCGCTCGCCGCAAGCCACTCCCCGATGCGCTGGGCCGCCGCCACCCCCCTTGGTGCCAGGGGCCGGTCATGGTCCGACCCGGCGCCGGCATCCCAGTCGGACTTGGCGTGGCGCAGCAGCAACAGGTCGCGCTTCATCGGCCTCTCGATCGGATTCCCGGGCGATCTCCGGCGGACCAGGGCACCTCCGACCCTATCTTCATCGCCCGGAAACCGGCAGGCCGCTATGATCGAAGGCTGTCTCGACGCAGCCGTGGCGCGGCTCGCTTCCAAACAGAGAGCCATTTCCTACATGCCGGACACATCCACCAGCACTGCCCTCGCTGCCCCGCCAGGCGACCAGGAGTCGGAGCCGCGAGCGTTCCAGGCGGGCGACTTCTTCAACCGCGAGCTGAGCTGGCTCGAGTTCAATCGCCGCGTGCTCGAGGAGGCCCTCGGCCAGGACAACCGCCTCCTCGAGCGGGTCAAGTTCCTGTCGATCTTCTCCAACAACCTGGACGAGTTCTTCATGGTGCGCCTGGCGGGTCTGGGGCACCAGCTCGAAACCGGGGTGGTCCAGCCGCCCGCCGACGGCATGAGCCCGGCCGCCCAGCTCGCCGCCATCCGCGAGCGGCTGCTCCCGATGCTGCAGCAGTGCGCAGCGTGCTGGCAGGAGGACCTCGAACCGGCGTTGGCGCGCGAGGGCATCCACGTCCTCGGCTACGGCAAGCTGCGGCGGCGCCAGCGCGAGCGGCTACGCCGATACTTCGAGACCGAGATCTTCCCGGTCCTCACTCCGCTCGCCTTCGATCCGGCTCACCCGTTCCCGCACATCTCGTCGCTCAGCCTGAACCTGGCGGTGGTGATCCGCGACCCTGGCAACGGCGAGCGCTTCGCGCGCCTCAAAGTGCCGCTCAGCCTGCCGCGGCTGGTACGCGTGCCGGACGAGGAGCGCGCGGGCGATGTCTCCCACGGGCCCCCAGACAGCGATAGCCACGCCAACTTCGTTTGGATCGAGGAGGTGGTCGCGGCGAATCTCGACCTGCTCTTCCCGGGGCTCGAAGTGGTCGACGCCTTCCCGTTCCGCGTCACCCGCAACGCCGACTTCGAGATCGAGGAGGACGAGGCCGACGATCTCCTGACCGCCATGGCCGAGGTCGTCGAGCAGCGCCACTTCGGCTCGGTGATCCGGCTCGAGATCGACCGCGACATGCCCGAGCGGATCCGCGGGGTCCTCGTGCGCAACCTGAAGGTGCAGCCCTACCAGGTCTACATCCTCGACGGTCCGATCGGCCTGGTCGGAATCTCCGAGCTGACCCGGGTCGCGCGTCCGGAGCTCAAGGATCCGCCGTTCCTCGCGGCCGTGCCACCGGCCTTCGCCGGCGAGGAGTCCATCTTCGCGGCCATCCGACGACGCGATCGCGTGCTGTACCACCCCTACGACAGCTTCCAGCCGATGGTGCGCTTCCTCGAGGAGGCCGCGACCGACCCGGACGTCAAGACCATCAAGCAGACGCTGTACCGCGTCGGAACCGACTCACCGATCGTCGCCGCGCTCATGGAGGCGCGCCAGAACGGCAAGCAGGTCGCCGTGCTCGTCGAGCTCAAGGCACGGTTCGACGAGGAGAACAACATCGTTTGGGCGAAGCAGCTCGAGCGTGCCGGCGTCCACGTGGTCTACGGCGTGGTCGGTCTCAAGACGCACGCGAAGATGTCGCTCGTGGTGCGGCGCGAGGGTCCGGGCATTCGCTGCTACTTCCACCTCGGCACCGGCAACTACAACCCGGCGACCGCGCGCACCTATGGCGACATCGGGTTCTTCGGCTGCGACCCGGAGCTCGCCGCCGACATCGCCGACCTGTTCAACGCCCTGACCGGCTACTCGCTCAAGACCGAGCACCGCAAGCTGCTGGTCGCTCCCGCGACGATGCGCCGTCAGCTCCTCGAACGCATCGAACGCGAGATCACCCACCACCGGGCGCACGGCGACGGCTATCTCGCCTTCAAGATGAATGGCCTGGTCGATCGCTCCTGCATCGAGGCGCTCTACCGGGCTTCGCAGGCCGGCGTCCGGATCGACCTCCAGGTGCGCGGGATCTGCTGCCTGCGTCCCGGCGTCGAAGGTCTGAGCGAGAACATCAGCGTCACCTCGATCGTGGGGCGGTTCTTGGAGCACGCCCGCATGTACTACTTTGGCCACGGCGCGGAGGATGGCAGCGAGGAGCTGCTGCTCGGCTCGGCAGACCTGATGCCGCGCAACCTCGACGGCCGTGTCGAGGTGCTGTTCCCGGTCCAGAACGAACGCCTGCGCCGCGCGCTGCGCGACGACGCGCTCTTCCTCCACCTACGCGACAACGTCAATGCCTGGCGACTGCTGTCCGACGGCCGCTACGCCGTGATCGAGCGGCAGCCCGACGAGGAGGAGGTCGACTCCCAAAGGCAACTGCTGCTGCGCGGCGGTGGCTGGCGTTGGGAGGATTGAAGCTGCGCGCGCGGTGCATGCGCCATCGCCTGACCAGCAGCCCTTCCGCCGACGCCATCACCTCCTGGGAGCCCCGATGCCCGACCTACTCCTCGAGACCACCGGCCACGTCGCCACGCTGACCATGCATCGCCCCGAGGCGCGCAACGCGCTCTCGGACGCAATGCGCGCCGAGCTTTGCGACGCGCTGCACCGGATCGAGCTCGACGACGACGTGCGTTGCGTCGTGCTGCGCGGGGCCGGCGACCACTTCATGGCGGGCGGCGACGTCAAGACCTTCGCCGGAGTCGTCGATCGCTAGCAGCCCGTGGTGAAACCCGCGTGAGGCTGCGCGCGGGGATCTGCGGTCGCTGGCAAGGCGTGGCCGACGAACGCGATGCGGTGCCATCGTGCAGGAGGCCCAACGCAGTCGGGGTCACGAAACCCCCGCGCCCCAGGGGTGGGTGCAAGCAAGCTGCCCCGGGCAGCTTGCCTGCACCGACGTCGCCGCTGCGCGGCTCTGGTAGGGGGCGGCGTGGGGCCGTCTGCGGTGTTGCGCTCGTGTGACCCAGCATCGCCACCGCTCCCGCGCCAACGCCGAGCCGCCGGTAGAGCCCCTGCAGGCGAAGGACCTTCCCCGCGCACCGCATCAGCATACGGCCCCACGGCGCTCCCAACGCAGCCCACGGGGGTTCCACCACGGGCTGCTAGGCCGGCCACGCACGGTCGGCGAGAAGGCCGAGAGCGACTCCCGGCGGTAGGGTGCCGAGCGCGCGCCCGTGATCGCCGTCGAGCCGGGTGGCCACGAACGCCGCGGCGACTTCGACCTGTCCTGACCCGACCAGCAGCGCTGCCTGGAGCACGAGCGCCAGCCGTTCGGTGAGACGCCGAGCCTGGCCAGGATCCGGCCGCTCGGCGAGGAGACACCGAAGCGCTTCGACGTGTGGCCTCAGCCGCGGTTCGGCCGCGGCCGCATCGTCGAGCTCGGCCAGGACCGCCGGCGCGCCCTCCGGCTCGCGCGACAGCACGCGCAGCACGTCGAGGCAGATGACGTTGCCAGAGCCCTCCCAGATCGAAGCGAGCGGCGCTTCGCGGTAGAGACGCGGCAGGATCGACTCCTCGACGTAGCCGTTGCCGCCAAGGCACTCGAGCGCCTCCGCCACCACCGCCGGCGTCCGCTTACAGACCCAATACTTGAGCGCGGCTGTTGCCAGCCGGGCGAAGGCAGCCTCCCGCGGTAGGGTCGAGGAGCGGTCGTACGCGCGCGCCAAGCGCAACATCGAGACTGTCGCGGCCTCGCTCTCGAGCGCGAGGTCCGCGATGACGTTCTGCATCAAGGGCTGGTCGGCCAGCAGCCGGCCGAACGCGCGCCGATGCCGCGCGTGCCACACCGCTTGGACGAGCGCCTGGCGCATCAGCGCGGCACTTGCGATGACGCAGTCGAGACGGGTGTGCTGCACCATCCCCAGGATGGTGGCGATTCCTCGGCCGGGCTCGCCGACGCGACGCGCCCAGGCGCCGTGGTACTCGATCTCGCTCGAGGCGTTGGAGCGGTTGCCGAGCTTGTCCTTCAGGCGCTGGATCAGGATCGGGTTCTTGGTGCCGTCGGGCCGGAAGCGCGGCACCAGGAAGCAGGTCGGCTCGCGCTCGTCTTCCTCGAGGAATGCCAAGGTGAGGAACGCGTCGCACATCGGCGCCGAGCAGAACCACTTGTGACCGACCAGCTCCGCCTCGACAGCCTCGGCGTCGAGCGGCAGCGCCCGGGTGGTGTTGGCGCGCACGTCGGAGCCGCCTTGTTTCTCGGTCATCGCCATGCCGACGAGCGCGCCGGCCTTCTCCGCCACTGGCACCGAGCGCGGGTCGTAGGCGCGCGAGAACAGCTTGGGCTCCCACTCGGCCGCCACCGTCGGCTCCCGGCGTAGCGCGGGAACTCCGGCGTATGTCATCGACAGCGGGCAGCCGACGCCCGCTTCCACCTGGGTCAGCAGGTAGAGCAAGCCGGCCCGCGCCACCTGGCCGGCCGGCTGCGGCGCGGTCCACGCCAGGCTGTGCACCTCGTGCTCGACGCCGAGCCGCATCAGCGAGTGCCAGGCCGGGTGGTACTCCACCTCGTCGACGCGGTGCCCGAAGCGATCGTGGGTGCGGAGCGCGGGGCCGCTCCGGTTGGCCTCGTCACCCCAACGGAGAGTCTCGGAGCGCCCCAGCTCGCGACCGAACCGCTCGAGCCGCGACCGTGACCAGCCGGCGCCTTCGCGCTCGACACCTTCCCGGAGAGCCGCGTCCATGCCGAACAGGTCGTAGCCTTCGAGGGCCGGGGGCTGGTTGAACACCGCGTGGGTGGTGCAACGCCCGGTCGCACCGCGGTTGACCGTGCCACCCGGCGAGTCAGCGACGGTTGCGGCAGATCCTTTGGATTCGAGACTGCTGGTCACGTTGCCCTCCGGAGGAGTACCTCGCCCGTCCACGAAAGGCTTCATACCACGTCGAGCGAGCCCGTCGGCGCCAACGGCGGCGACGGCCCTGCGTGCCCTCCTGCGTCGGCCTCCACCGCGCCCTCCGGTGAGGCAACCGGCTCGAGGCGTCGCGCCACGCAGTAGGCGATCAGAGCGAGCGCAGCACCCGCGTAGCCGTCGACCGCGTAGTGCCAACCTGTGATCACGGAGCCGACGAACGTGAGGATGCTCGCGGCGAGCAGGAACGGTGACAGCGCGGGCGCGAACCGTCGTGCCCAGAGGAAGAACAGCACGTGCGCCCCGACGTGGAGCGACGGCAAGGCGGCGACCCCGCGCGTCGGGTTGAACGCGTAGAGCTGTCCTTCTCGACCCGCGATCATCTTCTCGTAGTTCTCCCAGAGTGCGACGTGACCGCCCGCCGCTCGCGGCATGTCCTCGATCACCGGGGTGAAGACCGCGCTGTCGGTGTAGATCGGACCCACGGCCGGGAAGGCGAGGTAGATCGCAGCGCCCAACGTCCACAACAGCGAGCACGACAACAGAAAGCTGCGTCGCAGGTCCTGCCGCGGTGCGGCGGCGAAGAACACCACGACGCCCATCACGGAAAGTATCCACCACGCGTACCAACGGTCGAGCCAGGCTAAGAGGAAACTGCCCTCGAAGAGCTCCGCGGCGAAAACGCTCGGCGAGATGCCGAGGTGCAACCAACGGTCGAGCCGCCACAGCAACGGGTCCCACAGCCGGTGGTGGAGCAACGGCACGCATACCTTGATCCAGAAGTACACGTAGTTGAACAGGGCGTAGGCAACGAAGAGACGCGCCCAGAGGACCAGCCAGCCGAACGAAGCGGCACCACGCAGGTAGGTGATCACCTGCCGACCGCGTGGACCTACTCCCGGCGCGACCAGGAGGTGGTAGACGACTTGGAGCGCCACGCCGAACAAGAGGAAACGCGGCGCGGCCGGTAGGAAAGGCCGAAAGGTGTAGTCGAAGGTCTGCCAGTCGACGCGCAGGCCCCGAGACCGCAGGTACACGACCGCGACCACGAACACCGCCAAGGTGTACGCCTCGAAGCGCATCGGCCAGGGCCGCAGCGCCGGGTCGCGTGACTCGCCCCCTTGCTCGCTCGGCCGCGCCGGACCGCGCGCTGTTGCCTCCCGGCGCGCACGTTCCTGGGAGCTTGGATCGCTTCCGCTCAGGGCCCCGGGTCCAGTGATTCGCGATCGCCTGCGGGCCGCGGCATTCGGACCTTCTGGGAATACATGTCGGAGTCGGTGCGGCCGATGACGTCCGGCAGAGACTCGCGCGATCGACGGAAGGCTCGGCCTATGCTGAACGCGGCTGGGGACTCCTCGGCACCCAGGCTGACGAGCCGATCCGCGACGCCGTGCAGCTCGGCCTCCGAGTGCACGTCGATCACGAGCAGGAACTCGTCGCCACCGTAGCGCACAAGCCGGTCCTCGGCCCGGCCGGTGCGCCGCAGGAAGTGGGCGAACGACTGGAGCACCCGATCCCCCTCGTCGTGTCCAAAGCGGTCGTTGACGCTCTTGAAGTGATCGAGGTCGATCATGATGCAGCCCCAAGTCGCGGTGGGCCGCTCCAGCTCCTGCTGGACCTGGTCGAGGTAGCGCCGGTTGTAGGCGCCGGTCAGCGGGTCGCGGATCGACAGCTCGGCGAGCTGCTCCTGGTGGCGACTGGCGCTGTCGAACTTCTCCTTCAGGCGCGTTCGCCGCGCGCGCTCGCGCAGGCGGAAGTGCGCCATTCGGGCCAGGGTCCTCGTCCGTGTCAGATGCACGAAACCCGAGGCCAGCGCGGTCGCGACCAACAGCAGGCGGGACTCCTCCAGCGCCTCCGGCGCCAGCGTCGGCACCAGCACGCTCGACCAGACCACCGCCGCCAACGCGAGCACCACCGCGAAAGCCCAGGGTTCGAGCAACACGAGACTGAGCGCGGGTAGCATGAGTAGCAGCGCCGACCACGCCGCGAACGTCGTCTGCTCGGAAAGAAAGAGCGTGCCCAGCCCCACGCTTCCGAGCGACAGCGCCACCACCGTGACATGTGCCAGGCGAAGCGGCAGACGCTGCCAGCGCAGCGCCGCGGCGACGCCCGCGTAGACCAGTGCACCCGCCAGCAGCCCCGCGCTGACCAAGAGCTGGGGCTCGTCCGAAAGCAGCAGCCACGCCGCCCACAGCAGGCTCATCACCCCCAGGAACAGCGCGACCGCGGGCAGGTTCTGGTGCGCCACCTCGGCGAGGGCGAGACGCACCCGCCCCACCAAGATGGGAATCGACACCGAAGTCGAATCGTGGGTCTCGCTATGCGGGTGCCCGGTATGGGGGCGCCCGGTCTGGCTTACGCTGCTGGCGTCGCTCACGGGGCTCCGGTAGATGGCCGCTTCGGCATCGACGGCCTTCTATTTCCAGTGCTCCCAGTATCTTAGACCGGCAAGCTGCCGCTGCCGAAGTCGGCCCGCGACGCAGGGCCTGGTCAGGCGCTCTTGAGCCGCGCCAACACCGATGCCTGCTGGTCGGCACCAAGGAAGGGCAGACCCAGCACCACGCGGTCGACCATCCCGCCGAAGCGGGCGAGGAGCGCGCCAGCGAGCTCGTCGGGCTCCGCGACGACGGCGAACTCCCGCAGCACTTCGTCGCCGATCCGCTCGCCCATCTCGTCCCACAGGCCACGCTTCGACATGGCGTTGAGCTCGTCCTGAAGCTCGCCCCAGCCGTGGATCTCGAGCACGCCGCGGTAGGCAGGGGTCGAGCCGTAGAAGGCGATCTGCTTGCACACCGCGCGACGCGTCGCGCCCATCTCCTCCGCGGTGCGACCCGACACCACGAAGGCCGGGTAACAGAACTGGAAGTCCTCGCGTCGCCGTCCACCCTTCGCGAGACCCCGCTCGATCGACGGCAGGGTCACCTGTTCCATATAGGCACGCGTGGTGAAGCCGTGCGCGATCATGCCGTCGGCGACTTCGGCCGCCACCTCGGTCATCAGCGGGCCCACTGCCGCGAGAATGACCTTGGGCGCGCCGTGCTGCGTGTCGGTCGGTGTGAAGAACGGCGTCATCAGGGTATGCGTATAGAACTCCCCCCGAAAGTCCAGCGCCTCTCCCGAATACCAGTTGGCCCAGATCGCGCGCAGCGCCAGGATGAACTCGCGCATGCGCGCCGCCGGGTGGGACCAGGGCATGCTGAAACGCTTGGTGATGTGCGGCTTGATCTGCGAGCCGAGACCGAGCAGGAAGCGACCCCGGGAGTACGCCTGGAGATCATGCGCGGCGATCGCGGTGGTCATCGGGTTGCGCGCGAACGCGACCACGATCGAGGTCATCAGCTCGATCCGCCGGCTGTGCTCGGCGGCGAGAAGCAGCGGGAAGAACGGCTCGTGGCTGGTCTCGGTAGTGATGGCGGCGTCGAAGCCGCGCTCCTCGAGCTCGGCTATGCGAGCGGGCACCTCGGCGAGCGTGGCGTCGAGACCGGCGTCGACCTTCATGATCACTCCGAACGAGTTGCGGTGACCGGACGCTGCAGAGGATAGCGCTCCCTGCGTTCCCACCTTAGGTGCCCGGTTGTGGGGGGCGGGTCGCGGGTTGTAGGTTGCCAGTTGTAGGTGGCCAGTTGTAGGTGGCCAGTTCTAGGTGGACGGTGCAGTTCGTCCTTGCAAGCACTAGCCCATCGGGAGCTGGCCGACGACCCTCCCACCACGCCCGAGGTACGCCTTGATCCGCGAAACGATGCTCCAGCGCCTGCGCACCGAAGGTCCGTTCGACCTGGCGGTCGTCGGCGGCGGCGCAACTGGCCTCGGCATCGCCGTCGACGCTGCCTCGCGTGGCTGCTCTGTGGCGGTGCTCGAGCAGGATGACTTCGGCAAGGGCACCTCGAGCCGGAGCACCAAGCTGGTGCACGGCGGCGTCCGCTACCTGCAGCAGGGCAACGTACCACTGGTGATGGAGGCACTCAAGGAACGCGGCATCCTCCGTCAGAACGCGCCGCACCTGGTGCACGACCTGCGCTTCGTGGTGCCGAACTACGCCTGGTGGGAGGCGCCCTTCTACGGCATCGGCATGCGCGTGTACGACGCGCTCGCCGGGCGCTATGGCTTTGGCGACTCGGCGAACCTGTCGCGAGCGGAGACGCTCGAACGCATCCCGACGATCGAGGTGGACGGGCTGCGCGGCGGCGTCGTCTACCACGACGGACAGTTCGACGACGCCAGGCTGTTGATCCACCTGGCCTTCACCGCGGCTGCGCACGGTGCGGTCCTCCTCAACCACGCCGAGGTGGTCGGGCTCGAGCGCGGCACCGACGGCTTCCTCGAAGGGATCCGGGCCCACGACCGCGAGACCGGTGCCGAGCTCGAGGTGCGCGCCCGCGCGGTGATCAACGCCACCGGCGCGTTCAGCGACGCGGTGCGCCGTCTCGACGAGCCGGACGTTCAGCCGATGATCCAGCCGAGCCAGGGCGTGCACCTGGTCCTGCCCAAGGAGTTCCTGCCCGGGGACTCCGCGATCATGGTCCCCCACACCGACGACGGTCGCGTGCTGTTTGCGATCCCCTGGCATCACGTGGTGCTCGTCGGCACCACGGATACCCCGGTCGCGGAGGTCTGCCTCGAGCCTCGACCGCGGCAAGACGAGATCGAGTTCCTGCTGGCGCACACCGCTCGCTACCTCGAGCGCGATCCCACCCGCGCTGACGTGCTGAGTGTCTTCGCGGGACTGCGGCCGCTGGTGGGTCTGGTCGCCGACGGCGACACCGCGAAGGTCTCCCGCGAGCACACGCTGCACGTCTCGAACAGCGGGCTCCTGACCATCGCGGGCGGCAAGTGGACCACCTATCGCAAGATGGCCGAGGACGCCGTCGACCATGCCCTGACCCTGGCCGGCGTCGAGGCCGGACCGTGTGTCACGCGCGAGCTTCGAATCCACGGCTGCGACCCAGACGCCACCCGCCACGGGTCACTCGCGATCTACGGCTCCGACGCTCCCGCGGTACGAGTGGTCTGTCACGAGCGCAGCGGGCTCGATGCACCCGTGCACCCGGCGCTGCCGCTGCTCCGAGGCGAGGTGGTGTGGGCGGCGCGGCACGAGATGGCACGCACCGTCGACGACGCGCTCGCTCGTCGAAGCCGCGCCCTGATCTTCGATGCTCGGGCCGCCATGGAGGCCGCCCCGGCCGTCGCGGAGCTGCTCGCGCAGGAGCTCGGTCGTGAAGACGGCTGGATCGACGAGCAGGTCGCGGCGTTCGAGGACATCGCCGCAGCGTACCTGCCGTGACCGTCGTAGCCCTGTCCCGATAGGATCGTGAAGTTGCACCGACACCACCGAGGAGACGGCTGATGCCCTCGAAGCAAACCACCGAGAACCTCCACGACATCGGCCTCCTGGTCCTGCGACTCGGCCTGGCGGTGCCACTGTTCTGGCTCCACGGCTGGGGCAAGCTGATGAGCTTCGGCGAGCGCGCCGAACGCTTCGCCGACCCGATCGGCCTGGGGCCCACGGCGAGCCTCGCTCTGATCGTGTTCGCCGAGGTCTTCTGCGCCGCGCTCGTCGCGCTGGGGCTGTTCACGAGGTGGGCCGCGATCCCTCCCGCCTTTGGACTCGCGGTCGCGTTCTTCGTGCAACACGCCGGGGACCCGTTCGGTGAGCGCGAGCTCGCCTTCCTGTTCATGACGGGCTTCACGGCGGTCGCGCTCCTGGGCGGCGGCAAGTTCGCGGTGGAGCGAGCGTTCCGGCGCAAGGGCAAGCGCTGACGGAGTCGGGCGCGCCGCCGCTGCCTCCGCGATTTCTCCACAAACCCAGGCGCCCTCGGGCCGTACCTCTCGGTAGCCGAGGGAGAAACCCGGGCGCGATGGCGTGCCCGGACAAGACCTAGGACTCAGCCGAAGGGAGGGCTGCGATGGCCAGGATCGAACGATTCCGCGAGTCCGTGTCCACGCTTCCCGACACCGAGGAGCTCGAGCGTCGCGCGGCGGCAGGCTGGCGTCCGGTTGCGGTGGAGTGGGAGCGCGCACTCCAACACGGAAGCGCAGCTCCCGTGCTCGAGTCGGCCGAGATCCCGTACGGCCTGCGCGTGAGCGAAACCGGCGACCGCCTCGAGCAGGATGCGGCAGAGGTCGAGGTGATGGCGACGGTGCTCGACCTGATCGTGCAGGACATGCCATTCTCGGAGGTCGCGACCGAGCTCGGCCGGTGCGGCTTCGCCATGCGCAACGGCGCCCCCTGGACACAGACCGCGGTGTTCCAGCTCCTGCCCCGACTGGTCGAGGTGGCCCCCGCGATCTACGCCAGTGGCGAGTGGGCCGAGCGCCGCCGCCAGCGCCGCCAGCCCGCCCTGCGGATCGTGAACCAGTAGCGCCGGCACTGAACCCCGGACCGCCGGCTCGGCCGAGCTGCCGCTTGCAGAACCTCGAGACCGCCAGCCAGTCCCGGGGGCGATAGCATGGGCCTGCCGCGACCACTCGAGCGCGGCAAAGGAGCCGTCATGAAGAAGGGTGTCGTCGTCGGTTGCGCGTTGGCTCTGGTCGCGGGTCTCGCGCTCGCCGCGCTCCTCGTGATGAGCTCCTACAACCGCCTCGTGGGGCTCGATGAGGGTGTGGACTCGGCTTGGGCGCAGGTCGAGAACGTGTACCAGCGGCGTGCAGACCTGATCCCGAACCTGGTCGCTACCGTGCGCGGCGCCGCCGATTTCGAGCGCGGCACGCTGGAAGCGGTGACCGAGGCGCGCGCCAAGGTTGGGCAGATGTCGTTCGAGGGGGTGCCCGACGCCCAGCAGTTCGCCGAGTTCCAGGCTGCCCAGGGCGGTCTGACGCAGGCGCTGTCGCGCCTGATGGTGGTGGTCGAGCGCTATCCGGAGCTGCGTGCCACCGAGGCCTTTCGCGACCTGCAGGTCCAGCTCGAGGGCAGCGAGAACCGCATCACCGTCGAGCGCATGCGCTTCAACGAGGTGGCGCGGGAGTTCAACACCGCGCGGCGTCGCTTTCCAACCGTGCTGATCGCCAACATGCTCGGCTTCGGCGAGAAGCCCTACTTCGAGGCGACCGAGGGCGCGGAGCGACCTCCCACCGTGGACTTCTCCACGCCCGCGGCCGCTCCCGGCTCGTGACGTGGCCGCGCGCTTCGGTCTCGACCAGGCGGCTCTCGAAGCCGTAGCCCGCGCGGTCTCCGCCGCGGAGGAGCGAACCTCCGGTGAGATCGTCACCTACGTGGTCGGGGAATGCGATCCCTACCCGGAGGCCGCCTGGCTCGGCGGTCTGTGCGGCGCCTTGCTCGCGACCACGGGCGCGGCCGCCGCGCACATGATCGTTGGAGCCTGGAGCTCCTCGTTGCTGGTCTGGTCCCTGCTGCCGGCGCTCGGTGGCGCCCTGCTCGGGGTGGTGGCCGGGGATCGGGTCGCGCCGCTCCGCAGGCTTTTGGTGCCCCAAGAAGTGATCGAGCGTCGTGTGGCGATGCGCGCCGAAGCGGCCTTCCTCGAGGAGGAAGTGTTCGCCACGCGCGATCGCTCCGGCATCCTGCTCTTCCTGGCACTGTTCGAGCACCGCGCGATCGTCGTGGGCGATTCCGGCATCAACCAGGTGGTGCCGCAGCACGAATGGAAGAGCATCGTCGACGAGCTGGCGGGCGGCATAAGGACCGGGCAGGCGGGGGAAGCGCTGGTGGCTGCGGTCGAGCGTTGCGGGCGCCTGCTCGAAGCGAGGGGTGTGCACATTCGCCCCGACGATGTCGACGAGCTCCCCGACGCTCCTCGGGTGCGCGAATCGTGACCATCCGGAGCATCCAGAGCGCGGCGGCTCGGTACCGAGCCGCTGTCCTACTGCTTGCGGCCTGGGGTCTGTCCGGCCCGACTGCTGTGGTCGCGCTCGAGGTGCCCTTCCTCGCGGGGCGCGTCAACGACCTCGCCGGAATGCTCGATGCGTCCGCCGAGGCACGCCTCGAGCAGAAGCTCGCCGCACTGGAGCGCGACACGGGTTCGCAGGTCGCCGTGCTGACGGTGCCGAGCCTCGAAGGCGACAGCCTCGAGGACTTCTCGATCCGTGTCGTCGAGACTTGGAAGCTCGGTCGCGAAGGAGTCGACGACGGCGTGTTGCTCCTGGTAGCCCGGGACGAACGCCAGCTTCGCCTCGAGGTCGGCTACGGCCTGGAAGGAGCTCTGCCCGACGCGCTCGCACGCCGCATCGTCGACAACCTCGTCACGGCGCGCTTTCGCGAGGGCGACTTCGCGGGCGGCATAGAGACCGGTATCGACGCGGTGCTGCTGGTCATCCGCGGCGAGGAGCTCCCGCCGGCACTCTCGGTCGACCCCAGCGCCAACGACGGCAAGAAGCTCCTGATCTATTTCGGGGTCATCGGGTACTTCGCGCTCGTCGTCTATCGTCGCTACCGTCGGCTCCGCAGCGGCGCACCGCTCCATGGCTGGAGCTCTCGCGGTGGCGGCCTGCCGAGCGGTGGCTGGTCTTCAGGATCGTCATCCTGGAGCGGCGGTAGCGGAGGGTCTTCCTTCGGTGGAGGCTTCTCCGGCGGTGGCGGCAGTTTCGGAGGCGGTGGCGCGTCGGGCCGGTGGTAGCCGGCACGAGGCTGCTGTTTCGCGGGACCTGGGAGGTCGACTCATGAAGACCACGATTCGCATGCACTGGGTCGTTTGTATCGCGCTGACCGCGACAGCGGCGCAGTCGGAGGCTCGCGCCCAGAGCACGCCTTCCCAAGTAGCCGGCTACCGCGCCGGCATCACCTGCTCGGCGGTGTTCCTCGGCGGCCGCAATCCGCTCGACGTCCTGCGCGAGGAGCTCGACGGGCTCCAACCGGCGAACGTGTTGGTAGAGGCGCCGGTGGTCGACTACCACCACCGCACCGCCAGCGTCCGCTACGAAGCTGCGCCGGCGCCGCGCCTGGCCGTTGCCGTGCCTGGCTTCGGCTGCGTGCTGCTGCCGCCGGGCGAGCGAATCGAGGATGCCGCGAAGCTGCCGCACCATCGAGTCGGCGCCCTCCCAGCCCAGACAGAAGCCGCGGCCAACTCGACGCCTTGGCCCGCCGGCGACCTGTCGAGCTCCGATCCGCTGCCGCCGGAGGTCGACGACGCGAAGCTCGCGGCAGTCTTGGACTCGGCTTTCGGCGGACCGGGGAGCGCTCGACACGGCGCGCACCAGACCCTCGGAGTGGTCGTGGTGTACGACGACCGCATCGTCGCCGAGCGCTACGCGCCTGGCTGGGACATGCACACCCAGTACCGAACCTGGTCTTCGGCCAAGAGCCTCGCTAGCGCGCTCGTCGGAATTCTGGTCGGCGAGGGCAAGCTCCGGATCGACCAGCCGGCCCCGGTTCCGGCGTGGCAGAGCCAGGACGACCCACGCCGCGAGATCACGCTCGAGCACCTGCTCCACATGTCGAGCGGCCTTGCCAGCACCGGCAGCGACACACCGGAGGGCTACTGGGGAGGGATCGACACCGCCGAGGACATCCAGCGCCTCGACCTCGAAGCGCCGCCCGGCACGGTCTGGAAGTACTCGAACTACGACACGCTGCTGCTCGTGCTGGCCATGCGCGAGGTGATCGGCGACACCAGCCGCTACCTGTCCTTCCCGCGGCGCGCGCTGCTCGACCGCATCGGCATGCGCCACACCTTCCCCGAGACGGATGCCTTCGGCAACTTCGTCCTGTCGAGCCAGGTCTACACCACCGTGCGGGACCTCGCGCGCTTCGGGCTGCTGTACCTGCACGACGGCGTTTGGCTGGGCGAGCGCATCCTCCCCGAGGGGTGGGTCGAGTACACGCGGCAGCCCGCGCCGGCGCGCAAGCCCGAAACCGACGTCGAGTGGGGCTACGCGAAGCAGTTCTGGCTCTTCGATCGCGACTCGCGCGTGCCGCCCGACACCTACACGACGGCCGGTCACCGGGGGCAGCACGCCACCATCGTCCCCTCGCGCCGCGTCGTGATCGCCCGCACCGGACTCGACCCTCGCACCGGCGCCGGCTGGGATCAGGCACAGTTCGTCGCCGACGTGCTCGCCGCGATCGCCTCACCGGTCGACGGCAGCACGCGCTGAACGCTCCGACTTCCGCGGGCTCCTGACAAGGGACCGTCGGACGTCCCAGGAGAGACACGCAGCATGAATCGACAGAACTTTGCGACCGGCACGCCCTGGGAACCAATCGTCGGCTACTCGCGGGCCGTCCGCGTCGGCAACCAGGTCTTCGTGTCGGGCACCACGGCTACCGACGAACGGGGCGAGATCGTGGGCCGAGGCGACGCCTACGCACAGGCACAGCAGGTACTGCGCAACATCGAGTCCGCGCTCGCGCGGGCTGGTGCGCGACTCGCGGACGTGGTGCGCACCCGCATGTACGTCGTCGACATCGCAGGCGACTGGGAGCAGGTCGGACGCGCCCACGGCGAGGTCTTCGGGAGCATCCGCCCGGCCTCCACGATGGTCGAGGTCCGGGCGCTGGTCGATCCCGCCATGCTGGTCGAGATCGAGGCGGACGCGGTCCTCGTCGAGACCGACTGAGCCTACGCGCGCGCGGCGCACGCTAGGTCAGCCGCCGCCGTAGCTCTCACTGGTGTCGCAGAGCCTCGATCGCCTCGATGCGCAGCGCGCGTCTTGCCGGCAGCCAGGAGGCGGCCAGGGCCGCGACCAGGAGCACCGCCGGTACCAGAGCGAATGTGCCGGCGTCGAGCGCACCGACCCCGAACAGCAGCGAGCCGAGGAACCGCGTAAGGCCGAGAGCGCCAGCGATCCCTACCACCAGGCCTGCCGTCGTGAGAGTCAAACCGTCGCGCAGCACCAATCCCATGAGGTCGCGGCGGCCTGCACCCAGCGCGCTGCGGATCCCCAGCTCGCGCGTGCGCTGGCTCACGGAGTAGCTGAGCACGCCATAGAGCCCCATCGAGGCCAGGAGCAGCGCCCCAAGGCCGAGGAAGGCGATGCCGCCGATCGCCATCAGCCAAGGAGCGAGCCAGGTCCAGACCACCTGGCTCAT
>DATLFI010000190.1:0-11705 GCA_035524895.1 Thermoanaerobaculia bacterium | reverse complement strand
AAGGAGCTCGCCGCCGGCGAGCCCGGCGCGGGACGTTGGACGGCGCGGCGCGCGGTCGAGGGGCGGTGATCCACTACCTCATTCCGAAGCCAGCGTCGCCGCGGGGTCGACGCGCGAGGCGCGCGCGGCCGGGACGAAGCTCGCGAGCGCGGCGGCCAGGAGCAGCGCCGCCGCAGCGACGAGACCCGACTCCGGGTTGCGCGGCGACACGCCGAACACCAGGCTCTCGAGCAGGCTCGCGAGCCCCAGCGCGCCAAGAGTGCCGAGCGCAGCGCCCGCGCCGGCAAGCGCCAGCCCTTCGCCGAGCACCATCGAGACCACGCGGCCGCGCGTCGCGCCGAGCGCCATCCGGATGCCCACCTCCCGCCGTCGTTGCTCGACCAGGTAGCTCAGCACACCGTAGACGCCGAGCACCGCGAGACCGAGGGCGAGCCCGGCGAACAGCCCGAGCAGGCGAGCCGTGAAGGTGCGGCGTCGTAGCGAGCCGGCGAGGGTCTCCTCCATCGTGCTCGCGCCGTAGAGCGCGACACTCGCGTCGAGCTCCCGCACGATCCCGCGCAGCGGCCCGAGCAACGACTCCGGCGCCGCCGACGCGCGCAGCATCAACGTGGTCTCGCCCAACGGCGGATTCTGGGCGATCGGGGCGTACATCGTCTGCGGCGACGGCCGGTCGAGGCCGTGGAAACGCTCGTTCTCGACCACCCCCACCACCTCCCGCTCGATGCCCCAGAAGCGCACGCGCTGACCCAGCGGACTGCCGTCCGGGAAGTAGCGGCGCACCGCCTCCTCGTTGAGCAGCAGGACCATCGGCGTTCCGGCGACGTCCTGCGTCCCGAACAGCCTCCCCTCGCGGAGCTCGACACGGTTGGTGGCGAAGTAGCCGGACGACACGATACGAGTCGTCAGCTCGCCTTGCTCGGCGAAGTCCTGCTCGCGGCCGAGGATCAGGAAGCTGTTGGTGAAACCGGCGTCGAGCGGATGATCGATGGTCAGTGCCACCGACTCGACACCCGGCAGGGCCGCTGCACGCTCCAACATCTGCTCGTTGAAGCGCAGCACCTCCGGCCATTGCGGGAACCGGTCGAAGCCGCGCGGGTACCGCGAGGGCGGGAGCTGATAGCTGACCCGCAGCACACCCGAGGCATCGAAGCCGGGATCGACGGCGTGCAGGTGGCGCAGCGACTGGAGCATCAGCCCAGCACCCCAGAGCAGCATCAGCGCGAGCGCGAGCTGCGCGACCACCAACACGCGACGGGTCGAGAGACGTGCTCGCCCGACGCCGCCCTCGCTTCGGCCCGCGCGCAGCGCGTTGGGCAGCGAGCCGCCCGGCGCCATACCTCGCGCCTGCAACGCCGGCACGAGAGTGAACGCCACCGTGACGAGGACAGCCAGCGCGACCGCGAACCACAGCACCGTCGGGCGCAGCGCGGCCGGGGCCAGGCGCGCCACACCGGCGGGTGCCAGGCCGAGGAGCCCGCCCAGCAAGACTCTCGCGATCACCAATCCGCCGGCGACCGCGCCGCCCGCGAGTAGCGCTGCCTCGATCAGGAAGCGACCGGCGATGCGGCCGGACCCGGCTCCGAGCGCCGCGACGATCGCGGTGTCGCGCCGGCGCGCGGCACCACGCGCGAGCAGCAGGTTCGCGACGTTGGTGCACGCCAGGAGCAACAGCAGCAGCGACGCCCAAAGGAGCAACACCAGCGAGCCGCGCACGTCGCCGCGCAGCACGTCGACCAGTGGCTCCACCGTCGACCCGCGGCCGGCGTTCTCCCGATACTCGTCCTCGAGCTCGGCGCCGATCGCCGCGAGCTCTTCCCGTGACTGTTCCACGAGCACCCCTGGTGCGAGGCGGGCGACCACCTGCGTCGCGTGAGTCCAACGCGGCGAGTTGCCCGACCCCTGCTGGCGCAGCGGCAGCCAGACCTCCGCCGCTTCTCCCGGGATCTCGAGTCCGGCCGGCACCACGCCGACGATGGTGAACACGTCGTCGTCGAGACGCAGCGGCTGGCCCACGATGTCTGGCCTCGCGCCGAACGCACGGCGCCACAGCGGCTCCGCGAGCAGAGCCACCGGCTCGCCGCCCTGCACGTCCTCGGCAGCGGTGAACGACCGGCCGACCAAGGGCTCGACGCCGAGCACAGTCAGCAGGTCGTGGCCGACCAGCACCACCTCGACCCGCTCGGGATCCTGGCCCGGGCGCAGCAGGTGGGTCTGATCGGCCTGGCTCACCTGGTAGGCCGCGATCGCCTCGAGGGTTCGCGAGCGCGCGACGTAGTCCAGGTAGTCCGGGATCGACGACGCCTCGCGCGTGGTGCCGGTGAGCCGGTCCTCCTGCCACACGAAGACCAGCCGTTCCGGCTCCGCGAACGGCAGCGGACGCAGCAGCACCGCCTCGACCACGCTCCACATCGCCGTGCTCGCGCCGATCCCCAGCGCCAGCGTCAGCACCACCATCACCACGAATGCCGGCCGGCGCGCCAGGGCGCGTACGGCGGTCCGCATCTCGAAGCGCAGCGAATCGAGCATGATCCTCCTCCGCGTGCCTCGTGCACGATCGGACTGCCCTGGTCTACTCCCTCAGGACCCCGCTCGAGCCCACGAGGTTACAGCCGTGCTCGCCCCACCACCGCTACACTCGCCCCCGCCCCCCGCGTGCGCTCCCGCCCGCCACGGCCGAGAGTCGACTCGCTCTCGGCACGGCAGCGACGGACAACGCCAGGAGATCGCCTTGAAGACCACTCGCAGGACCTTCGTCTCCGCCGCCGGCGCCGGCACCGTGGCCACCCTGGTCGGCCGCGGGGCGGCAGCAGCACAGCCGCTGCCGAGCGAGCGCCGGCGCACCAGCTACGACGTGGTGGTGGTCGGCGCCGGAGTCTTCGGCGCCTGGACCGCCTACCACCTTCAGAGGTCCGGCCGCAGCGTCCTGCTGGTCGACCAGTACGGCCCCGGCAACTCGCGCGCCAGCTCGGGAGGCGAATCGCGCGTGATCCGCATGGGCTACGGCGCCGACGAGCTGTACACACGCTGGTCGATGGGCTCGCTCGACCAGTGGCAGTCGCTGTTCGCCGAGATCGGCCAGACGCTGTTCTACCCCACCGGCGTGCTGTGGATGGCGCACGGCCAGGACGCCTATTCGCTGCAGTCGCTCGAGGTCATCGCGCGGCTCGGCGTGAAGCACGAGCGGCTCGACGCCAGGGCCCTCGCGTCGCGGTACCCGCAGATCGACGTCACCGGCATCGACTGGGCGATCCTCGAGCCGGAGAGCGGCGTGCTGCTGGCGCGCCGCGCGGTGGCCGCAGTCGCGCAGCAGGCGTATCGCGCCGGCGCCGAGTACCTCGCCGGCCACGTCGTCGAACCGACCGGGAAAGGTCGCCTCGCCTCTATCACAACGCGGAACGGCACCACGCGCAACGGCGAGACGGTGAGCGCTGGCACGTTCGTGTTCGCCTGCGGTCCATGGCTCGGCAAGGTGTTCCCCGCGCTGCTCGCAGAGCGCATCTTCGCCACTCGCCAGGAGGTCTACTTCTTCGGCGTGCCGCCGGGCGATCGACGCTTCTCGTATCCCCAGATGCCAACCTGGGTCGACTTCGGGGACGAGATGTACGGGCTCCCGGACATCGAGAGCCGCGGCTTCAAGATCGCGCTCGACGCCCACGGCGAGCCCATCGACCCCGACGCCGCCCAGCGCACGCCGACGCCCGCGCTGGTGCAGCGCGTGCGCGACTTCGTGGCCCGACGCTTCCCCGCGCTGGCCGACGCGCCCGTCGTCGAGACCCGCGTCTGCCAGTACGAGAACACCTCCTCCGGCGACTTCCTGATCGACCGCCATCCCGAGCTCGAGAACGTCTGGCTGGTCGGCGGCGGCTCGGGCCACGGCTTCAAGCACGGACCCGCCCTCGGCGAGTACACCGCCGCGCGGATCCAGGACGGCGGTGCGGTCGAGGAGCGCTTCACGCTGGGGAAGAAGGAGAAGGTGCAGAAGCGGTCGGTGTTCTGAGACCGACTTGGCGCACGGCCTAGAAGTGACTACAATGACCACATGAAGGTCGTCGGCGCCCGCGAGCTGAAAACCAGGCTGGGCACATACTTGCGACAGGCGCGCTCTGGCGTGACCATCCTGATCACGGACCGCGGAAAGCCGATCGCAGAGTTGCGCCCGCTCTCTCCCGAGCACACGCCCCTCGAGGCGCGCCTCGTTGCGCTGGCGGAACGCGGTCTCGTCACCCCGGCGACCCAGCCGCTCACGGAACGTTCGCCCATTCGCGTCCGTGGCGAGAGCGTCTCCGAGACCATTCGTCGCGACCGCGAGGACCGCTTCTGACGACCTTCCTCGACGCCAGCGCCCTCGTGAAGCGCTACGTCGAGGAGGATCGCTCGTGCGTGGTGCGCGAGGTCTTCCAGGTCGGCGTTCCGGTCGCGATCAGCCGGCAGAGCATCGCCGAAGTCGCCACCGCGCTTTGTCGGCGATGTCGCGACGGCGATCTCCTGCCGGCTGATCGCGACGCCGTGCTCGACGCACTTGCGCTGGACGAATCGACGTTCCACGTGGTCGAGCTGACGGACGACGTCACAAGGGAGAGTATCCAGCTGCTCAGAAGGCACCCGCTGCGAGCTGGAGACGCGGTCCAACTCGCCTCCTGTGTCGTGTTGGCGCGCGAGTTGGGCACCGAGCTGCGTTTCGTGGCTTTCGACGATAGCCTCTCGCGCGCCGCTCGGAGCGAAGGCCTGACGGTCATCGCCTGAACCGACTCAGGCCACGCTACTCCCCGACCGCGAACAACCGCCCGTCGCTGCGCAGGATCAGCCGGCTGCCGCCGACTGCCGGCGAGGCGAGCATGCGCTCGCCGAGATCGTTGACCGCCAGCACCTCGGCCTCGGCCGTGCGACCGGCGCGCAGCACCCAGGTCTCGCCGGTCTCGCTCACGAGAAAGACCTTGCCGTCGCCGGCGACTGGCGACGCGAAGAACACGCCGCCCAGCCGTTCGCGCCACAGCGCCTGGCCGGTCGTCGCGTCGGCACAGGTGACGACGCCGATCTCGTTGGTGACGTAGACCAGTCCCTCGTGGTGCAGAATCGACGGCACGTAGGACGCGCCGCCCGCGCTGCGCCACAACGCGTGGCTCTCGGTGACGTCGCCGCGGCCGCCGACGCGCAACGCCTGGTAGTCGCTGTTGCGGTAGCCGCGCGCGAGGTAGAGCACGCCGTCGTGGAAGACCGGCGTCGGCACCGGAGTCTGCCGGGCCTGGCCCGCGTGCCACAGCAGCGCGCCGGTGCGCGGGTCGTACGCCTCGATCCGCGTGCCAGAGTTGAGCACCATCTCCGGACCGCTCGGCCCTGGCACCACGAGCGGCGTGCTGTGCGCGATGCGCTCGCGACCCGCCTCGTGCTCGACCTTCGAGCGCTCGGCGCCCGTCCGCTTGTCGAGCGCGAGCAGGTACGCCGCGGCGTCGTGGTCGACCTGGAGGATCAGGAGGTCCTCGAACAGCGCCGGCGAGCTGCCGTGCCCCCAGCGATTCTGGAACGGCGCCACCTCGCCGAGGTGTCTCGACCACACCTCGCGGCCTGTCAGCTCGAGCGCCACCACCTGGCCGTTGCCGAACCACGCGTAGACCCGCTCGCCGTCGGTCACCGGCGTCGGGGTAGCCAGGTTGTGCTTCTCGTGTACCGCAGGCAGCTCGCCGGTCGCGGCGAAGCGGTGCTGCCACACCCGCTCCCCGGTCGCCAGACGAAACGCCTCGACCACGAAGAACACTTCAGCAGCCACCGCCTCGGGGCGCCTGCCCCCGATGGCGCGCTCCCGCGCCGCCAACTCCGCGTCGTCGCGCGCGAGCTGCGGATGCGCGCCGCCCGGAGCCACGCGCGCGTCGCCGACCTGCGAGGTCGCGAAGACCAGTTCGCCCCACACGATCGGCGAAGACGCCCCGAGCCCCGAGAGCTCGGCCGTCCAGGCAAGGTTCTCCGTTCGGCTCCAGATCGTCGGGAGGTTTTCCGCCGACGACACGCCGCTGCTTGCCGGACCGCGCCACTGGGGCCAGTTCTCGGCGATGACCGGTGGGGCCAGCCAGCAAACCGTCAGGAGACCCAGCCCCCAGCGCCTCAGCACTCTCGCCACCTCGAAGCCGCGGTTGCGCGGCAGACGCGAAGTTCTCGGCATCACCTCGTAGAGCACCTTGCAGCTAGGCCCGGAGGACGGCAGCTCACCCCAACCGGATGGCCGAAGCCCGCGAGCCGAGGCGAAAGCCTCGTCAGGCCCCTCGTCGCCGTGACGGCGACGACGGCTCGAGCCACACTCGAAGCAGCGACACGAGCTGGTCGGGATCGATCGGTTTCATCACGTAGTCGGAGGCTCCGGCTTCCAGGCACTTCTCACGATCGCCGCGCATCGCCTTGGCGGTCAAGGCGATCACCGGCAGCTCGGACCAGCGCTGATCCAGACGAATCCTCCGCATCGCCTCGTAGCCGTCCATCTCGGGCATCATGATGTCCATCAGCACCGCTTCGATGTCGTCGTGCTCGGCGATCTTGGCCAGCGCCTCGTGACCGTTCTCGGCGAACACCACGCCCATGCCGTGCTGCTCGAGCAGCGCGGTGATCGCGAAGACGTTCCGCACGTCGTCGTCGACCACCAGGACCTTGTGCCCTTGCAGCTCCGGGGCGGATTGCGCCAGGGCGCGGAGCATCTCGCGCTGCGTCTCCGGCAGCTCACTCTCGGCGCGATGCAGGAAACGGGCGGCAGCGTCCACCAAGACCTCGGGCGTGCGAACGCTCTTCACCACGATGTGCTCGCGTGGACGACTCACCTCGTGCTGCGCCTCGGGCTCCAGCTCCTGCTCGGCGAACACGACCACCGGCAGGCCATCCAGCGACGGATCCAGTTCCAAACGCTGGAGCAGCTCGACGGTGCTCGCCTCGGGGAGCCGATGGCTCAACACCAAGCAGTCGAAGCGATCTCCCTCGAGCGCCCGCAACGCCGCATCACTGCTATCGACCGCCAGCGTCTCCACGTCGCTCCCGTCCGCGCCGCCCACCAGGTCGACGAGCCCCTGCCGCGCCTCCTCGTCGGCCGCGACCACCATCACTCTCTTCGCTCGGCGCTCGAGCAGTTGCTGTAGCGTGTCGAGCATGCTCAGCAGCGCCCCGCGATTGACGGGCTTCTCGAGCACGCCGATCGCTCCCTGCAACCGGCCGCGACGCTGCTCGGCGTAGGCCGAGACGATCTGGACCGGGACGTGCCGCGTCTCCGACATGTGCTTGAGACGATCCAGCAACACCCAGCCGTTCATGTCGGGGAGCTTGAGGTCGAGCAGGATGAGATCCGGGCCCAAGTCGCGCGCCAGATCCAACGCCTCCCTGCCGGTGCTGGTCGCCACGGCCCGGTAACCACGCTCCCGGGCGACCTCGACCAGAGTAGTACTGAACGCAGGATCGTCCTCGACCAGCAGCAGCACCCGGTCGCCGTCCTGGATGGAGTTCCGGTCGTCGGCCACCGTGCTCCCCGTGAGAGCGGACGCGTGCCTCGGCCCTCCGACGGCCCCGAGTATCGCCTGCGGGCTAGTAGGGGCCACAGGCTCCCTCTCGGCCCTCGACTCGAGCTCGGCTCGGGCGTCCAACGGCAGCTCGAGCGTGAAGGTGCTGCCCATTCCGGGCTCGCTCTCTACGCTCAGGTGGCCGGCGAGCAGCGTGGTGATCTCTCGACTGATCGCGAGGCCCAGGCCGGTGCCACCGTGGCGGCGGTCGGTACCGCCGTCGATCTGCTGGAACGCCTCGAACACGGTCTTCTGCCGGTCCGCCGGGATCCCGAGCCCGGTGTCGACCACCTCGAACGAGACCCATGCCTCCGCCTCACGGCCGTCGGCTGCTCCAGCCACCGGCGCGACTCGCAGCGCGACGCTGCCCTCGTCCGTGAACTTCAAGGCGTTCGACAACAGGTTGCGCAGGATCTGCCGTAGTCGCATGTCGTCGGTCCAGATAGAGGCCGGCAGATCCGGCGACACCTCGACCTTGAGCTCCAGCCCCTTCTCCTCCGCCTGGTGTCGGAACGACCGCTCCACGTAGTCCTCGATCAGCTCGAAACTCACGTCCTCCGGGTTGATGCCGATCGTCCCAGACTCGATCTTGGCAAGGTCTAGGACTTCGTTGATCAGCGCCAACAGGTCGGTGCCACCCTGGTGGATGGTCTGTGCGAACTCCACCTGTCGCTCGGTGAGGTTGCGATCGTTGTTGTCGGCGAGCTGTCGCGAGAGGATCAGTAGCGCGTTCAGCGGTGTCCGCAGCTCGTGCGACATGTTCGCCAGGAACTGTGACTTGTACTTCGACGTCAGCGCGATCTGCTCGGCCTTCTCCTCGAGCTCCTGCTTCGCCAGCTCCACCTCGCGGTTCTTGCGCTCGACCTCGTCGCGCTGCTCGGTGAGCTGTAGCGCCCTGCTCTCGAGCTCCTCGTTCGATTGCTGGAGCTCCTCCTGCTGCTCCTGGAGCGCCACGGCCATACTCTGGGACTGCCGCAGTAGCTCGTCGGTGCGCATCGTCGCCTCGATCGTCGCGACGACGATGCCGAGGCCTTCCAGCAGTTGATCTATGAAGGCGAGCTGGATGGCGGTGAACTCGTGCACGGAGGCGAGCTCGATGACGCCCTTGACCTCGCCCTCGAAGAGGATCGGCACCACCACGATGTTCCGAGGCGTCGCCTCGCCGAGTGCCGAGCCGATCACGACGTAGTCCGTGGGCGCCATGGTGATGACGATCGGCTTCTTCTCGAGGGCTCCCTGGCCCACCAGCCCCTCGCCGAGCTCGAAGCGGTTCGCCAGGTTCTTGCGCTTCCGGTAGGCGTAGGAGGCAAAGAGCTGGAGCACGGTAGCCGACGCCTCCTGCCGAGCCATGTAGAACGCTCCGTGCTGCGCTCCGACGACCGCCGCAAGCTCTGACAGCACCTGGTCGGCGACCGTCAGCAGGTCGCGCTGCCCCTGGAGCATGCGGGTGAACCGCGCGAGGTTGGTCTTGAGCCAGTCCTGCTCCTCGTTGGTGCGGGTGGTCTCGCGCAGCGTGCGGATCATCTGGTTGATGCTGTCCTTGAGCAGCGCCACCTCGCCGCGCGCCTCGACGTCGATCGACTGTGTGAGATCGCCCTTGGTCACCGAGGCCGCGACGTCACCGATCGCGCGAACCTGACGCGTGAGGTTGCCTGCCAGCTCGTTCACGTTGTTGGTCAGGTCGCGCCAGATTCCGGCAGCGCCCGGCACGCCCGCCTGACCTCCCAGGCGCCCCTCCACGCCGACGTCTCGGGCCACGCCGCTGACCTGGTCGGCGAACGTCGAGAGGGTGTCGATCATGTTGTCGATGGTCGTCACCAGCGTCGCGATCTCGCCTCGAGCGTCGAGGCGCAGCTTCTCCTTGAGGTTGCCGTTCGCGACCGCGGTCACCACGCGCGCGATGCCCCGCACCTGCTCGGTGAGGTTGCGGGCCATGACGTTGACGTTGTTGGTCAGCTCCTGCCAGGTGCCAGAGACGCCCTTCACCTCCGCCTGACCGCCGAGGATGCCCTCGGTGCCGACCTCGCGCGCGACGCGCGTCACCTCGTCGGCGAACGACGAGAGCTGGTCGACCATCGTGTTGATCGTGTTCTTCAGCGCCAGCAGCTCGCCGCGCACCTCGACCGCGATCTTGCGCGACAGGTCGCCCTTGGCGACGGCGGTGGTGACGTCCGCGATGTCCCGCACCTGGTTGGTGAGGTTGCTCGCCATCAGGTTGACGTTGTCGGTCAGCTCCTTCCAGATGCCCGAGACTCCGCGAACCTGCGCCTGGCCGCCCAGCTTGCCCTCGACGCCCACGTCGCGCGCGACGCGCGTCACCTCGTCGGCGAACGACGAGAGCTGGTCGACCATCGTGTTGATCGTGTTCTTCAGCGCAAGCAGCTCGCCGCGCACCTCGACGGTGATCTTGCGTCCGAGGTTGCCCTGCGCGATGGCCGTCGAGACCTGCGAGATGTCGCGCACCTGGTCGGTGAGGTTGCTCGCCATCAGGTTCACGCTGTCCGTCAGCTCCTTCCAAGTGCCGCGCACACCTTCGACCGACGCCTGCCCACCCAGCTTGCCCTCCGTGCCGACCTCGCGCGCGACGCGTGTCACCTGCTCCGCGAAGGACCCGAGCTGGTCCACCATGGTGTTGATGGTGCTCTTCAGCTCCAAGATCTCGCCGCGGGCGTCGACCACGATCTTCTTGCGCAGATCGCCGGCGGCGATCGCGGTCGCCACCTGAGAGATGCTGCGCACCTGGTCGGTGAGGTTGCTGGCCATCGAGTTCACGGCGTCGGTGAGGTCGCGCCAGGTGCCCGAGACGCCGCGCACGTCAGCCTGGCCGCCGAGCGTGCCCTGAACGCCCACCTCCGTGGCCAGCCTCGTCACCTCGTCGGCGAAGGACGAGAGCTGGTCGACCATCGTGTTGACGGTGTTCTTGAGCTCCAGGATCTCGCCACGAGCGTCGACCACGATCTTGCGCGTGAGGTCGCCGCGCGCGACCGCGGTCGTGACCTCGGCGATGTCGCGCACCTGCCCGGTCAGGTTGTTCGCCATCAGGTTGACGTTGTCGGTCAGCTCCTTCCAGGTGCCGCGCACACCCTCCACCGATGCCTGGCCGCCCAGCTTGCCCTCGGTGCCGACCTCGCGCGCGACGCGCGTCACCTCGGCGCCAAAGGCGTTGAGCTGGTCGACCATCGCGTTGAGCGTGTTCTTCAGGTCCGACATCTCGCCCCGGGCAGGGACCGTGATCTTCCTGGAGAGGTCGCCGCTCGCGACGGCGCCGGCGACGTCCGAGATGTTGCGCACCTGGTTGGTGAGATTGCTGGCCATCGAGTTGACGTTGTCGGTGAGCTCCTTCCAGGTACCGCGCACGCCCTCGACCGACGCCTGGCCGCCCAGCTTGCCTTCGGTGCCGACCTCGCGCGCGACGCGCGTCACCTCGGCGGCGAACGCGTTGAGCTGGTCGACCATCGCGTTGAGCGTGTTCTTGAGATCGGAGACCTCGCCGCGCACTTCGACCGTGATCTTCTGCGACAGGTCGCCGTTCGCCACGGCGGTGGTGACCTGGGCGATGTCGCGGACCTGCCCGGTCAGGTTGTTCGCCATCGAGTTGACGTTCTCGGTGAGCTCCTTCCAGGTGCCCGAAACGTTCTTGACCTCGGCCTGCACGCCCAGCATGCCCTCGGTGCCGACGAGCCGCGCCACCCGGGTCACCTCTGCAGCGAAGTTGCTCAGCTTGTCGATCGACGTGTTGATCGTGTTCTTGAGCGCCAGTATCTCGCCCTTGGCGTCGACGGTGATCTTGCGGGACAGGTCTCCCTCTGCGATGGCCGTGGCCACCTCGGTGATGTTCCGCACCTGCAGCGTCAGGTTGTTGGCCATCGAGTTGACGTTCTCGGTCAGCTCGCGCCACACCCCCGACACGCCGCGCACCTGAGCCTGACCCCCGAGCATGCCTTCGGTACCCACCTCGCGCGAGACGCGGGTGACCTCGTCGGCGAACGACGAGAGCTGATCGACCATCGTGTTGATGGTCTCCTTGAGCTCGAGAATCTCTCCTTTGACCTCGACCGTGATCTTCCGCGACAAGTCGCCGGCAGCGATCGCGGTCGAGACCTCCGCGATGTTGCGTACCTGCAGCGTCAGGTTGTTGGCCATCGAGTTGACGTTCTCGGTCAGCTCGCGCCACACCCC
>DATLFI010000189.1:0-46679 GCA_035524895.1 Thermoanaerobaculia bacterium | reverse complement strand
CAGCCCGTGGTGAAACCCGCGTGAGGCTGCGCGCGGGGATCTGCGGCCGCTGGCAAGGCGTGGCCGACGAACGCGATGCGGTGCCATCGTGCAGGAGGCCCAACGCAGTCGGGGTCTCGAAACCCCCGCGCCCAAAGGGTGGGTGCAAGCAAGCTGCCCCGGGCAGCTTGTCTGCACCGACGTCGCCGCTTCGCGGCTCTGGTAGGGGGCGGCGTGGGGCCGACTGCGGTGTTGCGCTCACGAAGCGTGTGACCCAACATCGCCACCGCTCCCGCGCCGACCCCGAGCCGCCGGTAGAGCCGCTGCAGGCGAAAGAGCTTCCCCGCGCACCCAATAGGCATACGGCCCCACGGCGCTCCCAACGCAGCCCACGGGGGTTCCACCACGGGCTGCTCGCGGATTGCCGGCCGATCGGCACCGTAGCGACGTGCCGCCTCGGCGGTCGAGAGGATCCCGCGCGCCGGAGACGCTCGGCTAGCATGCCGCGATGATCGCCCCCGAAGAGGCCTGGCGGCGTATCCACGAACGGATCACCGCGCGCGCGCCGAGCCAGACACGACGAACCGCCGCGCTCGGGCGCGTGCTGGCTTCGACCGTCGCCGCGCAGGTCGACGTGCCGCCGTTCGACACCTCGGCGATGGACGGCTTCGCGGTGGACGGCGACGTCTCGCCTGGCTCCATCCTGGAGATCTCCGCGACACTCGCCGCCGGCGACTCTCCCGGACACACCCTCCGGCCCGGCAGCGCGGTGCGCATCATGACCGGCGCCCCCGTCCCCGAAGGCGCCAATCGCGTGGTGCCGATCGAGGCGAGTGAGCTGCAGCGCCAGGCGGACGGAGATCGGCGCCGGGTGCGATTCCCCGGGGGCGCGAGCGGACCCGACCACATCCGGCGGCGCGGCGAGGTCAGCCAGCGCGGCGCCACGCTGCTCGATCGCGGCCACCTGCTCGGCCCTGGCGCGCTCGCGCTCCTCGCCTCCCACGGAGTCGCCGAAGTGGAGGTACACGCCCGCCCCAAAGTTGCCTCGATCACCACCGGCGACGAGGTGGTACCCCCCGAGCGCGAGCCCGATCCCGGTCAGATCCGCGACTCTCATACCGATTTCCTCGGCGCGGCTCTGGCGCAGCTCGGGATCGTGAACGAGCCGCTCGGCATAGCCCCCGACGACCCCGCCACCCTCCGCCGACTCGTCCAGGAGGGGCTGCGCCGCGACGTGCTGCTGCTCTCCGGCGGCGTTTCCATGGGTGAGTTCGATCTGGTCGAAGGCGTGCTCGCCGACCACGGCTGCGAGCCGCTCTTCGACGCCGTCGCCATCCAGCCCGGCAAGCCGATGGTCGCCGCCGTGCACCCTGGCGGCTGGGTCTTCGCACTGCCCGGCAACCCAGCCTCCGCGATGGTTTGCTTCTGGCTCTTCGTCCGACCCGCTCTGCGGCGGATGTTGGGTTTCGACGACGGCTTCTGGCACGGCGCCCTGCCCGCCACCGCCCTCGCGCCGCTGCCCGCCGCAAAGGGGCGCGACCTGTTCCTGCCCGGCGTCGTCGAGCTCGACCCGGAACGAGGAGTCGGCGTTCGCGTCGTGGTGCCCCAGGGCAGCCACGACGTCGTCGCCTACGCCCATGGCACTGTCTTGGTGCGCCTTCCCAAAGGAACGCCGGAGCAGCCGGAAGGAAGCCGGTGCGAGGTGTTGCCGCTAGTGGAGTGGGTGCCGGGCTAGTCGAGCCGCGAGCCGGTATGGACCCTCCGGTCGTACAATCGCGACAAGGAAGCGCTCGGGGGCTGGTGCCCTCTGCGGTCTTCAAAACCGTTGTTCCGTACGGGATGCCGTGCGGTGGGTGGGTTCGATTCCCATGCGCTTCCGCCAGCGCTTTGCGCTGGCGGGCGCATGGGAATCAATCGTCGCCCTGGCTGTGCCAGGGCTCAGGAACGATTCCCTGGCGCACGGCTTCACATCTTGCGCTGGCGGGCACGGCCCGACGGCTGTGATGTGCGCGGTTTGCTAGCTTCGCCGCGCAGCGAGAGAACACCACTTCGACGACGCGCCACGAGTCCGTTGCAACCGTCTGGAACAGCTCGAACCGACCGGAGGATCGCGATGACCCCGCCCTGGCTCTCCCGCCCCTTGTCCTCGCAGCTTGCGATCGTGGGCCTGCTCGCTCTGCCCGCCTGCGCCGCACCGCCGGAGAGCGGGGCTACCCCGGAGACCGCGACGCCCAGCGCAGCAGCCACCGTTCCCGTCGCGACTCCGGTCGCGGCTTCCGGGGGCACACCCGTCGATGCAGCAGGGCTGTCGATCCACCTTCCGACGGGCTGGCAGCCCGAGACTCCCAGCTCCGGCATGCGCGCGGCGCAGGCGACGATCGCGGGCAGCGCGGGGCCGGGTCAGCTCGCGGTGTTCTACTTCGGACCCGGCGGCGGCGGTGGTCTCGACGCCAACATCGACCGCTGGATCTCGCAGATGGAACTCGCATCAGGCGCCTCGACCGAGCGCCAGACCTTCGCTGCCGGCGCTCTCCAAGTGACCGCGATCGACCTCTCGGGCACGCTCAAGGCGAGCACGATCGGCAGCTTCCCCAACACCGACCAGCCCGGATACCGGATGCTGGCGGCGGTGGTGGAGGGATCGGGCGGGCCGTGGTTCCTGCGCGCGGTCGGCCCGGAGGCGACGATGGCCGAGCAGCGTGAAGCGTTCTTCGCGATGCTGCGGGGGGCTGGAGCGGGCGGGTAGGGCGCCAGAGGCCCTCACCCCCTCCCAGGGGAGAGGGCGCCACCGAATCCCTCTAGAGGTTTGCGATCTTGTCGAGGATGCGCGCGGCGGCTCGGCGCGGCACCGAGACGTGGACCTGGGCGTCGGGCGCGTCGACGTCGATGCGGAAGCGCCCGCCCCGCTGTGAGATGACGACCTCTTCGCTCCCGGTGGTGACTCGGACGAGCTCGCCCTCGGGCATGGAACCGAGCTCGTCGGCGAGCTGTCGTACCAGCGGTCGCCACTCCTCGATCTCGGTCTCGGCGAAGAGGGAGCGCGGCAGCTCGAAGCGCGAAGCGAAGTCGTCGGAGGTGCGGGGCCCCGCGGTGCCCGCGAGGCCGAGACCCAGATCGACGAGTCGCAACGGCACCGGCAGCGAAAGGTCGACGTCGGGGGTGTCGACGCGCACGCTGGCGACGCCGCCAGAGTAGAGGTAGGCGCCGGCAGCGACCGCGCCCGTGGCCATCATCACGACGAAGGCCATCACGAGAACTGCCGCGACTTTGAACAGCGAGAGCATGGTTGGGTCACCTCAGCAATGTCTTCGAAAGCAATGTCTTCGAACCGTCGTCAGCGATCGCCCTGGTTCGAGTCGTCCACCCATACGCGCACGGTGGTGTCGGCATCGCGCACGGTGACCATGTCGCCGTCGGCATAGTTGGCCAGGGCGCGCACCGCCGCTGCGATGTCGAGCCGGTCGGGACCGCTGGAGAACAGCGCATCGACCACCTCGAGCGGGAAGCGGACGTCGATCTGGGTGTCGCCGCCACCGACGGTCTGCGCGATCAGGTAGTTGCCGGAACGGCTCACCTCGATGGTCTGATCGCCCTCCTTGACGGTGACGAAGGTGGCGTCGCCGGTGTGCTTGACCTCCTGCCAGAGCTGATGGAGCTGTCGGAGGTTGAAGCCTTCACGGTTGAGCTCGACCTCGACCTCGTTGGAGAACTCCTGCGGGATCATGCCAACGGCCATCTCGATGAGGCTGAGCGGCAGGTTCACCGCCACCTCGGCGCCGCCGGCGCCGTCGACGCGGACGTGGAACCACCGGTCGGCGGCCAGGGAAGGCGAGGCGAAGAGCAACACCGCCAACACGGCGGCGGCGAAGGCTGCGAAACGGCGCGCGCGGGCACCGGCGGGGGAGGCTGGGGTTCGGTTCACGGTCATCTCCTCGTAGCGGGTCGTCCCGATGCCCGGGCCGTCCCTGTGTCCAATGTAACGACGATCGGACCCCCCGTGAAGTTTCACTCCACCCGTTGCGAGCTCTCTCAGCCCCGCACCAATCCCAACGGCATACCGTCCCACCCCGGGAAGAGCGCCGCATGGTCGGTCACACCCAGGTGACCGGCAGCCACCCCGGCGAACAACGCGCGGAAGTCGGTGCCGATGGCGAGGTCGCGACCCTCGTAGAGCTCGTCATCGCGCAGGCCGGGGAAGGGGCCATGCACCCTGCCGCCCTGCACCGACTCACCGAGCAAGAACGAGCAGGAGGCATGGCCGTGGTCCGTCCCCGCCGACCCGTTCTCGCGCACGGTGCGGCCGAACTCGGTCATGGTCAGCACGACCACGTCGGAGCGGTGCTCCCCGAGGTCGTTCCAGAACGCCGCGATCGACTGCGCGAGGTCGCGCCCGCGCTGCGCGAATGTACCGCTGGCGGCGCCCTGCCGCACATGGGTGTCCCAGCCGCCACTCTCCGCGAAGGCCACCTCGAGACCCACCTGCGATCGGATGAGCCTTGCGATCTGGCGCAGGCCGTTGCCGAGCGGGCTGCCCGGATAGCCGGCGGCACGAGCCCCGCCGCGGTCGTCGCCGACCGCCTCGAGCACCTTCATGGCCTCGAACGTGTCGCCGCCGGTGCCGCGCAACAGGTCGTTCGCGGCCTCCCGGTAGAGCGCCTCGAAGCCCCGACCCGTATCAGCGCTTCCTGCGGCCATCGCCGTACCGTCGGAGACCAGGCGAAAGTCCTCGAGCCGCGCCAGCGCGACCGCCGGCTGCTCCCCGTAGAGGCTGCGCGGCAGCGCCGGCGTGACCGAGACCGCGCGGAACGGTGTCGCCTCGTGTCCGAGCTCGCCGGCCACCCGGTTGAGCCAGCCCGAGGAGGTGCCCTTGCGACCGGGCGTCCCGGTCTCCATGTAGTCCTGTGCGTCGAAGTGGCTGCGCGTGGGGTCTGGGGAGCCGACCGCGTGCACGATGCCGAGGGTGCCGTCGCGCCACAGCGGCAAGAGCGGCTCGAGCGCCGGGTGGAGGCCGAAGCCGGCGCCGCCCAGGTCGAGCACCGCGTCTTCGCCGGCAGAGCGCGCCGCGGACTGGAAGAGCCGAGGCCGAAGCTTGCGAAGCAGCGCCTCGTGCTCGAGCGGCGGCACCGCCGCGAGCGCGTCCATGGCGCCGCGCTGGAAGATCGTCACCAGGACCTTGCGGCGCCCGCCGCCGGTTGGCCCCACTGCGGCGCGCGCCGCGCGATGGAGAAAGCCGGGCGCCACCGAGGACGCCAGGCCAACCGAGAACAGCGCGAGGCCTGACTGCTTGAGAAACGCTCGTCGGGAAGGGCTCATGGATCGGTATCTCCTGCGGGTCTCGGCGGGGGCGTTCCCTGCCGTCAGCTCACGCGGACTCAGCGCTGTTGGAATTCGGGGGAGCCAAGTAGCACGCCGACCACCTGCGCCTGGACCGACGGCGCGCGCGGCGAGCGTGAAGGCTCGCGCTCGGCGACCTCCATTGCCGCGTCCTCGCCGCCTGACGGCGCACCCGCGGCCTGCTCTTCCACTCGCGCCGCGAGCTCAGGCGCGCGCGCCATCTCACCAAGACGTTCGACCACGTCCACGAGGTCTCGTTCCGGCAGCAGCAGCTCGGCATAGCGCTGCAAGGCGTCGTCCACGCTCCCCGGATCCTGCCCGCCGACGAGGCCCTCGAGGTCCAGCTCGACCCCACGAACCCGACCGGCGGCGAGCTGCAGCCCGAAGTTCATGCGGTGGAGCAGCGCGCCGGTGTTGACCCAGAAATCCGCCCGATCCGGGTAGCCGGTGGGAGCCTGGTAGGCGTAGAGCGGCTGTCCCATGCGAGTGATCGCCTGCACCAGCGCCGCGGGCTGCTCGACCTCCGCACCGAGCGCGCGCAACGCCGAGACCGCCAGCTCGAACGGGCTCTTGACCTTCTCGCCGCGCGAGGCCCAGAACTCCTCGGACTGCACCAGCGCGCGCATCAGGGCGGCGATGTCTCCCCGCGAGCTGGTGAACGCACTCGCCAAGCGGTCGACGAGATCCGGCGGCGGAGAGTCGGAGACGAAGCGCACCGCGAGCTTGCGCGCGATGTGACGGGCGGTGGCCGGGTGCGTCGCCACCAGATCCAGCACCTGCTCGCCATCGGCGATGCCCCGGCCGGCCGACAGCGTGGTACCCAGCACGATCTTCTGCTCGGCGTCGTGCCAGCCCGGATGGAAGAAGAACCCATCCGCGCCGGTCACGAAACCGGCGCGCGAGCCGTAGCGCTGCAGGCGCTCCTGGTTCGGGCCGGTGCCGTCGGGCCGCAGGCCACGGGGAGGCAGCACGCTCCAGCCGGTGAAGGCTCGCGCTACTTCGACGACGTCCTGCTGCGTGTAGCCGCCGTCGACCCCGAGGGTGTGCAGCTCGAGCAGCTCGCGAGCGTAGTTCTCGTTGAGGCCGCGCGGCCGATTGGACTCGACCGCAGCCAAGACTCTGTCGTTGCCGCGTGCTGCTTCGGGCCGGCCACCGGAACGGGCCCCCTGTCCTGGAGGTCTGGCCATGCCAGGGCGGATCCCGGCCCGGCCGCCAGCCCGGCCGGCGCGCTCGGTGCGCGAGCGCAGTCGCTCCCGCTCGGCATCGAACGCGACGCGTCGCCCTTCCTCCGCCCGGGACTGCGCGTTGTCGAGGTACTGCAGCATCGCCGGGTGCCGAGCCGTGGCGCCGAGCAGGTCGCGGAACGAAACAGTGACCCGCGGGCGTAGGGCGTCTCGCTCGTAGGCGAGCACGTAGCCGCGCGCCTGGTTGTCGGTGGTCGAGACGTTGAAGTGGTTGAACCAGAAGTCGACCAGCACCTCGTGGAGCTGGTTCTCGGCGTAGACGGCGCGCAACACCTTCTGCGCCTGGAGCTGGCCGACGAGCTCGCGTGGGGATCGGCGACCCTGCTCGCGTAGCGCCGCGACGGCCTCGCGGCGCCGGTCGCGCTCGCCGCCGTCGCCAGGGTCGCCGGTCCCGCGGCCCAATTTGGCCTCGCCCTCCCCGCCCGAGCCTGGCGGCGACTGCGGCGCCCTGTTGTCTCGCATCGCCAACCGCAACGCCATCGCCGGTGGCGGGAAGGTCTCGGCGAGATCCTCGGCGCTCAGGCGCAAGGCGTCGTACGGTGCCAGTCGCTTCTCTAGCTGCGACTCGACGGCGCTACCCGCGATCTGCCCCTCGATCCACTCCGAAAGCCCCATCTCGAGAAGCCGATCGATGTCTCCGGGTCGCGCGCCGAAGGCGAGCCGGTCGAGCAGGTGCGCGGCTGCCGCCCGCTCGTCGAGACCAGCCGCAGCGTAGGGGAGCTCGAGCCCGGCCACTGCTGGCGCCGCCTGGACAGGCTGCAAGTAGAGAAGGCCGCAGGCGACCCATACCGCCGCCGCGACGCTGCCGCGCGAAGATTCGACGATCCCGTGCGTGGCACGAGCTCTCGGGCCTCTCTGGCTTCGGCCTCTCTGGCCTCTCTGGCCTCTCTGGCTTCCTTGGCGCATGGCTCGGCTGCTCCTGGTATCCATCACGGCGTGCTCCGCGACTGCCCTCCAACTCGGCCGTCGATCGGCCCGACACCGGTTGGAACCCACGGTGGCGCCGATTCCTGCGCGAGGCACTCGACGAAGCAACGTTCGAGCCGGTTCGTGCCTGTTCTTGCCTGGTCCCAGAAGCTCGCGGCGGGAACGCTGCCGATTCGATCGGCGAGCCGGTGCCGGATCGGAACACCGAGCGGAGTTAAGGTAAGCGCTTCCGCGTCGTCTCGCGCGCCAACCTCAGGAGTCCGCGCGCCAACCTCAGGAGTCACAGAACGCCATGGAGCGCCCTACGGCTGCCACGCTCGCCGCATGCACGCTGCTCGCTATCGGCGGGCCTGGTTACGGCTCGGTCGAGCTGCCGAGTCCCGAGTCGATGCTCGGCTTCTCGCCTTGCGCCGAGCGCAGCCTGGCGACCTCGGAAGAGATCTCCACCTACCTGCAGGCGCTCGCCGCCGCGAGCGACCGCATCGAGCTCGAAGCGATCGGCACGACCGAGGAAGGCCGCACGCAGTGGCTCGCCATCATCTCGTCGCCCGAGAACCTGCGCGACCGCGAGCGGTACCGCGAGATCGCCGAGCGGCTGGCCCGGGCCCGCGACCTCGACGACGAGCAGGCGCGCGTCCTCGCCGAAGAGGGACGAGCCGTGGTGTGGATCGACTTCGGCCTGCACTCTACGGAGCGTGCGCACGCGCAGACCGCGCCGCAGCTGGCCTTTCTCGCGGTCTCGGAGGAGACCGAGGAGTGGCACCGCATCCGCGACGAGGTGGTGTTCCTGCTGCTGCCCGACATGAACCCCGACGGCACCACGCTGATCGCCGAGTGGTACCGCACCCAGCTCGGGTCGCCATACGAGGACTCGAGCCCGCCCCGGCTCTACCAAAAATACGCCGGGCACGACAACAACCGCGACTGGTTCATGTTCAACCTCGCCGAGAGCCGCAACGTCGGCCGGCAGCTCTATCACCGCTGGTACCCGCAAATCGTCTACAACCAGCACCAAGAGGCGCCGTTCCCGGCTCGCATCTTCATCCCGCCCTTCGCCGACCCGATGAACCCGAACATCCCGCCTCTGGTGATGCGCGGCGTCAACCTGGTGGGCGAGGCGATGGGCCAGCGCTTCGCCCAGGAGGGCAAGCCCGGGGCGATCTCGCGCATCTCGTTCGACACCTGGTGGAACGGCGGCATGCGCACGACGCCGTACTTCCACAACATGATCGGCATCCTCACCGAGACCGCTCACTCGTCGCCGGCGTCGATCACCTACGACCGCGAGAAGTTTCCCAAGTCGTTCGGCGGCGGCGTCTCGACTACCGAACCGTCGACGTTCTACCCCGCTCCCTACCTCGGCGGCCCGTGGAGCTTCCGCGACAGTTGCGACTACATGCTCACCGCTTCGATGGCGGTGCTCGACATCGGTGCCAGCCGGCGGCGCTCGTGGCTCTACGACATCTACCGCATGGGTCGCGACGCGATCGAGGCCGGGGCCGCCGAGACCTACATCATCCCGGCTCCCGACGAGCAATGGGACGCCGGCACGACGAGGCGGCTGGTCGACGTGCTGCGCCAAGGCGGCGTCGAGGTGGAGCGGGCCACCTCGCGGTTCCGCGCCGGCGAGCGCGAGTATCCCGCGGGCAGCTTCCTGGTGCGCGGCGCCCAGGCCTTCCGGCCCTACCTCACGGATCTTCTCAACCCGCAGGTCTACCCCGACCGCCGGCAGCAACCGGGAGGCTCGCCCGAGCTGCCGTACGACATCACCGGCTGGACACTTCCGTTGCAGATGGGCGTCGCCGTCGACCGGCACGAGCTCACGGTCGAGGCGGCGACCGAGCCGGTCACCGGGGCCGAGCCGGCGCCCGGGCGCGTAGCCGGCAAGGGAGACTGGGGCTGGGCGCTCGACCCGCGCGCCAACGACAGCTTCACAGCGGTCCAGCGGCTGCTCGACGTGGGTGCCGCGGTGTCGCGGCTCGATGCCCCGCTCCGCTCCGCTGGGATCGAGTGGCCGCCCGGTGCCTTCGTGGTGCTCGCGCCAGAAAACGATGACGGCGCGGCGCAGGAGCTCCGCGAGCAGGTCGAGCGCGCGGCGAGGTCGCTCGGGCTCGTCGCAATCGCGCTCGACGCCGCGCCCGACGGCACACTGCTGCCATTGCGCGCACCTCGTGTCGGCCTCTACCGAGCCTGGGGCGGCAACATGGACGAGGGCTGGACCCGCTGGGTGCTCGACCAGTTCGAGCTCCCGTACCAGCAGGTCTTCGACGCCGACCTGCGCGCCGGCTCGCTGCGGGATCGCCTCGACGTACTGGTGCTGCCCGATGCGCGCTGGGAGTCCATGCTCCACGGTCAGCACCGCGACCTCGCGCCCGCCGAATACACCGGTGGCATGACCCCAAGTGGTGTCTTCCACCTCTACGAGTTCACCCGCTCGGGCGGCACGCTCGTCGCGCTCGATACCGCCGCCGAGCTGCCGCTCACGATCTTCGCGCTTCCCGTCCGCGACGTCACGGCGAGGCTCGAGCGCAGCGACTTCTTCGTCCCCGGCACGCTGCTGCGGCTCCTCGTCGACCCGGCCCACCCGCTTGCCTACGGCATGCCCGAGGAGGCCACGGGCTTCTTCGCCCACAGCCCCGCCTTCCAGCTCGGCCGAGAGGCCACGCGCCTCGAGCGCCACCGCGGCATCGAGCCGACGCCGCCGGCGACAGTGACCAAGGCCGCGAGCTGGGCCGAGGAGAGCGACCTGCTGCGCAGCGGCTGGGTCCTTGGCGGCAGCCACATCGCCGGCAAGGCCGCCGTGGTCGAAGCCGAGGTCGGCGACGGTCGAGTCGTGCTCCTGGGTCTGCGCGCGCAGCATCGCGGCCAGCCCCACGGCACGTTCAAGCTGCTGTTCAACGCGCTCTACCGCGGGACCGCCGGAACGCAATAGCCGAATCGTGGGCGTCGGGGACGGATTCCGGACGCTACGAGGCGCGAGGGGGTGCGCCATCCTCGCTCGCACGCCGGGAGAGCACTTCGCAGAACGAGCTCAGGTCGCCCAGCCGCGAGCTCGCGAGCTCGAAGACTCGCTCGTAGTCGAGAACGCCGTACTGGTGCGCGATGAGATTGCGCAGGCCGGACGCAGACCGCAGGCTCGCGGCCAGATCCTCGTCCAGCACGCCGCGCTCTCCCAAGACGGTGAAGGCCTCCCCGTAGCTCTCGGGAACGCCCCACCCGGCATCGGCCAGCCAGTGCGTGGCGAGAGCTACACACTCCTGGATGGCGATGAAGAGGTTCAGGGTGATGACCTCCCGTGCCGTCCGGTCGTGTCGGAGCTCCTCCGAGGTCGGCGGCAGCAGCTCCCGGATGCGCTCGATCGCATCGCGAACGGCCGCGATCTTCCTGGCGAGGACGGATCTATCGACCATGCGCGGCAGCAGCGAGCACCCCGCGGGTCGCGAGCTCCTCCAGCGGCTTGAAGTCGAGGTACTCGAGGATGGCGCGGACCTTCCTCTCGACGAGAGCCGCGTGGTCTCGCTCGACCATCACTTCGCCGTCGCGGAAGATCCGGTACGCCAGAGCCGGCGGAGCCTCGTCCATCAGGACCAAGTCGACCGTGCGACCGGTGGCTGCTTCGAGGGTCGCGATCAGGTCGCCGAGCGCCGTAACGTCGAGTCGCACGCCCGGCGAAAGCCCCACGGCGACATCGAGGTCGCTATCGGCGTGAGCGGAGCCCCTGGCGGTCGAACCGAACAGCAGAGCGTAGGCCACCCGAGGGTCCCGCTCGAGGACGCGTCGCAACGCTTCCATGATGCGGCAGAGTACCACCGCGTTCGAGAGGTAAGAGCGCGGATCGCTGCGCTAACGCCGGTCCGAACACGTCCTGACACTGCAGCTGGACTCTGGCGCTCCACGAGCAACAGCACGACCGCCGAGACGATCGGCTCCACCAGCCGACCGACCGAACGGAGGTCAATGGTGGAGCCCACACCGAGCGGGTCCGTCAGGACGAGTTCTCGTCCTGGTTCCTATCGACCTGGTTCCTATCGCCGAAATGTAGGGATCGTTCCTGAGCTCTGCCGCTCGTAGAGCGGCAGGGCGACGACCGAGACGATCGGCTCCACCAGCCGACCGACCGAAGGGAGGTCAATGGTGGAGCCGATCGGGATCGAACCGACGACCTCTTGAATGCCATTCAAGCGCTCTCCCAGCTGAGCTACGGCCCCACGGGGGGAGCGAGTGTAGCTACGCGGACCGTCCCCTGCAACCGCGACCGGCGACGCAGACCCTCTCCTCAGACACGTCAGAAGTGGAACGCACCTCAGAAGTGGAACGCGAGGCCGGCGGTCAGGAAGCCGAAGAACCGAGCGCCGAGATCGAGGTCGGCGTAGTGGCCGGAGATCTCGACGATGATCGAGAGGCGGTCGGTCATCGGGAAGTCGCCGGTGGCACCGAGCACGAGGCCGATCGCGGTGTCGTCCTGGGTCTCGGCTCCGACCAGCCCCTCCATCTGGTAGAGGCCCAGGCCCAGGTAGAGACCCGAGCGATAGAACGACTCGTTGAAGTGGTACTCGCCGGCGATCGTGACGAAGGTGAGGTCGGGGTCGAACACGTCGTCGACCAGCTCGTCGGAGAAGGCGAGGCGCGCCGCCCGCACGCCGACTCGGGTGTTGTCCCAGGTGCTCCACGAGAACGCGAGCTGGAAGCCGGTCTGGTCGAGACCGGGATCCTCGCCGTCGGCGTCGAAGGGACCGCCGATGATCCCGCTCGCGCTCGCGGTGAAGGTGTGGAGCTGCTGGGCCTCGACGGCCGAGCCTACGCCCGAGAGGGCAGCCAGCAGGCCGGCGACGAGGAGCGCCCGCGGTGTCGTGCGCCGGGCCTGGGTGGGTGGAGTGAGATGCAACGGGGCGCCCTCCGCGGTGGTGCTTTCGGTTCGATCGAGACGGTCGAGGACCAAGCCGCCGCCGGCATGTTCTCGCGGCCTCCCTCTTAGAGGTCGCGCGAGTATAAGCGCCGCTCGTTTACGTCTCCGTAGGTGTATGCCTCGCAAAGCGACCGCACGGAGACCTCCGGGCACGTCCCCACTTGCTTCATACGGACCGGTCGCGCCGCGCGTCGCCCAGCCGATCGGACTCCCGACCCTGTCGTGGCCCGAGCGGCTGGGCCGCGCGCTGGTCGACCTGCTCTTCGACGACACTTGCCTCGGCTGCCGGGACAGCCCGGCCGGGCCGCGGCTCGGCCTCTGTCTGCGCTGCCACGGCCAGCTCGACCCACACTCGAGGGTGCGGGGCGACCGCTGCAGCGGCTGCGCTGGGCGCATCGCTGGAGTCGCCGGAAGGACCGACCGCTGCGGTGCGTGTCTGGCGGATCCCCCGCCCTGGCGGCGCCTCTACACCCTGTGGACCTACCGAGCCCCATTCGACGCCGTGATCCACGCCCTGAAGTTCCAACGACTGGAGCAGCTCGGCGAAGAGCTGGCGGTCGCGGCGTTCGACCGATTCGCCGACGACCTGCTGCGCGGAGCCGGCGAGGGTCGGGGGATCGAGACCGTGGTGCCGGTGCCCCTCCCCTGGCCGCGACGCCTTCATCGCGGCTTCAATCAGGCCGAATCGATCGCCGCGCCGCTCGCCGCACGTCTCGGTCGACCCTTGCAGCGCGCCCTGGGTCGCCGGCCGTCACCGCCACAGTCGCTGCTGCCCCTGCGCCGCCGAGGCGGCAACCTCCGCCGGTCGCTGCGAATACGGCATGCGGTGCCCGGGGCGTCGGTGTTGCTGGTCGACGATGTCGTGACCTCCGGCGCCACGCTGCGCGCCGCGACCGCAGCGCTCTTGCGCGCCGGGGCCGACGAGGTGACGGCGCTGGCCGTGGCCTGGACGCCGCCCCGGCCCCCGTGAAGGGGGTCGGGAAGACTCGGAGGCCCGTAGGGGTTCCAGGGGGAAGATTGGGTCTATAATGGCCCGCGGATCCACCCCGACCGTGGCGCCTCGAGTCCGACGGCGGGCGGGGGGTCGATCGGAAATCATGGCAGTCAGCTCCCTCTGGCGACCGACGTCACCCGCCACCCCGCGCAATCCCCTGCGCGCCGGAGCCCTGGCGCTCGCGTGCGGTGTGGCTCTCGCCGGTGCCGGCGGCGCTGCAGTCGAAACCACGACGCCGCTGCTAGAGGCCACGAGCCCGGTGCTGGCGGGTCGGGCGCCGCTGCCGGCCGACCGGATCGCCCCGGACGTCTCCGCCGCGGGTCTCGTCGGCAGCGTCCACGCCAAGCGCGAGAACGGCCTCGGCGGACCGCTGCAGGCAGCGGGCGTTTATGCCTACCGGCTCGCGGATCTCAGCCTGCGCAAGGTGCTCACCGATCAGACGGGTCACTTCAGCTTCTCGTCCCTGCCGGCCGGGCTCTACAAGATCATCGCCCACAAGCCGGGGTTCGTCCCCGCGGTGGTGATGCTGACCCGCGCCACGGCGAGCGCCTACCAGCAGCTCGAGCTCGAGCTCTCGGTCGAGGACGACGACGCGCTCGGCGCCGAGGGCGACTTCTGGCAGATCCGCGAGCGCATTCCCCGTGACGTGCTGCGCGAGATCACCATCGCGCACGCCGAAGCGCTCCAGGAGCGCCTGCCCACGAGCACCCTGGCACCGGACGGCATGCGCGCCGAGATGCGAGCCCTGACCGGAGTCGGCGACTACTTCGGCAACGAGGCGGCCGCTCTGCACGGCGGGATCGTCGGCCTGGAGGGAAGGCTCGGCGGCGTCGGGCTCGGCGTGGAAGGTCAGTTCCGTCAGCTCGAGGGTCGCGACGACTCGTCGCTGGCTCGCACCGTCGGACAGGCCAGCGCGTTGTCAGTGAGTGTCGAGGCACCCCGCGAAGGCATGGTCAGGGTGAGCGGCCACCAGGGTCTTCTCCGAACCGAGAACGAACCGATCGAGCTCGAGCGCTACCTGGTGAGCTGGAGCGCTGACGTCGGCCCCGGACGATCCGAGGTGAGAGCCCAGTACGTGGCCGAGTCGAACTTCTACCGCGACCAGCGATTCGCGTCGCTGGCGGTGCCGAACAGCTCGGAGACGCTGGAGCTGGCCGGCAGCTACCAGACCGACGCCGGGCCTGCGGGATTGCTGCGCACCGGAATCTCCTACCGCGAGCGTCGTAGCGGCGATTTGTTCGACACCTGGTACGGCGCCTCGCCGCTGGCGGACGAACGTATCGATCTCTACGGGCTCGGCGACGTGCGCGTGCACCGAGACGTCGGGATCCAGTACGGGCTCTTTACCACCGTGCGGGCGGACGGCGTCGCCGCGGCGCCGCACGTCGGCGTATCGCTCGATCTCGGAGAACGCTGGCAGGCGGAGGCCTCCGGCCGGCAGCGCTTCGCCGAAACCCCGAGCCAGCACTTCCTCGACTTCTTGCCCGTGTACTACGGCGTGCTGAGCGATTGCAGCGTCGTGGAGTCTGCGTGCTACCGCGTGCGTCTGACCCGTCGCCTCGGCGAGTCGGGCAAGGTGAGCCTTGCCGGCGTCCACCGGACCTACTCCGACGCGGTCCGTGTCTACTTCAGCGAGGACTTCTTCGACCAGCTCGAGACGCTGTTCTTCGTCGCGGGAGACGAGCTTCCGGAGCTGCAGCTCGTGGTCGAGCGGCGGCTGTCGCCCAACGTGATCGCGCGGTTCGCCTCCAACGTCGCGCGCGGCGGCGGCGGGGTGTTCGATGCCTCGGCGCAACGCTACGGCAACCGCTTGGCGTACGTGGTGACGTCGGTCGAAACCAGCTTCGAGAACACCGAGACCGACGTCCAGCTCGCCTACCGCAGCGTCGAGCAGCAGATGCTGCCGCTGACTCAGATCACGGGATCTTCCGGCCACGAGCTGATGGCAGTCGAGATGGACCGGTTGCGCCTGCTGCTGACGCAGAACCTGCGAGCCGTGCTCGGCCTGTCTTCTGACTGGGCGGTGTTGCTGGACCTCCAGCTCAGCCGCGGTGCCGAGAGCTTCGCCAGCCTGGCCGACGACGAGATCCGCCGGCGCATCGTCGGCGGCATCGCCGTCCGCTTCTAGGCGGCAACGCGCGCGCACATCGGTAGAGCCCCCCGGGCTCGGCGGCCTCGGCCGGCCCGCACGGTCAGGGCCGCCTAAACGTATGTCGCAGCGTGCTTTCTGACCGGGCGTCCGGCCACGCGAATGCGTCCGTCGGCTTGGATCAGACGCGGCAGCTTGGATCCAAGAGGACGAATACAATCCAGACGGCTGGATCTCCCGGGGCTGTAGGAGCTCCAAAGGGGCCTCCAAGACACCCGGAGAGAGCACATTTGCGTGGCACAGAAGCTGCTTCCAATTTTTTGGACAGTATCGCTCTATCTCTTGCGCCATGAAACGTGACCGCCCCTCAGCCGGTACGCGCGTCGCCGAGGCAGCCCTCGGCGCCACGGCGCAGCGCCTGTGCCTCCTGGGCCTGGCGGCGCTGACGGTGGCGTTCGTCATCCTGGGCGCCTTCTCCTTCGCCCGCAAGGCGCAGACCTTCCAGCCGTTCGGGCTCGACTTGCGAGCTCAGGGGGCAGCCTGGGTGGTCTCCGACGCCGTCGAGCCCACCGACCTGGAGACCGGTGACGTGCTGTTGCTCGTGAACGGCGAGCAGGTGATGAGCCGCGCCGAGGTCGGCGAGCAGCTCCGGCGCCGAGCGGTGAGCGAGATCCTGGTCGAGCGCGATGGGCTCCTCCTCACCGTGCGACACGAGCTGCCCTCGCTCGACCCGGACTTCCCGTATCTGGTGCTGGCGCTCACCTCGGTGATCTACCTGTTCATCGGGCTCTACATGCTGCGGCGCGGCATCAGCCGCCAGGTGGTGTTGTTCCACCTCTGGTGCCTCGCTTCGGCCGCGGTCTACCTGCTGTCGCCGATCACCCCGCCTGGCGATCGGCTCGACACCACTATCTACGTCGTCGACGAGGCGTGTCGCCTGCTGCTGCCGCCGCTGACGCTGCACTTCTTCCTGATCTTCCCGCAGCGCCTGCGCCTGCCTCCCGGTCTCGACGCCTGGCTCGATCGTCTGGTGCCGTTGCTCTACGCGCCCAGCGCCGCCATCTTCGCGGTGCAGCTCGACTGGATCTTCGCCGGCGGCGAATGGTTCACCGGCTTCCACACGGAGGCCCGGGTGATGCTGGTCGACCGGCTCGAGCTGGTGTTGCTGGTGGCGTTCGTCCTGGTGTCGATCGCGGCGCTGGTCAGTCACCTGCAACAGGCGGCGCGCTGGGAGCACGCGCGCCAGGTGACTTGGATCACGCTCGGCATGGGTGCCGGCTACGTGCCGTTCCTGGTCCTCTACGTGATGCCGTTCACCGCCGGCCTCGGGCCGAGCGAGGGAATGGAGGTCGCCGCGGTGGCGCCGCTGGCGCTGGTGCCGTTGAGCTTCGCTTACGCGATCCTCCGTTACCGGCTGTGGGACATCGCGGTGATCGTGCGCGACGTCACCACCTACACGCTGACCCTGCTGCTGGGCGCGGTCGGTTTCTCGCTGCTCAACCTGCTGATCCGGCGCAACATCCCCGAGGACATGGAGCTCTTCCGCGGTGTCAGCACCGTCGCGAGCGGCATCCTGATCGCCGGGTTGCTGATCCCGACCAAGCAAGGCATCAGCTCGACACTCGAGCGCTTCCACTACCGCGGCAGCTTCGGACGGCGGCGCGCCCTGCTGCAGCTGGGGCACGAGCTGCTCCACGAGCGCGATCTGGATCGGCTCTGCGCGGGCCTGCTCCAGGAGATCGAGGGGTCGATGGACCTCGAACGCTGCAACATCTACCTCGTCGAGACGGGCCTGCTCGAGCCGGTGCGCGAGGAGGAACCCCAGCCTGCGCTAGTCGTCGGAGATCGCTCCCTGTCTCTGGACGAACTGGACCCCGAGGTCTGGTCGAAGGACTACGTTTACCTCCACGGCACCGGCCTGCCGGCGCCGGAGCGCAGCGTCGAGCACTCACTGTTCCTCCTCGGCTATCGCGCTGCCTTCCCGCTCACCGTACGAGACCGGCGCGTTGGCCTGGTGGTTTCCGGGTACAAGGAGGGTCAGGTCCCGCTCAACAGCGACGACGCGCTGTTGATCCGTCAGTTGCTCAACCAGGCCTCGCTGGCGATCGAGAATGCCCAGCTTCTCGAGCAGATGCAGCGGCAGCTCCGCGAGGTGCTCGAGCTGAAGCGCTTCAACGAGGGCATCATCGAATCGACGCCTGCCGGCATCGCGGTGCTCGACGACGAACGGCGGATCGTCCTGGCGAACCTCGCCTTCGCGGCGCTGGTCGGCTACGAGCGCGGGGCCCTCAAGCACCGACCGCTCGAGCAAGTGCTCACCGTCCACCGCCTGCCGGATCCCGGGGGAGGACTGGTCGAAACCACCTTCGCCGACCCGCAGGGCCGCGAGCGCCAGCTCCAGCTCAGCATCGCGAGCTTCGTCGGCGACCGCCCGCACGGGCTGCAGGTGCTCGTGGTCAACGACGTCACCGATTTCGCCGAGATGGAGAAGGCGCTCGCGGCGAAGGAGCGGCTTGCGGCGCTCGGCATCATGGCCGCAGGGGTCGCGCACGAGGTCAACACGCCGCTCACCGGCATCTGCAGCTATGCCCAGATGCTGCTCGCCAAGACGCCCGAAGAGGACCCTCGCCACGAGCTGTTGCGCAAGGTCGAGCGCCAGACCTTCCGCGCGGCGCGCATCGTCAACAGCCTGCTCGAGTTCTCGCGGGCTTCGCAGCCCGACCCGCAGCCGGTGGCCCTCGGGCCGGCGCTTCGCGAGTGCATCGATCTGCTGGCCGACCGCTTCCAGAGCCAGGGAGCCTGCTGCGTCCTCGACGAGCGCAAGCCCGACCTGAGCATCAGCGGCAACGAGAGCGAGCTCCAGCAGGTGTTCACCAACGTCCTGGTCAACGCCCTCGACGCGGTGCACGGCCGCATCGGCGACGGGCGCGTGGACGTCTTGCTCGACGGCGAGGGCGACGACGTCACCATCGACTTCACCGACAACGGGTCGGGGGTCGCGCGCGACGACATGGGCAAGATCTTCGCGCCCTTCTTCTCGACCAAGACCGACCGGGGCGGCACCGGTCTGGGCCTCTCCCTGAGCTACGAGATCGTGCGCCGCCACGGTGGCGAGATCCAAGCCCGCAACGAGCCCGACGGCGGCTGCCGGTTCACGGTCCGGCTGCCGCGAGCCGGCGCGCCGCGCCGCGATCCCAGGAGCACGCGATGAACATCCTCATCGTCGACGACGAGGAAGTCCTCCAAGACATCCTGGTCGCGCTCATCCGCGAGGAAGGCCATCACCCGATCTCCTGCCGCACCGGCACGGAGGGGCTGGAGGCGCTGGAGCGCGAGGAGGTCGATCTCGTACTGCTCGACCTCATGCTTCCCGACATGCACGGCCAGGAGGTGCTGCGCCACATCCGCGAGCGCGACCCCGACCAGGTGGTCGTGGTGATCACGGCGTACTCGTCGATCGAGGGTGCGATCACGGCCATGCGCGAGGGTGCCTTCCACTACCTGCCCAAGCCGTTCCAGAACGAGGAGGTGCGACTGACGCTGCGCAAGGGACTCGAGCGCCGGCGTCTGACCACCGAGAACCGGCGCCTGCGCCAGCGCCTCGACCAGCGCTACGGCTTCGACAGCATCATCGGCAAGAGCAAGCCGATCCAGGAGGTGTTCGACCTGATCCGTCTCGCCGCTCCGTCGAAGAGCAACATCCTGGTCCTCGGCGAGAGCGGCACCGGCAAGGAGCTGGTGGCGAAGTCGATCCACAACAACTCCAAGCGCAAGGATGGCCCGTTCGTCACCGTCAACTCGGGATCGATGCCGCCCGACCTGCTCGAGAGCAACCTGTTCGGCCACGTCAAGGGCTCCTTCACCGGCGCCATTGCGAGCAAGAAGGGGCTGTTCGAGGTGGCGGACAGCGGATCCATCTTCTTCGACGAGATCGGCAACATCCCGGTCGACACCCAGGCCAAGCTGCTGCGCGTGATCCAGGAGAAGGAGTTCATGCGCCTTGGCGGCATCGAGACCTTGAAGTCGGACGTCCGGATCATCGCCGCCACCAACGCCGACCTGCAGGTGATGATCGAGCGAGGCGACTTCCGCGAGGACCTCTACTACCGCTTGAACGTGATCACCATCGCCCTGCCGCCGCTGCGCAAGCGCACCGAGGACGTCCCGCTGCTCGCCCTGCACTTCCTGCAGAAGTACGCGGCCGAGAACGACAAGGTGATCGAAGCGATCACGCCGCAGGCCATGGAGCTCCTGATCGACTACCACTGGCCGGGCAACGTGCGCGAGCTGGAGAACGTCGTGGAACGCGCCGCGGTGCTGTGCACCGGCAGGCAGCTCGACGTCGACCTGCTGCCGCTCTCGATCCGCCAGCCGCGCAGCATGGAGCTTCAGCCCGTGTCGCTCTCGAGCAACGGGCTCTCGCTCAAGGAGGCGGTCAGCGCCTACGAGCGCCAGCTCATCATCAAGGCGCTGCAGGCCTCCGACGGAGTCCAGAAGCGCGCCGCCGAGCTGCTCAAGGTCAAGCCGACCACGCTGCACGAGATGATGAAGCGACTCAACGTCTCGGCGGAGAGCACCGCCAGCTGAACGCTGCGCAGGGCCTCCCCGGTAGCAACCCGTGGTGAAACCCGCGTGGAGCTGCGCGCGGGGATCTGCGACCGCTGGCAAGGCGCGGCCGACGAACCCGATGCTGGGTCATCGTGCAGGAGGCCCAACGCAGCCCAGCGGTCGCAAACCCCCGCGCCCCAAGGGTTGGGGCGGCGTGGGGCCGTCTGCGGTGTTGCGCTCGCACAACGATGTCCCAGCATCGCCACCGCTCGCGCGCCTAGCATCCGGCCCCACGGCGCTCCCAACGCAGCCCACGGGGGTCTCACCACGGGCTGCTAGCGCCCGGGAACAGAATCGGCGCAGAATCCGTTGATCCATTGCTGCGCCATACGGCCGCGCGGGAATGCCATGATCGAAAAACTCGACGAGATCGCGCGAACGCACCGCGAGCTGACCCAGAAGCTGGCAGACCCGGCCACGCTGAGCGACCCCGGTGCGTACCGGGACACGAGCAAGGCGCTGGCCAAGCTGTCGGCGGTGGTCGAGCTCTACGAGAAGTACCGCAAGGCGGTGCTCGAGCGCGACCAGGCCCAGGAGATGCTGCGCGACCTGCCGCGTGCCGACGAGCTCTTTCAGCTCGCCACAGCGGAGCGCGACGCGCAAGCGGCAAGGATCGCCGAGCTGGAAGAGCAGCTCCAGGATGAGCTGCGGCCCAAGGATCCCGACCAGGAGCGCAACGCGGTCCTCGAGATTCGTGCCGGCACGGGCGGCAGCGAGGCGACCCTGTTCGCCTCCGAGCTCTTCCGCATGTACACGCGCTACGCCGAGCGCCATGGCTGGCGGGTCCAGTTGCTCGACCTGTCGGAATCGGAGGTCGGCGGCATCAAGGAGGTCGTGGCGCTGGTCGAGGGCCAAGGTGCCTACAGCCGCCTGCGCCACGAGGCCGGCGTGCACCGCGTGCAGCGGGTGCCGGAGACCGAGGCGTCAGGGCGCATCCACACCTCTGCGGTCACCGTGGCGGTGCTGCCCGAGGCCGACGACGTCGAGGTCGAGATCGCCGAGAGCGACCTCCGAATAGACCGCTTCTGCTCCTCGGGCGCGGGCGGCCAGAGTGTCAACACCACCTACTCGGCGGTGCGCATCACGCACCTGCCCTCTGGCCTCGTCGTGTCCTGCCAGGACGAGCGCAGCCAGATCAAGAACAGGGCGAGGGCGATGCGGGTGCTCAAGAGTCGCCTGCTCGAGATGGAGCGCGAGAAAGCCCATGCGGCCACGAGCCAGGAGCGGCGGCAGATGGTCGGCAGCGGCGACCGGTCCGAGAAGATCCGCACGTACAACTTCCCCCAGCATCGCGTCACCGACCATCGGCTCGGCCTGACGCTGCACCGCCTGCCCGAGATCCTCGGCGGCGACCTCGATCCGCTGCTGCTGCCGCTGGAGGCCCACTACCGTGCCGAGAGCATGCAGCGGAGCGCCGCCGAGCGCGTCCACTGAGCCCGGCGCCCGGGCGACCACGACCGCCGGCGAGCTCCGCGCGCGCGCCCGGCGCGAGCTGGTTGCCGCTGGTCGAGAGCTCGACGGGCGCGAGGCCACGATGCTGCTCGCCCGCGTGCTCGGGTGCGGCGAGGCCGCGCTCCTCGCCCACCCCGAGGCACCGGTCTCGGCGACCGACGAGGCGTGCTTCCTGGCGCTGCTCGAGCGGCGCCTCGCGGGCGAGCCGTTCGCCTACCTGGTTGGCGAGCGGGAGTTCTACGGCCGCGACTTCGCGGTAGACCGGCGCGTGTTGATACCCCGGCCCGAAACCGAGCATCTGGTGCAGGCCGTGCTCGACCTCGCGCCACCCCGAGCACTGGTCGCCGACATCGGCACCGGCAGTGGATGCATCGCACTCACGCTGGCGCTCGAGCGGCACGACCTTCGCGTCGTCGCCACGGACCGCTCGCTGCCGGCGCTGCGCGTGGCTGCAAGCAACCGCCGACGCCACGGTCTCGAGGACCGGGTGGCGCTCTTGGCCGGCGACCTCTGCGACGGTCTCGCCCTGTCTCGTTTCGACGTGGTCGCGAGCAACCCGCCGTACGTGGACCACGAGCAGCGAGAGTCGCTGCAGGTCGAGGTGCGCGACCACGAGCCCCCGGGCGCGCTCTTCGCGGCAGAAGGTGGTCTCGCGTGCTACCGGCGGCTGCTCGACGCGCGCGCGCGCCGGGCACCCGGATCCCTGCTCGTGGTCGAGATCGGTGCAGGCCAGCTCGAGGCGTTGCGCGCACTTGCCCTCCCGGCATTCGAGCTCGAGTCGGTGGTGCACGACTACGGCGGAGTGCCGCGCGTGATGGCGCTACGCCAGCGCAGCCTCGGCTGAAGCCGGAGAGTCATCGGAACGAGTCGCACCCAGCGGGCGGCTAAGGCGCTCGGGCGAGCGTCGCGCACCGGTATCGCGCGCCGCCACCGGCTATCTCGAGACAGCCGGCCGTGGTAAGAACCCTTGCGGCTCGCGAAGCCTGCCGGCGGAGGTATAGGCTCTCTTGGAGAAGTTTCTCATCGAAGGCCCCAGCCGTCTCGCCGGAGTCGTGCGCGCGAGCGGCGCCAAGAATGCGTCGCTTCCGGCGGTTGCGGCCTCCCTTCTGACCGACGAGCCGCTGCTCCTCTCGGGCGTGCCGCGGGTGCGCGACGCGCACACCATGCTCGCGTTGCTCGCCCACCTCGGCGTCGATGGCAAGTGGCTCGACGTCGTCGACGGCGGGACCTCGCTCGAGCTGCGCGGATGCGGCGGCACGCCGACGCTCACCGCGCCCTACGAGCTGGTCAAGACGATGCGGGCATCGATCCTGGTCCTGGGTCCGCTGCTCGCTCGGTACGGACAAGCTCGGGTCTCGCTGCCCGGCGGCTGCGCGATCGGCGTGCGACCGATCGATCAGCACCTCGCCGGCCTGAGCGCGATGGGCGCCGAGATCGAGCTCGAGCACGGCTACGTCGAGGCGCGAGCGCGTCGCCTGCACGGATGCGACTTCGAGCTCTCGACTCCCACGGTCACTGGGACCGAGAACCTGATGCTCGCGGCGACTCTGGCCGATGGCACGACCCGCCTGCGCAACTGCGCCCGCGAGCCCGAGGTCTCCGACCTGGCAGAGCTCCTGTGCGCGATGGGCGCGCGCATCGAGGGGGCCGGGACACCGACGATCGAGATCGAGGGCCGGCAGAGCCTGGCCGGTGCCAGCCACGCCGTGGTACCCGACCGCATCGAGGTCGGCACGTACCTCGTCGGAGCTGCGATCACGGGCGGCGACGTGACGGTCGAGGGTGCGCGCTACGAGCATCTCGAAGCGCTGCTCGGAGCGCTCCACGATGTCGGCGCGGAGGTGCAACGGACGGCTCGAGAGATACGGGTGCGGTCCGAACGCGACGCGCTGCGCTGCCGCGATGTGGTGACCGCGCCGTACCCGGGCTTCCCCACGGATCTCCAGGCCCAGTTCCTCGCCCTGGTGACCCAGGCTGGCGGCAGGTCGACGATTTGCGAGACGGTGTTCGAGAACCGCTTTCAGCATGTCCCGGAGCTATGCCGCATGGGCGCCTCCGTCACCGTCGACGGCTCGTACGCCCGCGTCGACGGTCCCCGGCAACTCGAGGGAGCGAACGTCATGGCTACGGATCTGCGAGCGTCGGCCTGCCTCGTGCTGGCTGGGCTGTGCGCCCAGGGCACGACGAAGGTGGACCGCATCTACCACCTCGATCGCGGCTACGAGCGAATGGAATCGAAATTGCAGAGTCTCGGTGCGCGCGTCGAGCGAGTGAGGTAGCCAGCTCGATGAACCCCGCCAAAGTCCCCGCGCCGCGCGCCAGGCCGCCGTCCGCCGAGCGCTGCGGCATGGGGCGGGACGTGCCGCGCCGGCGCGCCGTCGGTCAATCTGGCCCGTCGCCGATGGCGGAAACGTTATGAGCGCAGCGTTGCTGATCCTGCTGTCCCTCGGGGCTTCGGACCCCCGAATCGTGCCGGTGGACCTGCGGCGCGAAGGCAAGGAACCGAGCGCCCTCGCCGAGGTCGACCGCCTGCTTCGCGACCACCCGCAGCGTGCGGCGAATCTCGGGCTCTGGTACCTGCGCGGCGACATCCTCGACGGCATGGGTCGGCGCACCGAAGCGGTGGAGGCGTTCGCGCGGGCCATGGGCGACACTCCGCGCCTCCGCGCTCACGCCCGCCTGCGCATTGCCCACGACCAGGAGACCCTGGGCCATCCCGAGGTCGCGGCGGGTCTCGCCGCCACCCTGCTCGGCTCGGACCCGCCGCGCTCCTTGATCTCGGAGGCGACCGCGGTGCTCTCGCGAACGCTGCGCGCCGGCGGCGACTGCCGCCTGCTCGGCAGCCTGTCGACGTCGCGCTTTCCGGATCGCGAGCGCCGGGCGGTCAGCCTCTCTCGGGCAGAGTGCGGGCTGAGGAACGGCGACGGCCAGCGCGGCCTCGAGATTCTTCTCGAGCTCCTGCGGGAGCAACAGAATGACCTCACGTCGCTGCTCGCCGCGCGCGTGCTCGACGGCCTGCTCGACGGGCCGCCGGCGACGGAGGTGGCCGAGCTGCTCGGGATCGCATTCCACCAGCACCGGCAGTTCGAGCGCTCGTTGGCCCACCTCCAGTCGGTCGTCGACCTCGGCACGCCGGTCTCGACCAGCCGCGACTTCGATCGTCGGTTCCGGTTCGCCCGTGGCAATTTCTGGTTGGAGCGATTCGACGTCGCAGCGAGCCGGTACGCGGATCTCGCGCGGCAGTCCCCCACGCCTCGCCACGCCGCCCAGGCGCACTACCACCGCGGCCGCTCGCTCGAGCTGGCGGGCCGCTTCCCGCTCGCTATCACGGCCTTCCGCGAGGCCTACGCCACCCAGCCGGACGGCAGCTTTGCCGCCGCGTCGCTACTTGCCGCGATTCGACTCGAATGGCTGCTGGATCGCCCCGAGGATGCCTTGACGCTGTTCGAGGTGCTCCGAGCGCGGCCCGACTCGCGCGTCGAGCGCGCGCGCGCCGCGCTCTTTCTCGCCAGCTCCGACATCGTGCGCGAACGGGCGGACCGGGCCGCGACCTGGCTCGACGAAGCCGTGGCAGCGAGCCGCGCGGTGGACCTCGAGGCTTCGTACTGGCGCGGCCGCTTGGCGGAGGTCCGACAGGACGTCGATGCGGCCGTCCGCGCTTATGTGGACGCGTCGGCGTTGGAGTACTTCCACCCCCACGCCCAGCTCGCGCTGCAACGCCTGCAGGCGCCGCCTCTGCGGTCGGCCGCCGAGGCGCACGGCCTTCGGCTCGCCGCTGCCGGACGGGAGCCCTTCCAGGCGTGGATCCTGCTCGGCGACGACTCCCCCGAGGGGCGGGCGGCGCGACGCCAGTTCCAGTCACGCATGTCTCGCGCGGAAAGCGCGCAGGCGCCGCTGCTTCCCACCGACGTCGTCCCGATCGATCAGTGGCCGCTATGGCGAGCGCCGCTGACACAGCCCGAGGAGCTCTTGCTCGCACTCGGGCTGTTCGGCGAAGGGGCGTCCGCTGTGTCCCGTCACTTCCCGCTCACCCAGCCGTCGCTGGCGTTCACCGCCGCGCTCGAGCTCGGTCGCGCCGGTCGGACCCGCGAAGCCCTCCTGATCGCCGAAGTGCTGCACAAGCGCGCCGGCCGGCGTCTGCCGTCGCCCTTCGCCCCGCCGCGCTTTCGCCAGCTCCTGTTCCCGTACCCCCATCGCTACCTGATCGAGCGCGCCGCCGCCCGTCACGGCATCGAGCCGCTGCTGCTCGCAGCCCTCATCCGCGAGGAGAGCCGCTTCGATCCGCGCGCGCATTCGGCCGCCGCGGCGAGAGGTCTCACGCAGTTCGTCTTCTCGACCGCGCAACGGGTCGCCGAGCGAGAGAACCTGGGTCCGCTCTCGCCGCTCGACCTCGAACGGCCCGAGATCGCCATCGAGCTGGGCGCCGCCTACCTCCACGATCTCTCCCAGCAGTTCGGCGGCGCGCATCACGCCATGATCGCCGCCTACAACGCCGGCGAGCCCCAGGTCCGGCTTTGGCGGCGCTACTGCCACGGCGACGACCCCGCCGAGTTCTTGACCAAGGTCGCGTTCCAGGAGACCCGCGGCTACCTGGTCAAGGTGCTCTCGAGCTACGGCGAGTATCGAGATCTCTATCCCGCGTCTCCCCTCGACTCCCGTTCGACCGGCTGGTAACCGGACTGGAATGGGACTTCGCAGGGGCTCCCGAAGCAGCCGAGAGCGCGGTTCGAACCCTGAGCGCGCAAACCGCGCCCGGCCGTCGGCCCGCCCGCGAGACGCACCGCCGGCCGAGACCGGGCCGGGCGTCATGCCAGCAGCAACCGGCACCCTCTACGTCGTGGCGACTCCGATCGGCAACCTGGGAGATCTCTCCGAACGGGCGCGATCGGTGCTCGAGAGCGTCGACTTGGTCGCCTGCGAGGACACGCGGCACACCGGCGCGCTGCTGAGTCGTCTCGGCCTGCGGCAAACCTTGGTGTCGCTCCACGAGCACAACGAGCGTCGCCGGCTGCCGGAGCTCACGGCACGGCTGGTCTCGGGCAGCTCGGTCGCGCTGGTGAGCGACGCCGGTACGCCGCTGCTCTCGGATCCAGGGTTCCCCCTGGTGCGCGCGGCGATCGCGGCCGGCTGCCCGGTGGTCGCGATCCCGGGCCCTTCGGCGGCCCTCGCGGCGCTGGTCACGTCGGGTCTGCCGCCGTACCCGTTCACGTTCTGCGGCTTTCCCCCTCGGCGCAGCGGCAAGCGCCGTTCCTTCTTCGCCCGCTTCGCGTCGTTCGACCACACGCTCGTGGTGTTGGAATCTCCGCACCGGCTCTTGGAAGCCCTAGCCGATGCCGAGACGATGCTCGGCGACCGGCGGGCTGCGATCTGCCGAGAGCTCACCAAGCTGCACGAGGAGACCCTGCGGGGAACGCTCTCCTCGGTGCGCAACGCCTTGGCCGACCGCGAGCGGATCCGCGGCGAGGTGGTGCTGGTGATCGCCGGCCGCACGGAGAACGCTGGAGCCGAGGAGGACGAAGGGGACCCAGGAGACGCAGAGGAGTGGGACGAGGAGCCCGCGAACGAGCCGGGCGAGGAGTGCGAGACCGAGGAGTGCGAGAACGAGGAGTCACCAGGCTGACTGCGGCAAGCCCTCAGTCTTCTTCCGGCAACAGCTCGACGGCGACTCCCGCACCGCGCAGTGCAACGGCGGCTCGCCCCAGGTCGGACGCCTGGACCAACAGATAGTCGGTATCGAAAGTGGAGCACGCGAGCAGGGGCACGCCCCCCGCCGCAAGAGCGCCAGATAGCCGCGACATCACTCCGACGACTTCGAAGCCGAACGTGCCGAGCACCCGCAGCGCACGCCAACCATTCGTGACCTGCGCGGCCTCTGGCGCCGATGCCTCGGTGCAGATCACCGAGGTCTCCTCGTCCGTGGCGGTCACGCAGTGCAGGGGACCCCTCCCGGGCACGGCGACCACTGTGCCAGGAGGCAGGCGGCAAACGGCGTAGCGGCCCGGGAGCTGGCGAACCAGCAGCGACGGGGTCTCGGCGCTGCCCGAGCTGATGTTCGGCATGTGGATTCGCCGCGGCGTTCCGAACGGCGGTGGGGCCAAGCGCTCAGCGCGGGCGCACGCCGAGGAAGAACACCTTGAGCATGTCTTCGAGGTAGGCCGGGTCCGCACTCTCGGGGTCTTCGGGCACCAGGCCGGAGAAGCCGGCGGAACGCGCCATGAACCAGTACATGCACAGCGACACGAACATGATCACCAAGTGCTGCGGCTCCACGTCGTCGCGGATCCGGCCCGCCCGCTGCTCCTGCTGGATGCGCTCGACGCCCAGCGTCACCAACTCCGGGAAGGTCATCTGGCTGAGCCGCGGATCCTCGAGGTTCATCCAGATCGCGAGCCGCACGAACTCGGGGTTCTCGCGCAGGAACTGGAAGTACGCCTCGATCGAGCGGCGCATGACGCCCGCCTCGCCGTCGTCCTTCTCGGCGATGAGCTGCCGCTGCACGTCGGCGTAGTGGACCATCCGCTGCCGCTTGACCTCGTCCCACAGCTCCTCCTTGGAGCCGAAGTGGTGATGGATGAGGCTCTTGGTAACTCCCGCCTTCCCGGCGATGTCGCTCATCGAGGTTGCGGCAAAGCCCATGCTCACGAACAGCTTCTCCGCGGCACGGAGGATCGAGGCCCGGGTCGCGACGGGGTTGCGTTTGCGTACGTCGGCTACGGTCATCTTGGCTCCTTCTGCCACGGCGGCCAGCAAGCGTGCGCTGGCCCGCTACACACATGGACCCGGCGATTCCGTGACACTTGCATCGATTTCTTCTGGCATCGATTCGTCTGGCATCGATTCGTCTGGGATCTCTAGCGCGAACTGCGCGGCCCGGCACAGGATCTCTGGCACTACGGGGCCTGACGCTACGGCAGCGCCTCCGCGATCCAGCACCCGCCGAGGACGCGAGTGCCGCGATAGAACACTGCCGCCTGGCCCGGCGCGATGCCGAGCTGCGGCTCCTCGAGCTCCACCAGCGCGCCGCCGCCGGAAGCACGCACCAGCGCCCGGGTCCCGGGGTGACGCGAGCGAATACGGACTGTCGCTTCGACGCCCGCGTCGTGCAGGCCGGACGGCTCCGCTCCGATCCAGTGCAGGCGATCGCCGCGCAGAGCTCGCGCGAGCAGCCGGTCGCGGGGGCCAACGGTGACCCGGTTGTGCGCCGGGTCGATGCCCAGGACATACAGCGGCCTGACAGCCGAGAGGCCGAGACCGCGACGCTGTCCGACCGTGTAGCGGTAGTAGGGCGCTCCGCTGCCGAGGCGCTCGCCCGACTCGTCGACCAGCTCGGAGCTTCCGGCCACCGGCGCCCGATGTCTGGAGGCATCCGACGCGAGCTCGCGCTCGACGAACTGCTGCACGCCGCCATCGACGAAGCAGACCTCCATGCTCTCGCCCTTCTCGGCCACCACGAGGCCATGCCGCCGAGCGATCGCGCGCGTTTCCGTCTTGGTCAGCGCGCCGAGCGGAAAGCGCGTGCGCGCGAGCTGCTCCGCATCCAGCTCGAACAGATAGTAGGACTGGTCCTTGCCCTCGTCGCTGGCTCGATGTAGCTCGAGACCCTCGCCCCCCTCGACGATCCTGGCGTAGTGCCCGGTCGCGATGCGTTCGGCGCCAAGCTGCCGCGCGCGCTCGAGAAGAAGGTCGAACTTGACGAAGGTGTTGCACCGAATACAGGGGCTCGGCGTACGCCCGGCAAGATAGTCGCCGACGAAGGGGTCGACCACGTACTCGCGGAACTCCTGGTCGAGCCGCAGTGTGTAGTGTGGAATGCCCACCTGCTGTGCCACGCGGCGCGCATCGCCCAGGTCGAGCGCGCCGCAGCACCGACCGGACCGCACCGGCTGCGACCGCTGCTCGGGCTGGTTCGAGCGATCCCAGAGCAGCATCGAGAGCCCGACGATCCGTTCCCCCGCCTCCGCCAAAAGCAGCGCGGTGACCGACGAGTCGAGCCCGCCGCTCATCGCCACGGCCGTGAGCGGACCTGCCAGGTCAGGCTGCGCCTCGGCGCCAAGTGCCCGCATCGGGCTCTCGCAGGTCGTCACGCGACGCTCCCCGCGGCGACGCGAGTCGAGGCGGCGATCGCCGCGCCGGCGGCCTCGTGCCGCAGCGCCGCCACCTCCTGAGCCAGCACCGGCAGGAGGGAGTCGACCGCGGCCTCGGTGTTGGTGATCCCGAAGCTGACGCGCAACGTGCCTTTTGCCTCCGGCGCCGACAGACCGAGCGCCGCGAGTGTCCGGCTGGGCTCGACCACTCCCGAGGCGCAGGCAGCGCCGGTCGAGACCGCGTAGCCGCGGAGATCGAGTCGGATCAGCAGGGCATGCGCGTCGATGCCGGCGAAGCGCACGCTGCTGGTGTTCGGCAGGCGAGGGCGCGCAGCTCCATGCACCACAGCGCCGGGGATCTCGCGGAGCACCGCGGCTTCGAACCGGTCGCGCAGGCGCGCGAGGCTGCGGGAGCGATCCCCGAGCTCCTCGGCAGCGAGAGCGGCGGCTCGGCCGAAGCCGACGATCGCGGGCACGTTCTCGGTACCCGCTCGCACCCGGCTCTCCTGCGACCCGCCCAAGAGCAGCGGTGCGAAGCGAGCACCCTGCCGCAGCCATAGCGCGGCGGCGCCCAACGGTCCGTGGAACTTGTGCGCGCCGACCGTGAGGTAGTCGACACCCAGCGCTACCACGTCGATTGCCACCTTGCCCGCTGCCTGCACCGCGTCGCACAGAACCGGAACGCCGAGATCTCGGCACCGCCGGGCCACCTCTTCGACCGGCTGGATGGTGCCCAGCTCGTTGTTGGCCAGCATCAACGCCACCAGGCGGGTGTCCGGCCTCACTTGCGCCAGCAGGTCGCCGGCCTCGACGCAACCGTGCGGCCGAGGCGCTACCCGAGCCACGTCCACGCCTCGAGCGGCGAGCCAAGAGGCGGTCGTCTCGACCGAGGGATGCTCGAAGCCGCTCAGCACGAGGTGCCCGCCGAAGCCCTCGAAGAGGGCGCGCAGGACCGCGTTGTTCGCCTCGGTGCCCGAGGCCGTGAAGACGACTTCCTGCGGCGCCGCCTGCAGCAACCGCGCCACTTCGGCGCGCGCACTCTCGACCGCCTCCCGAGCTGCCTGGCCGTAACGGTGCGCTGAGGACGGGTTGCCGTGGCGCGCTCCCAGCCACTCCACCATGACCTCCGCGACCCGCGGGTCGACCGGAGTGGTGGCGTTGTGATCGAAGTAGGCGGAATGAGCCAAGGTGATCCTGGGGGCCGGGCGCCCTCTTTGGATGGTCTCAGGGAATGGGACGAAATAGACCGTTGCGACCGCCGTGTTGTCGGTCCAGGCGACTCCGTCGGTCACGGACGGCGTCCGGACCCTCGCGGCGGCGGTGCTCCCACAGCGGACCCCGGTACCACACCGGCGCACGCAGCCGCCCACCCAAAGAGCACGCCGCGCAGCGACACCCGAACAAGTCATTGTAACCTCGCAAGGCGCCTCGGCCCGGCTTGCCGGCAGGAACACCCCACCGGGGCGGGTAGGCTCGGGGACGCAGAGAACGACGCAGCAGGTCGCACGGTGTCACCAGAGCCCCAAGAAGAGAGTCGAGTCGCTGCTCCCGCTCCCCTGCTGGCGCTGCTCGTGCTGTTGTCGCTAGCCGCCGGCGGCGGGCTCGCCTTCGCGCAGGACCCCGCGCCGCCCCCAGGGGCCGCGACCGCGGACGCGCCGCCACCGGCGGTGCCTGCGGCCGAAGCGGAGACGACGGGCGATGCCCGGAAGCAACGGAAGCGCGAGAAGCTCTCGCGCAAGGAGATCGAATCGCTGGTCGCCGCCTTGCCACCGGAGCACCGCCAGTGGCTCGTCGAGGTCGACCTCCTGATCAGCGAAGCGGAGCGCGCGGCGTTCCTCGAGATCGACCAGGACTACCAACGCGACGCGTTCATCGAGCGCTTCTGGCGCATCCGCGACCCGTATCCGGACAGTAGCCGCAACGAGTTCCGGGAGCGCTGGTACGAACGCCTGAGCTACGCGACCCAGGTGTTCGGATCCGTCGAGGACCAGCGCTCGCGCTATCTGTTGCTGAACGGCTCGCCCGACGCCCGCATCGAGTTCAGTTGCACCACAGTGGTCTATCCCCTGGAGGTCTGGTACTACCGGCGGAGCGAGAACGTTGGCCACGAGTTCTTCCTGATCTTCGTGCGGCGCTACAACATGCAGCGCTGGACGCTATGGCGGCCGACCGATCCGACCAGCGACCTGTTCGACTTCGTGGGCGCCTCAGGCTCGGGTAACTTCCAGGACATCCTGCAGGACATCTACACCTGTCGTGACGGCGACATCGTGGCCGCGGCGATCTCGCGCGCCCTGTCGCGACCGATGGAGTACGACATGCTGCTCGCCAAGATCGAGCGGCCGAAGGAGAACCCTTCACCCGAGTGGGTCGAGACCTTCGCGTCGTACTCGACCGATCTGCCCGAGGGAGCCGCGGAGCTGCCTGGTGAGCTGACGGTGCGCTATCCGGCGCGCCACCAGACCCGCACCGTGGTCGAGGGCCAGGTCACCTTGGCTGTCGCCGATGTCGGCACCGCGGAGCTGGCGGAGGCGCGCTCGTTCAACTTCCTGCTCACGGGCGAGGTGCTGGCTCCCCGCGAGGAGGGGCAGAAGCTCTTCGAGAGCTTCCGCTATCGCTTCGACTTCCCCGCCGCCGGGATCGCCGGAGACCAGATCCCCCTGTTGTTCGAACGGCGCCTGCGGCCGGGCTCTTACCGCGTGGTAGTCAAGGTGGAGGATCTCAACTCGAGCCGGGTCTACCGGGAGGAGCAGGAGCTCGAGGTGCCGCTGGTCGCCACCACGGCCAACCTGCCGGCGGACTCCGAGGACCGGCGCATCCTCGAGGAGGCGGTGGCGACGCTCGGTGTGGACCGCACTACGCTCCAGATCGTCGAGCCGCAGGGCTACATGCACACCGGCATGGTGCGCTTCGACACCCTCACCACTGGCGACGAGATTGCCGAGGTCCGCTTCGAGCTCGACGGCGACCCGCTGTTCAGGCGGCGCAACCCGCCGTTCTCCGTCGAGCTCGACCTCGGTCGCGTGCCGCGCGCGCAGACGCTGCGGGTGACGGCGCACGACGCGACCGGCAAGGAAATCGCCTCGGACGAGCTTCGGCTCAACGCCGGCCGCAACATCTTCGCGGTGCGGTTCGTCGAGCCGCGCCCGGAGGGCAAGGTGAGTGGCACTGTCGACGTGCGTTTGGACGTGAAGACCCCCGAGGGCGCGCTGGCCGAACGGGTCGAGCTCCTCTACAACGAATCCCTGCTCGCGACGCTGTACCAGGAGCCGTGGGACCAAAAGGTGACGCTGCCGGACACCCCCGAGCTCGGCTACCTGCAAGCTGTGGTCTACCTCCCCGATGGCAACTCGACCAGCGACCTGGTGTACGTCAACGCACCCGACTACCTCGAGAACGTCGAGGTCCAGTATGTCGAGCTCTATGCCAGCGTGCTCGACAAGCAGGGCAGGCCGCAGCTCGACCTCGAGCGCCACGAGGTCGCGGTGCTCGAGGACAAGTTGCCGCAAGAGATCCAGCGCTTCGAGCGCGTCAGCGACCTGCCGGTTCACGTGCAGGTGATGATCGACGTCTCCGCTTCCATGGCCCAGGACCTGGTGAGCACCCGTGACGCGGCGCTCGGGTTCCTGCAGAAGGCGATCACGTCAAAGGACCGCGCGGCCCTGGTGACCTTCAACGATCATCCACACTTGGCCGTCGACTTCACCAACGACATCACCGCCCTCGCCGGTGGCCTGGCCGGCTTGAAGGCCGAGCGCGGGACCGCGCTGCACGACTCGCTGTTCTTCGGCCTGTACCTGCTCAACGGCATTCGCGGTCAACGGGCCATCCTGCTGCTCTCCGACGGCAAGGACGAGAGCAGCCGATTCAACTTCGAGGACACGATCGAGTACGCGCGTCGTGCCGGCGTGGCGATCTACGCCATCGGCCTCTCGCTCGATCGCCGTGGCGGAGGCCAGGCCAAGAAGGCGCTCGACCAGCTCGCGGCCACGACCGGCGGTCGCAGCTTCTTCATCGACAACGCCGACCAGCTCGCGAGCGTCTACGAGCAGATCCAGGCCGAGCTGCGCTCGCGCTACCTGATCACCTACCAGTCGACCAACAGCAGGCCCGACGGACAGTTCCGCTCCGTGGTGGTGAGCACGACACGCCCCGCCGTGCAGGTAAAGGCGATCTCGGGATACTACCCGTAGCGGCGATGCCTCGGCGACGCCGCACGGCGCCTCCGGCAGCAAGCCCTCTGCTACGATACCTGCATGCGTGCGCGTGCAGCGCACTTCCTCGCGCTGCAGTTCATCGTCGGCATCCTCCTGGCGCTCCAGCCGTCCGACGCCGGGTCTGGCACACGCGTTGCCAACAAGAAAGCCATCGAGCTGGCGACGGAACCGGCGACCGCGGACCCGACACGAACGCTCGCGCCTCGCCACGAGAGCTTCCTACAGCAGGTCGACCAGCTGATCACGCCGACCGAGCGCGAGGTGTTCCTCGCGCTCTCGGCGGACTACCGGCGCGACGAATTCGTGCGCCGCTTCTGGCGAGTGCGGGATCCTTTTCCCGAAACGCCGCGCAACGAGCTCCTCGACCGCTGGGAGGTCCATCTCCAGATCGCGCAGGAGCGCTATCCCGACCTCGAGGACGCGCGCGCGCGCTTCCTGCTGCTGCACGGTCCGGCGCAGAGCACGCTCGCCGCACCGTGCGAGCGCCTTCGGGAGCTCGAGGTGTGGCGCTACGCGCGCTCCCCGCTGGTCCCCCACGAGTTCTCCGCGGTGTTCGTACGCAGGGGCGCCCGCTTCCACCTGTGGTCGCCGAGCGAGGGCCTGCGCTCGCTGGTCGTCTGGAGCACCGCGCTGGGCGACCACGAGGCGGCGCTCGAGATCCAGCAGGAATGCTCGCGCGGCGAGGAGCTGATGGCGGCGATGTCGATCTCGCCCGACTGGAGCCGCCGCGGCGAGTGGTTGCCGGCGCCCAACGACGAGTGGGCCAAGAGCTTCCTGGCTCGATCCACCGAGCTGCCCGATGGCGTCGAGGCGCAGCCGGTGGCCATCGACGTGACCTATCCCGGGCGCCACCAGAGCCGCACCGTGGTCCAGGCCGCGATCGGGCTGGTCGCCTCGGACGTGACGAGTCACGAGCGCGGAGGCCGACGAGCGGTGAGCCTGCTGGTCGACGGCGAGGTGGTGCGCGGCGAAGAGCTCTTCGACAGCTTCCGCTATCGCTTCGACCTGCCGCTCGCCCCGGGCCCAGCCGCGAGCGACCCAGCGGGCGGCCGGATCGCGGCCGGGGAGCATCTGCCGGTGATCGTCGAGCGCTTCCTGCGGCCCGGCGAGTACCGCATGGTGCTGAGGGTGCAGGACCTCCTCGCCGAGACCGTGTTCCGCGCCGACACCACGTTCTCGGTACCGGCGCGCCCCGTAGACCACGCGGCGACATCGCCGGGGAGCGGCCTCGGTCTGGATCTGAAGGGTGACGACGCCGGCGCGCCCTCGCCGAGTGCGGCCGCGGTGCTCCCCAGCGAGCCGGTGGTGCGTCTGCGTGGACCGAGCGGCGATCTGGCGGTGGGGCGTATCCGCGTCAACGCGCTGGCCGAGGGAGAGGGCATCGCCAGGGTCGGGTTCGAGCTCAACGGACAACCGCTGCTGTCGAAGGCGCGGGCGCCCTTCGATGTCGAGCTCGACGTCGGCCGCGTGCCTCGCCGACACGTCGTGAGGGCAATCGCCTACGCCGCCGACGGCAGCGAGTTGGCGGCCGACCAGGTAGAGCTCAACGCCGGACCCCATCGCTTCGGCCTCCGGCTGGTGGAGCCGCGGCGGGGCGGCAGCTACCACGGTGTGGTGCGCGCGGCCGCGGAGGTCGAGGTGCCGCGTCTCGAGCGGCTCGACCGGGTCGAGTTCTTCCTCAACGAGACTCTGGTGGCGACGCTGTACCAGCCTCCTTTCGTGCAGCCGATCGCAGTGCCCTCCGACCTGCCCCTCGGCTACGTGCGAGCCGTCGGCTGGCTGGAGAACGGAGCCAGCGTCGAAGACATCGTGTTCGTGAACGCACCCGACGAGGTGGAGCACCTCGACGTGAACTTCGTCGAGCTGTACACCACGGTCAGCGATCGACGCGGACGACCGGTCGAGGGTCTGACCGCCGAGGAGTTTCGCGTGCTAGAGGACGGCCGAGACCAGGCGATTCGCCGGTTCGAGCTGGTGCGTGACCTGCCGGTGCACGCGGGTGTGATTCTCGATCTCTCCACCTCGATGGTCGATCGGCTGGTGGAGGCGCGCGAGGCCGCGCTCCACTTCTTCGAGCAGGTCATCACCGAGCGGGACCGCGCCTGCCTGATGACGTTCAACGACACCTACCAGCTCGTGGTCGGGTTCACCAACAGCGTCGAGCTCCTCGCGGGTGGACTTGCGGACCTGGTCGCCGAGGGCGAGACCGCGCTCTACGACAGCCTCATCCAGGCGTTGTTCTACTTCCACGGGCTCAAGGGCAAGCGGGCGCTGATCCTGCTCACCGACGGCGAGGACTCGAGGAGCCAGTACCGCTACGAGGAGGTGCTCGAGTTCGCGCGGCACTCACGAGTGGCGATCTATGCCATCGGGCTCGGCATCGACTACCGCGACGTCGACGTTCGCAGCCGCCTGACCCGCCTGTGCGAGGAGACGGGTGGGCGCTGCTCCTTCGTGGACAGTGTGCGCGAGCTGCCTGCGGTGTACGGCTCCATCCAGCAGGAGCTGCGCTCGCAGTACCTGATCGCCTACCAGTCGGACGGCGACGGCCGTCCGGGCGACGGTTTCCGCACGGTGGACCTGCGCGTCGAGCGCGGTCTCAAGGCGCGCACCATGCGCGGCTACTACCCCTGAAGAGTGCGCCCCTGAACAGTGCTTCGGAGGAGAGTCGCGCGCTGGGCTCGCGTCGCCGCTTCGTGCTCGCCTCGGGTTCGCCGAGGCGCCGACATCTCCTCTCGGAGCTCGGTCTAGAGCTCGAGGTCAGGCCGCAGCATCTCGACGAGTCGACGCTGCCGGGGGAGGATCCTGCGGCGTACGTGCAACGTCTGGCCGAAGCCAAGGCACGCACGGACTGCCGCCCTGGCGAGCTCGTGCTCGGGGCCGACACGACCGTGGTACTCGACGGCGTCATCCTCGGCAAGCCGCGCCACGCCGAGGAGGCCCGCGAGATGCTCACAGCGCTGACCGGTCGCCGCCACGAGGTGCTCTCGGGTGTCGCGCTCGCGCGACGAGTCGATGGCGCGCTGGAGTGCGTGTCGCTCGTCGAGCGCAGCGAGGTCGAGATCGCGATGACGCCGCGCGAGATCGACTGGTACGTGGCGTCCAGTGAGTGGATCGACAAGGCAGGCGCCTACGCGATCCAGGGTCTGGGCTCTCTGTTCGTGCCTGGCAGCTACGGGAGCCACAGCAACGTCGTCGGCCTGCCGCTGGGCGCGTTGCGCGACCTGTTCGAGCGGCTCGGCGAGGACCTCCTGGCTTGGCTCTCGCCAGGGTAGAGCGTGAGAGCGCTGCGCGGGCCCCCAGGCGCCGGGTCGGCCAGCGGGCCGCGCCTCTGCGGGCCGGTGCTGCGAACCGATGGGCTTCCCGGCGCTCGTTCGGCTCACTCGCCTATGTGGAGCGGTGCGCCGAGCTCGTCACGCGAGAAGGTGGCCATGATCTGGTGGCCGTTGTAGTCGAGCACGCGAGCGTCCTCGACTCCCTCGAGGTCCGCCACCACACGATCGAACGAGTGGCCGTAGCGCAGGCGCACCGCGTCGATCGACACCTCGTAGGCGATGAAGCGGGCGATCCCCTTGTAGCGAAGCTTCTCGACCAACCGCTGGTCGTCGGCTCCGGGAAACGTCGATAACAGCAGGATCGGTCCGGTGCCGCTGAAAATCAGCAGCGCGTGCAGGCTCGGCTCTGGGCTCACTGTGCTCTCCACACCAAACAGTTCTCCGATCTGGCGACGCGGGTACGGGCCCGCCATAGGGGTGAGTCTAGTGACTCTAGACTTCTCGACACTTCCAATGGCGTGCCACCGGGAGTGGAAGAAGCTTGCGGATTTCCGTCGAGCCCCGCTCCACGTGCCTCCCGAGCGCCGATGCGGGCGGGCCGATGATAGAGTCTCGACCCTCTCCTGCGTCTGCTGGGGTCCCTCCCGACGCGAAGCCCGATGAGCCGACCCGCAACGCCCGTGGCCGACCCGCCGCAGACCCTGCGCGCGGTGATCGCAGAGTCCCTGAGGCGGAAACCGATCATCGCCGTGGTGCGCACCAACGTCCTTGCCGAGGCAGAGCGGCAGGCCTTGCTCTTCGCGGAGTCTGGGCTCGAGCTGATCGAGATCACGTTCACCGTACCCGAAGCGCCGTCCCTGGTGCGCACCCTGCTGCGTGAACGCGGGCAAGGGGGACCGCCCTTCTTCGGCATGGGCACGGTGACGACGCAGGAGCGAGCCGCGCAAGCCCTCGAGGCCGGCACCGAGTTCGTGGTGACGCCGAACTGCAGCGCGGACGTGGCGGGTGCGACGCGGGACGCGGGGCTGTTCCTGGTGCTGGGCGCGCTCACGGCGACGGAGGTCGTGGCAGCGCATTGTCTGGGAGCGGACGTGGTCAAGGTCTTCCCGCTCCCGCCTGTGGGCGGACCGGCGTACCTACGGGCCCTTCGCCAGCCGCTCGGAGACATTCCGATGATGGCGAGCGGCGGCTACGGCGTGGAGGAGATCGCCGACTACCGGGCCGCGGGCGCTGAAGCCTTTGGTATCGGGCCGCCGCTCCTGGGCGCCGACGACGAGGCCACCCGGCGTAACGTGCGGCGTGCGCTGGAGCTGGCCGGCGGTGCCACCAACCCAGCGACGACCACGCGATGAGTGCCCGCCTGCCCAGCCCCCTGCACCTGGTCTTCGACCCGCCGCCGGAGATCTTCGCCAGCGACAACCACGGCACCTTCGCGTTCCCGCTGCGCCACCAGGGGCGCACCCACCTCGACACGTCCCGCTTCGACGAGCTGCGGTTCGTGCTCTCGCTCTGGCACCCTTCCGAGAAGCAGTCGATCGACCTCGACCGCGCCTACGTCGAGCTGCGCGCATCCTTCGATCCCGACGACGACCACTGGACCAAGCTCGCGGAGATCGAGCCGGTGGTGCCGCCGTACAATGCCGGGGAAAGCTTCGACGGCTGGATCGTGCTCCCCGTGCTGGCGGCGGTCACCGGCCTCAAGCTCGTCGGCTCCGGCTTCGAGGCCCGCGCCCGTCTCCAGCTCCGGGCCAGCGTGTACTTCGTCGGTTGAGTCGCTCGATTGGGAGCATCCGCTCCGCCATGTCGCTCCGCCAGCAACTCCTGCAGCGCCTCGCCCTGGTCACCGACAGCCGGATCGTGCTGCTCGTGCTCGACGGAATCGGCGATCTCCGCACGCCGTCCCAACCACGAACCCCGCTCGAGATGGCGCGTACGCCCCATCTCGACCGCCTCGCCGCGTCGGCGGCGCTAGGTCGGATCGTTCCGGCGACGCTCGGGGTCACGCCAGGCAGCGGACCCGGTCACCTGGCCCTCTTCGGCCACGATCCAACCGACCCCGAGAACGACATCGGACGCGGCGTGCTCGAGGCGCTCGGGCTCGGGCTTGCACTGACCCCCGACACGGTGGCGGCCCGGGGCAACTTCGCCACTGTCGACGAGGCAGGCAACCTCACGGATCGCCGCGCCGGCAGGATACCCACCGAAGAGTGCCGCCGCCTGGTCGAGAGGATGCGCGCACGGCTCGCGGCGGCGCCACCCGAGGGCCTCGAGATCCAGCTCCACGCCGGGGAGGGCTACCGCTTCGTCCTGCTGCTGCGCGATACCCGCGGAGCGACGCTGTCGGCCGATCTCGAAGAGACCGACCCCCAGCGTCTGGGCGAGCCGCCCCGACCGCTCGCGGGCACCTCGCCCCAGGGGCGTGAGACTGCGGAGCGGCTCGGCCCGGTGCTGGGGTCACTCCGCGCCGCGCTCGAGGGCGAGGAGCGCGCGAACGCGTTTCTCCTGCGCGGCTTCGCGCGCCCACCCAGCCTCCCTTCGTTCGAACAGCTCTATGGCCTGCGCGGCGGCGCGTTCGCCGGCTACCCTCTGTACCGCGGGGTCGCCTCGGTGTGTGGCATGGAGGTGGTCGAGAGCGGCAAGGCGCCAGACGAGCTGTTCGCTCGAGCTCGCGAGCACTGGGACCGCTTCCGTTTCTTCTTCATCCACGTCAAAGCCACGGACGCCGCCGGCGAGGATGGTGACGCGGCGCAGAAAGCGGCGGAGATCGAGCGTGTCGACCGGGCGCTACCCGGCCTGCTCGAGCTGCGCCCCGATGTCGTCGCGATCACCGGCGACCACTCCACACCGGCTCCGATGCGCGCGCACAGCTGGCACCCGGTGCCGCTCCTGGTTTCGTCGCCGACCTGCTTCGTCGACGACACGAGCCGCTACACCGAGCTCGAGGCCGCGCGCGGCGCGTTGGGAACCTTCCCGGCGCACGAGCTCCTGGGCCTACTGCTGGCCCATGCCGGCAAGCTCCAGAAGTTCGGCGCGTAGCCTGCGAAGCGACGGGGTCGCCGAACGCCCAGCAGTCGTCCATGGGCGGCCCATGGACGACTGCTACCGGAATCCCCGCCTGAGCTCCCGCCGGAAGGTGTTGTAGTTGTCGGTGCCGTGCAGCACGACCACCACACGCTCGAGCTTGGTGCCGCCCTGCAGGTAGCGGTGCACCTCGGTGAGCAGGATGCGTGCACATCGATCGACCGGAAAACCGAACTTCCCCGTGGAAATCGCCGGGATCGCGATCGAACGCAGGCCGTTGCGATCCGCGAGCGCCAGCGCCGAACGCACGGCGGCAGCGAGCTTGCGGTCCTCGTCCCCCTCACCCATCTGCGGTCCTACCGCGTGTATCACCTGCTTGACCGGCAGCTTGCCCGGCCCCGTCATCACTGCCGTCCCGACCAGGGTGCCGCCGATCCGGTCACACTCGTCTTGGATCGAGCTGCCGCCCTTCTTGAGGATGGCGGCCGCGACTCCGTGCCGGAGTCGCAGGTCCGGTCCGACCGGGTTGACGATGGCGTCGACCTCGAGACCGGTGATGTCTCCCTCGATCAGCTCGAGGAGGGTGTCGTTCATCTTGACGGCCAAGCTAGACTCCTTGACGCCGCGTCTGCGTGACTGTCGTGACCGTGGTGATCAAGTCGGCCTCCTGCCCATCTCGCTGGTCTCGACGATCCGGGGCACAGCCTCACTAGTCCTCTGTTCTACCGGCAGAGGCGAGGGCCACACCCCCGCAGTCCCACCCCCCAGTAGCGGAGACGGGCCCCCAAGGCGTCGACGAAAGCCCCGAACCCCAGGGATTGTATCGCAGCGATTGCCGCGTAGATCCCTGTTCCAGCCGGAGTCGAAAGCCGGAAACCCTCGCCCCGGAAGGGCCTGGAACGCTGGTATACACTGCCGCGCCATGCTGCAACCGCTCAAGAGCGAGCTCGCGGAGCGGCTGCGCAGGGTGATCGCGGAGCTCTACGGGGTCGAGCACCACCCCGTGGTGGAGATGCCCCCGCGCCGCGAGCTGGGCGACTTGGCCCTGCCGGCTGCCCTCCATCTCGCCCGAGAGCTGAAGGCTCGGCCGCGCGAGATCGCGGAGCGCCTCCGCGGGGCGCTCAGGACACCCCCGGGTATCGAGCGGATCACGGTCGAAGGAGCCGGCTACCTCAACTGCTTCCTCGATCGGCGCGCCCTCGCGGCGGCGATGCTGGCGGAGCCGCACGCCGCAACGCCCAGGGACGGCAAGGTGGTGATCGAGCACACCAACATCAACCCCAACAAGGCCGCGCACATCGGTCATCTCCGCAACGCGGTTCTCGGCGACGTGCTCGGTCGATGCTCGCGCGCGCTCGGCTACCCGACCGAGATCCAGAACTACATCGACGACACCGGAGTCCAGCTCGCCGATGTAGTCGTGGGCTTCGCGGACCTCAGGGGGCAGTCGTTGGAGCAAGTGGCGGCACTGCCCGAGCCCTTCGACCACCACTGCTGGGACCTCTACGCCGAGGTGGGCCGATGGTACGAGGAGTCCCCGACGCGCCAGGAGCTCCGGAGGCGCACCCTGCACGAGCTAGAGCGCGGCGAGGGGCCGCGTGCCGAGGTCGGCAGGCTGGTGGCGCGCCGCATCGTCTCCCGGCACCTGCGCACGATGTCGCGGATCGGCGTCTCCTACGACCTGATGACGCGCGAGAGCGAGATCCTACGACTGCACTTCTTCGACCAGGCCTTCGAGCAGCTGCGCGGCGCCGGCGCCGTGCGTCTCGAGGAGGAAGGCAAGAACAAGGGCTGCTGGGTGATGCCGCTCACCGACAGCGAGGAGTTCCAGGGCCTGGAGGATCCCGACAAGGTGATCGTGCGGTCCGACGGCACGATCACTTACGTCGGCAAGGACATCGCCTACCAGCTCTGGAAGTTCGGCCTGCTCGGCCGCAACTTCGAGTACCGGCGGCTCGAGACCGAAACACAGGCCGCCGATCTCTGGGAGACCGCCGCGGGCGGCGCGGCCGGCGACGAGTCGCCGCAGTTCGGCGGCGCGCACCGAGTGATCAATGTCATCGACGCGCGCCAGAGCTACCTCCAGCGGATCGTGCGCGCCGGTCTCGAATCGCTGGGCCACCACAACGAGGCGAAGCGCTCGGTGCACTTCGCCTACGAGATGGTCTCGCTCTCGGCCAAGACCGCCCGCGCCCTCGGCTACCTCGACGCCGGTGAGGACAGCCGCCAGCTCGAGATGTCGGGGCGCAAGGGCATCGGTGTCAAGGCTGACGACCTGGTCGACCAGCTCGAGGCCAAGAGCCGCGAGGAGATCCAGAAGCGAAACCGCGAGCTGCCCGCCGCCGAGCTGGACCGCCTCGCGAGCCAGATCGCGCGCGCGGCCGTGCGTTACTTCATGGTCAAGACCACCACCACGCGAGTGATCGCGTTCGATCTCGAGCAGGCGCTCAACTTCGAGGGCGACTCCGGCCCTTACCTGCAGTACTCGCTGGTGCGCGCGAAGAACATCCTGCGCCGCTTGGCCGAGGCGGGCATCGATAGCCGCCTGGACGCCGCAGCGGTGGGCGCGCTTCCGGTCGAGGCGTTTCCCGACGATCTGTGGGACCTGGTGCTCACCGCGGCGACAGCGCCCGAGATCGTGGAGAAGGGATTCGACACCCTCGAGCTGTCGCTGGTGGCGAGAGCCGCCGTCGAGCTGGCGCAGAAGTTCCACGGCCTCTATCACCGCCACCCGATCCTCCAGGAGCCCGACGAGTCCGTACGCGCGGCGCGGCTGGCCATGGTGCACGCGTTCCGCGGCACGCTCGAGTGGCTGTGCCGGCTGCTCGGCATCCCGGTCCCGGACCGGATGTAGCCTTCGCCTCGAGCGGGCCCCGAGCCACCTGACACGTGCGGCTCGCTTCACCGCCGCATGCAGCTCGCTCGGCTCGAGTCCGGCCGCGAGGAGGCTCCTCGCGGCGCTCGGGTTCATCCTCGAGAGCTGGGCCGGCGCATCGAGCAACGCCGCCTGGCATACTCTGGCCGGAGCGGAATCGATCAGAGTCCATGCGACGATTCGAGAACATCTCCCTCGCCTACGAATGCGACCAGCCGACCCTGGAGCGGGCCGCGGCGCTCGCCAAGGACCAACGCGCCCAACTCACGCTGGTCTACGCGATCAAAGCCGTGGCCGACGAGTGGGCTCAGGTCTCTGTCGGGCGCACCGCAGTGGATGTCAGGGAGCTGCTCTACCGCGAGGCACGCGACCGGGTTCGCGAGGCGGCCAGGTCGGTGCACGCCCTCGGCGTGCGGCCGGCGACACGGCTGCTGATCGGTGAACCGTCCCTGGAGATCGTGCGCGACGTCCTCGAGCACGGGCGGGACCTGGTGATCGTCACCGCCGACAAGAGCGCTACTGGCCGGCGCAAGCTCGCGGGCCTCGCTGGCCGCCTCATCCGGAAGTGCCCGGTGCCGCTCCTGGTCATGAAGCCCGGGAAGCGCTCCCGATTCCGTCGCGTGGTTGCCGCGGTGGACCCGCAGAGCACGGGCGACTCTCGCGACACCCTCAACCACCAGGTCCTGGAGCTCGCGAGCGCCGTTGCCGAGCTCAACGGAGCCGAGCTGTACGTGGTGCACGCCTGGCTCATGGTCGGTGATTCCACGCTGTGGGGTCGATCCGGGCTCTCCCGCGAGGAGATCGCGAGCCTCACGCGCTCGGTGGCCGACGAGCGACGCAGCGCGGTGGCGGCACTCACGAACCCCTACGCCGCAGCAGAGCCGCGACTCCACCTGCTGAAGGGCAACGCGGGCGACGTCATCCCGCGCTTCGTGAAGTCTCGCCGAGCCGATCTCCTGGTGATGGGCACGGTGTGTCGAACCGGGCTGCCGGGCTTCGTCATCGGCAACACCGCCGAGCGAGTCCTGAGCTCGGTGGACTGCTCGGTCCTGGTGGTCAAGCCCGATGGTTTCGTCTCGCCCGTCGCCGAGCAGGTCGCCCGAGCGAGATAGCGCCAGGACGGCAAGCCCGGCGCGAGCCCGCTTTGAGCCGAGCGGCCGCGGTCGGCGCTGTCGCTCATCTTCCTCGACAACTACGAGCACAAGTGGGCGAATCCACCGGTGGTGATCGTCTGCGGTTGTTGAGGAGGCCGCCAGAGCTTCGGGACGGTCAGTACCTCAGGAGCTCGGTTGCAACCCCCACCACCTTCTCCTTGGTCGGCAGCAGCTCTTTCTCGAGCGCCTTGACGTAGGGCACCGGGCTGTCCGAGAACGCGACGCGCTTGACCGGTGCGTCGAGCCAGGGAAACGCCGCGTCGGCGATGCGCGCGGCGACCTCGGCGCCAAAACCGGAGGTGAGCTGCGCCTCGTAGACCACCACCACGCGGCCGGTCTTCTTGACCGAGGCGATCACGGTCTCCTCGTCGAAGGGCACCAGCGTGCGCAGGTCGACGACCTCGGCCTCGATGCCCTGCTTCGCCAGGTCGTCGGCGGCTTCGAGGCAGGTCCAGGTGGTGGCGCCGTAGCCGACGAGTGTCAGCGCTGTGCCTTCGCGGCGCACGCATGAGCGGCCCAGCGGCTCGGGCTCGACCCCCGCGAGCGAGGCCTTGACGCGACGGTAGAGGAACTTGTGCTCGCAGAACACCACCGGGTTGGGGTCGCGGATCGCCGCGAGCATCAACGCGTAGGCGTCCTCGGCGGTGGCCGGACACACCACCTTGAGACCGGCGACGTGAGTGAACCAGCCCTCCGGGTTCTGGGAGTGGAAAGCTCCCGCGCCGACGCCGCCGCCCGATGGCAGTCGCACCACGATCGGGCACGGCCGCTCGAAGCGGTAGTAGAGCTTGGCCGCCACGTTGACGAGCTGGTTGAAGCCGCACGAGATGAAATCCCCGAACTGCATCTCGACGATCGGCCGAAAGCCGAGCAGCGCCGCGCCCGCGGCGATGCCGATGGTTCCGCTCTCGGCGATCGGGGTGTCGAGGACGCGGTCCGGCCAGCGTGTGTGGAGCCCCCGGGTGACGCGGAAGGCTCCCTCGAAGCGTCCGATGTCCTGACCCATCAGCACCACGCTCGGGTCGCGCGCCATCTCCTCCCCGAGCGCGCGGTGGATGGCGTCGACGTAGTAGAGCTCCTCGGTCGTCGCGGCAGCCTCGGTCTCCGTCGCCGGAGCTCGTGGCACCACGGCGGGATCGGCGGCGACCGCGAACACCGGGCGCCGGGCCACTTCGGGCGGTGGCGGCGCGGCCGCGAGGCCGTAGTCGAGCGCTTCCTCGACCAGCTCCCGGGCGCGGCGGTCGAGCCTCCCCTGAGTCTCTTCGTCGAGGACGGCCGCGGCTCGGAGGCGCGCCCCGTAGGCGGGCACCGGGTCGGCCCCGAGATACGTCTCGAGCTCGGACCGGGGCACCACCTTGAGCGAGTCGTCGCCCTCGGAATGGCCGCGCATGCGGCCCACCATCGCTTCGATCAGCACCGGACCGCGACCCGAGCGCGCGTGCTCGAAGCCCTCGCGCAGCACGCGCTCTACCTCCTCGGGATCGTTGCCGTCGACGGTGATGGCCGGCACGCCATAGCCGGGTCCGCGGTCGGAGAGGCGCTGGCAGGCGTACTGATCCGAGCTCGGGGTAGCGAAGGCGTAGCGGTTGTTCTCGATCACCAGCACCAGAGGCAGCTTCCACACCGCTGCCATGTTGAGGCCTTCGTGGAAATCGCCGGTCGAGGTGCCGCCGTCGCCGATGAAGTTGATCGCTACGCCGCTGCGCCCGCCCGACGCGCGCCGCCGCAGCGCAAAGGCACAGCCGGCAGCGACCGGGATCATCGATCCGAGATGGCTGATCATGCCGACGTGCCGCAGGTCGTGCTCCTCGTCGAGCAGCCCGTAGTGGAACGAGCGCTCGATGCCGCGGCTGAACCCCTCGTCCTTGCCGAGGAGCTGGCAGATGAGCCTGCGCAGCAGCATGCGCGGCTCGGGCCGCCGCTCGGCCGGTCGCGCGAGCGGCTCGAAGCCGGCGCCCGGAAAAGCGCGCACCGGATCCAGATAGGTGGCGAGGATGGCGCCGAGGTCGCGGTGGGTCGTCGACAGGACGTCCCCCGGTTCGAGCAGGAGACCGGCGGGCACCGTGGTCGCCTCGTTGCCGATGGCGCTGTACCACTTGGCGACCCGGCCACCGAGCCGGAGGGACTCGAAGCGCTGGTCGAGCTCCCGCGAGAGCTTCATGAAGGCATAGCAGCGCCGTCTCTCGAGAGCTCCGGCGGACGAGCTCGCGGCGGCGGAGGCGGTAGAGGCGACGAGGGTAATCCCTGGGTGCTTCACCGTGTTCACAGGTTCGGGGGCGTCCGCTTCGCGCGCAGCTCGGCGCCGAGCGCTGCGGTTTCGGGGTCGTCCGGAGCCATCCGCTCGAGCACTCGCAGGGCCAGCTCCGCGTGGTCGAGCTGTCCAGCCGCGAGGAAGGCGCGCATCGCCTGCGCACCCTCGACGATCGCCGCGCCGCGCTGGGCTCTCTGCTCTCTTTGCTCGATCTCTTGACGCAGCGCGAGCACCTGCGCGGGATCGGCGCCCAGTTCTTCGAGCTCGAC
>DATLFI010000188.1:0-12445 GCA_035524895.1 Thermoanaerobaculia bacterium | reverse complement strand
GTCGGCGGCGACGGCGGCGCCTCGCCGGGCGACACGCTTCTCTACACCATCGTCGTCACCAACGAGGGTGACGCGGCCGCCAGCGGCGTCGTCTTCACCGACACCCCAGACGCCAACACCGATCTCGTCGTCGGCTCGGTGACGACCAGCGCCGGCACCGTGATCAGCGGCAACACCGCCGGCGACACCACCGTCGAGGTCGACATCGGCGTGCTCGCAGCCGGTGGCTCGGTGACGATCACCTTCGAGGTGGTGATCGATCCGGAGCTGCCGTCCAGCGTCACCGAGATCATCAACCAGGGCCTGGTCGCCGCCGACGGCCTCGACGACGTGCCGACAGACGACCCGGCCGAGCCCGGCCCGGAAGACCCGACGGTGATCGCGGTCGACGCGACGCGCCCGGTCGTGACCGAGATCCCGACGCTCTCCGCCTGGGGCGCGCTGCTCCTCGCCCTCCTCCTCGCCGGCCTCGCCTGGCGCCGCCTGGCCGGCGGGACCTAGCGGCGGGCCGGCCGGCGGACCACGGATGGCGGCGGACCTGCTCGCCCTCGGCCTCGTCTGGTCCGTCGCCTTCCTGCTGTCGCTGACGGCGCACGAGGGGGCGCACGCCTGGGCGGCGCCGCGCCTGGGCGACCGGTCAAGCAGATAGATACAGATGGATACGGGGTCACGGCTAGGCGCGGCGCCGAGAGCGGGTGTAGGGTCCGCAAGCCAAAGCGATCCGATCCAAAGGTTCGACGAGCTGTTCGACGTGATGCTCTGGCAGGCGCACCCCTTTGGCTGGCCGACGGCGGCTGAGCCTCGGATCTGCGCATGATCAGCCTGGAGCAGGGGCAGGAGCTCCTCGACACCTACTACGCGCCCAACAGCATCACTGCCGTGGAGGACACGAACTTCTTCGGCACCGCTGCGGCGTGTCATCTCGACGGGGCCGATATCTGCAGCAACTCTCAGATGCAGGCCCTGCGCTCCGCGGGCCTCTTCTCTGTCTCGTCCTGGACCGGCGACGGCGCAGACAACGATGGCAACAGCGTGGGGGGCCTGCTGTCGACTCAGCTCGACAACCCCAATCCCAGCACCACCCTCTACGGCTACGCGTGCTGCTACTGAGATGTTCGCGCGGCCAACCGCCGGCGTGGAGCTTCCGCGGAGCTGGGCTTCGAATCGACGTGGGGCCAGGTCCGGCGCGCGGTCGCCGCGGGCAAGGACCTCTAGACGACACTTGCTTCGATCGACGTCGACGAGCACCGAGTCCACCTCGGCGGCGAGGAGACACGAGCCCAGCTCGACTACCTCTTCCTGCGGCCGGCCGTAGAGGCGGCCTTCCAGGAGCTCACCGGCGCAGAGCCGATCGACGCGAAGGGTCCGGGGGGGGGGGCCTGACGGATCCGCCTCCTCGGACGCGAGCTCCTATGCGTCGGCGGTGCGCCTTGTGAGGCACGGGGCGGCGGCTCGCGGCGAGGCGCGAGGTACGGGAAGCGCGCCGGGGCAGTATCGTCCCGTCCAAGGTGGCGAGGCTCGAGGCATCCCGCGCGAAGCGGTTCGTTGGCGCACTCCGGGAGCTACTGTCCGGCCTGGCCGTGCTGGTGCTCGCCGGCTGCGCCAGCGGCGGCCCGCCACCGGTCCTCGCGCCGCTGCAGCAGCTCGAGACGAGACGACCGGTCGTGGTGCTTCCGGGCATCACCGGTAGCGAGCTGCGAGATCGCGCGACCTCCCGCGTCGTCTGGGGCGACTTTCGCAGCCTGTGGCTGCCGCGGGACGGCGGCTATGCCGTGGCGCTGGGGCTGCGGCAGGACACGGGCAGCGTCGAAGCCACCGCACCCGTGCTCGCGATCGACGCCGGTCCGTTTCGCATCGCGTTCTACGAGCAGATCCTCGAGCTCCTCGAGGCGAACGGCTTCCGGCGCGGCGATCTCGCCGCGCCGGACCGCGACGCGAACGCTTATGTGTTCTGGTACGACTGGCGCCGCGGTAGCGATCTCGCCGCCGCTGCCCTCGCGGAGCGTCTCGAGGCGCTCCGTCTCGCGCGCGGCGAAGAGGTGCTCGAGGTCGACCTGATCTGCCAGAGCAACTCGGCGCGGGTGGCGCGCTACTTCCTCAAGTACGGCGGCGCCGGGCTCGAGCGCGCCGAGAGCGGGCTCGCCGCGCCGCCGCGACGGGTCCGCGTGTCGCGGCTGATCCTCGCCGGGACCGCCAACGGCGGCGGCATCGGCGTGCTTGCCGACCTGCTCGAGGGCCGTCGCTTCGTACCGTTCCTCGGCCGCCGCTTCCTGCCCGAGGTGCTGTTCACCTTTCCGGCAGTCTTCGAGGAGCTGCCGGTCTATCTCCGGCGACCGTTCGTCGGAGCGGAGGGTCGGCCGCTCGACGTCGACCTGTTCGACGCCGCGGCGTGGGAGCGCTACGGCTGGTCGGTATTCGACTCCGACGTGGAGCGCCGAATCGCGCGAGGGAGCCGCGTCGACCTCTTCGGCGACGCAGCGGAGCGCCGGCGGCATCTCGAGCGATCGCTCGATCGGGCGCTGCGCCTCGATGCTCTGCTGCGTCGTGACGTACCGGGTTTCGGTCCGGTACGGATCTACTCGATACAGAACGCGTATCAGCCGACACCCGAACGGGTGGCGCTCGTGGAGCGGCGCGGGCGATGGCACGTCGTGTGGCCGCGATCCGCGTCGCTCGATCGCCCGGACCGCAGCGCCGGGCTCGTGCCGGGCGACGGCTTCGCGACCCTCGAGAGCCAGTCTTGGCTATCCCCACAGGAAGAGGCTTCCCTCGCCGCTCCGCCGCTGTACGTGCCGGCGCCGCACCGCGCGATCCTGTTCACCGGCGAGGCCAAGAGACGGATCCTGGAGATCCTGCTCGCGCCATAGGCGCCGCGCCGGCGTCCGCCGCAGCAGCCGTGGATGGAACCCCCCTTGCAGGATGGACGGTCGGTTTGCCGAGCGTGCGGCCTCACAACAGGCCGGGTCGAGCGACCGCCGTGACGGGCTACTCCGTGCGTAGCGCCTCGGTGGGAGCGATGCGCAGCGCGCGCGTCGCGGGCACGAGGCAGCCCAGAAGGCCCACGGCGACCATCGCCGCGGCGACGGTTACCACGAGGGCGTGGTGCCCCAACCCGCCATCCCGGCCTTCGCTCCGAAACTGCCGAGACCTCCGGTGCGTAAGCACCTAGCAACGCCGACCTTCGCGTGCCGCGACCTCGACGCCTGTCCGAGCCGCGCTCCGGTCACTCGTGTCGCTGCCGTCTCGTTCCGCAATGACTCCGACCCCGGCCGCCACGCCCGACGTCTCGCCCACCTCGGGCCTTCTCGTCGAGGGTCTGTGCAAGCGCTACCCCGGCGGCACGCTCGCCAACGACGAGATCTCCTTGCGCGTCGACCCGGGCGAGGTGTTCGGCCTGCTCGGGCCGAACGGCGCCGGTAAGACCACGCTGGTCCGGCAGATCATCGGCCTGCTGCGGCCGACCGGTGGGCGTATCGAGCTGGAAGGAGAGGACCTCGTCGCCCACCCCGACCGGGCGCGCGAGCTGTGCTCGTACTTGCCGCAGGGAGCTCTGCCGCTCGACTCGTTCCGCGGGAGCGAGCTCGTCGAGCTGGTGGGCCGCGTGCGGGGCGGCGACCGGCGCGCCGTGCGAGCACGCGCCGAGCAGCTCCTCGGCGCGCTCGAGCTCGAGGAGTGGCGCGGCACGTTCGGGCACCGTCTCTCCGGCGGCGTGCGACGGCTGTTGGGGTTCGCCATGGCTGCGGTCTGGCCCGGAAGCCTGGTGATCCTCGACGAGCCGACCAACGACGTCGATCCGCTGCGCCGCCGGCTGCTGTGGCGGCAGGTGCGCCAGCTCGCCGGCGAGGGCCGCGCCGTGCTGCTCGTGACCCACAACGTGCTCGAGGCGGAGCAATCGGTCGACCGGCTGGCGGTGATCGACGGCGGGCGCATCCTGGCGCAAGGCACGCCGTCCGCGCTCAAGGCCGACCAGCGCGGCCGGCTGCGCCTGCGCGTGACGTTGCCGGCGCCTGGCGAGGTCCCGGCGATACCGGCGTTGGGTCGAGGCCACGTGGTGCTCGGGCGGCGGCTCGAGCTGTTGCTCGACGAGGCCGACGCGCCGGAGGCGTTGCACTGGGCGCGCGTCCTGCTCGAGCAGGGCCGGATCGAGGAGTACGCGCTCGCCGCGGCGACCCTCGAAGACGTCTACGTGCGCCTGATCGGTCGCGAGGACGCGCTCGACCTGAACGAGACTGGCACCGGGGGCGGAGCCTCGTGAGCGGAGCATCGCCGTTGAAGGCGCGAGCGCCCGGCCTGCGCCGCCACCCGGTGCGGCGTTGGCTGCGCAGCCTGGCGCTGATGCTCCTGTGGGAGCTGCGCAGCCTGCGTCTGGTGCTGCCGCTGGCGATGGTGGTCCAGGTGTTCGTGGGCGCCGGCATGGCGATCGGCGTCGGCTTCTTCGTCGACGAGATGCCGCGGCTGCACGCGCAGTACCTGACCACCGGTGTCGCGGTGATCACCCTGATCACGCTCGGGCTGGTGTTGGCACCGCAGCTGATCGCACAGCAGAAGGCGGCGGGGATCCAGGACTACCTGTTCTCTCTGCCGGTGCCGCGCACCGCGGCGGTCGCGGCCGGGTTGCTGGTGCACTCGGCGATCGCCGTCCCCGGCGCGTTGCTCGCGCTGGCGGTCGGCGCTCGGCGCTACGACCTTGCGTTCGAGCCCGGCCTGCTGGTGCTGCCGGCGTGCGCGCTGACACTGATCACCGCCGCCTCGATCGGCTTCGCCATGGCCTACGCGATCCGCAACCCGATGGTCACCGGAATGCTCACTCAGGTGCTGGTGTTCGTCATCCTGCTGTTCTCGCCGATCCAGTATCCCGCCGAGCGTCTGCCCGCATGGCTGGCGACGGTGCATCGCTTCCTTCCGTTCGCGCACGCCGCCAACGTGGTGCGGGCCGGCCTGGTGCCCGAGCTGGCGAGCGAGGTGGCGTTCTCCTTCGGCGTGCTAGCCGCCTGGGCGGCCGGCTCGTGGGCGGTGATGGCGTGGGTGGTCGGGCGACGAGGCTGAGCCGCTCGATCGGCCGCGCCTCCACGTCGAAGGCACGAACATCACCATCCCTGCCGGATACCTCTCGGGGGACGACCTGATCGTCGAGGATGACGACGCGGTCCTCGGACTCTACTCCTCCACCGACGGCGTCCTCGGATCGGCAATCGTGCTCGGCGAGACGCCCAGTAATTCCGTGATCACCTTCGGAAAGTGGGCGATCGTCAGGGAAACGATCAACGGCGGCCAAGGCCTGCGCTTCACCTTCGGTTCCAACGCCGACTACGGGAGCAATCCGACCAGGTTCAAGATCGGCCACGACGGGGAGCTAGCCGGCAAGGGCATCGCGCGGGCATTCGGCGTCATCGACTCCGATGGAACGGTGCTGGCGGGGAGCGAGTACATCGAATCCGTGCAAGTCGGGGGCCCCGGCATTTACAGGATCAAGCTCGCCGAACCTACTCTCAACGACTGCAGCAAGCACCCTATCCTCCTCTCCGTTCGGGAGCCCTTCTTCACCAGGACCGCCCAGTACGAATGCACCAGCACCGACTTCAGCGTCATGATCCTGGATTCGCTCGGCAAGAATTTCGCCGAGCAGTTCTCCTTCGTCGTGTTCTGACTTCCCCGGCGTCGCTCGCGGTGGGGCCACCTCACTCGAGACGCACGAGGCCGAGCCGGGAAGCGACCTCGTCCAGGAGACCCGCGAAACGCGGGTCCGCGCGCAGCGGCTCGAGGTCCGGGTTGCGCGCCACCCAGGGGTGCGCGAAACCGCGCTCGAGCCCGGCATCGAGAGCCTGGAAGGCCCCGTCGAGATCCCCCAGCGCGGCGAGCACCGCCGGCCGCGAGATCGGCGCGAACGGGCGGTCGATCGCCCACGGGCTCTCCTGCGCGGCGACCGCTTCGGCGAGCGCTCGCCGTGCTTCCGCGATCCGCCTCTCGCGAGCGTCGATCCACGCGAGCTGCAGCGGGCAGTCGCTCCGCTCGGTCTCGGGGAGCCGCTCCGCGAGCACCCGCAGGGCGCGCACGCAGACCTCCCGGGCGACCTCGAAGCGTCCCTCGGCGCGCTCGACGTGCGCCAGCCACTCGAGCGTGCGCAGCTCGGCGATCGGCACGCGGACGTGGCGGCTCCCGGCCAGCCGCTCGAGCACCTCGCCGAGGCCGGCGCGAGCAGCGGCAAGGTCGCCGGCGAAGACATCGAGCTCGGCTCGGCGGTAGAGCACCTCGGCGACCGCGTAGTGGTCCTCGCCCAGGTGCTCGGCGTAGATGCTCCTCGCCTCGTCGAGCACGCGCGCCGCATCTTCCAGCCGGTCCAGCAGGGTGTACGCGGGCGCCATCAACAACAGGGTGTCGGCGACCGTCTGGTGGCGCGCGCCGTAAGCCGCCCGCGACACCTCGAGCTCGTGCTCCATGAGCGGCAGCGCGTCGCCGGGACGGCCGAGCTGGATGAGCGACCAGCCCAGGTTGGTATCGAGCACGGCCACTTCGAGGTGGTCGTCGCCGAGCACCTCGCGCAGGATCTCCCTCGCTTGCTCGAATGCGCCGACCGAGCCTTCCCAGTCGCGCTGCGCCTGGTCGAGGATGCCCTGGCGGTTGAGCAGGTCGCCGACCTCGCGGCTGCGCGGTCCCGAGCGCTCGCGCGCGATCTCGAGCGCGCGTGCCAGCGCCTGCTCCGCCTCGGGGTAGCGCAGCGCCCGTTGGTAGGCATGCGACAGCACGTCGAGTGCCCTCGGCAGGGCGCTTTCCGACTCTTCGTCCGCGGCGAGGATCTCGACCGCGCGCTCGAGCAGCGGAATCGCCTGCTCGGGACGATCGAGCCCCTCGACCTCGAGGTATCCCAGTGCCGTCAGGCTCTCGCCGACGCTGGGATGCGCATTTCCGTACGCCGCCTCGCGCAGCTCCAGGCCCTGGCGCAGCAGCCCGCCGCCCTGGTCGTAGCTCCCGAGCTGCACGTAGATCCGCCCCAGGGTGTCGAGCAGGCGCGCGCGCACCGTGGGGCTCTGGTCGAGGGTGGCGTCGATGCGGCCGACACCCGCGTCGAGCAACTCGCGCGCGGTTTGTTGCCCGGCGTCGGGCACGCCCGGCGCCGAGGCTTCGAACAGCCCGACCAGGAAGTCGGTGACCTGGTTCGCGGTGGTGGCCTCTTTCTCGGCCCGCTCGAGCGCGCTGCGTGCCTGGTGCAGACCGAACAGCGCGATCGAGGTCGAGGCGAACAGCGCCAGCACGCCGAGCGCGGCCGCCGCGAACACCACGCGGTGTCGCTGGACCAGCTTGCGCGCGCGGTAGGCGAGCGTCGGCGGCCCCACCGACACCACGTCGTCCGCGAGCCACGCGACGAGGTCGGCGGCCAAGGCGGCGGGGCTTTCGTAGCGCTGGTCGGGCTCGCGGGCGAGCGCCGCGAGCACGATCCAGTCGAGCTCGCGGCGGATCAGGAGCGCCAGGCTCCGCGCATCGCTCCGGCGGCGCGCCGCGACCTCAGCCGAGCGCTGGGTGGCGGGCTGCAGCCGCGAGCTCGGCCGCGGTGAATCGCGCTCGAGGAAGCCACGGAAGGTGTCGTCGAGCCTGCTGCTCGCCGGGTCCGTCGTCACCGGCAGCTCGCCGACCAGCAACTCGAATAGCACGACGCCCAAGGAGTACACGTCGGTGCGCGCGTCGATCTGCATGGGGTCGCCGGCGAGCTGCTCGGGGCTCATGTACTCGGGGGTGCCCACCAGCTCCCCGGCTTGGGTGAACGAGCGGTCGGCGGCGGGCGCCTGGTCGCCGATCAGCTTGGCGATCCCGAAGTCGATCACCTTGACCTGGGGTGGATCGTCGCCCTCGGCGCGGGCGACCAGGATGTTGGAGGGCTTGAGGTCGCGGTGCACGACGCCGTGGCGGTGGGCGTGCTGCACGGCGCGGCAGACGTCGAGGAAGAGGGCGAGGCGCTGGCGGATGTCGAGCGTGTGCTGATCGCAGTAGTGGGTGATCGGCAGCCCCTCGACGAGCTCCATCGCGAAGTAGGGACGGCAATCCTCGGTCGTGCCGGCGTCGTAGAGTCGGGCGATGTTGGGGTGCTCGAGAAGCGCGAGCGCTTGCCGCTCGATCTGGAAGCGGGTGGCGCCGGCGCCGAGCCCCTGTTTGAGCACCTTGATCGCGACTCTGCGCTCGACGGCGCCGCCCTGGATCGCCTCGAACACCTCGCCCATGCCGCCCTCGCCGATGCCGCGGAGTAGCCGGTACGGTCCGAGCTCCGACCCGCCGTCGGCGCCGCGTTTCCACGGCAAGGTCGACGCGGACGTCGCGAGACTGGGGCCTGCTCCGAGCCGCGGCGCCGCGGTTCCCTCGGCCGAGAGCCGGAGCATGCGCTCGAGCTTCTCGAGCAGCGTGGCGTTCACACCTGCGGCGCGCAGCTCGGCGAGCCGCCGATCTCGTCACCCTGAGCGAGGTCCAACACGCTGCCCCTCCGGCCGTCGGACTGTCGGACCTCGAGACGGCGCTCGCCGAGCTCGACGCGCTGGACCAGCGCAAGGCCCATGTCCTCCGCCTCAAGGCAGTGTGGGGGTTGGACAACGACGAGGTTGCGCGGGCGCTGCGGGTTTCGAAGCGCACTGTCGAGCGCGACTGGCAGTTCGCTCGCGCCTGGCTGCTCGATCGGCACCAGCCGCGGCGTGCCGCCGAATCCGACGGAGGATCCAGGGTGGGTCGATGACCCGACCCGCTCGCAGGAGCCGCTCGAGGTGCTGCAGCGCCGTCGCGCGCTCGGTGCGCGCACTGTGCCGGCCGGGGTCGGCGAGCTGCCAGGCTGGCTGGCCGGCGGCTGAGTCTCCGCTGGGAGGAGGCGTCGGCTCAGTTGAGCCGGTGGCGGCGATCGGGGACGATGGCCTCGACCTCGTCGAGCGCCGCCGCGGCGCGCAGGGCCGCCGGAGCGAGGCCCACGGCCACCGCGTGCGACGCGCGAAGAATCGTGGGCTCGCGGCCGGCCAGCCGCTCGAGCTCGGCGGCGACGCGTTGGAGGCGCTCGAGGTCGGCGCGCGCCGTCGTTGCGTCGGGCACGGTCACCCGCACCGGTCGGCGGGTGGCGCTCCCGGGCCGGCCCGGGAACGGGCGGTTTTCGACCACCACCTGCGGCGTCGCGGCCCGCACTTGCACCAGCACCGGAAGCGCGCCGCCGCGCCGCCGTCGCGCGTGGGCGCGCAGGGTGGGGTCGGTGACGACTGCTTCGAGGGGTCGATCGGCCATACGTGGGACCACTGGTGGCGTGTGGGCGCAGCGGCTCGGGGCCGCGACGCCTCTCCCTGACATGCCTCTCCCTGCCATGCTACGACGCGGCGCCGTGGCATTGTGCCGGTTCGCTCAGAAGCCCCGCTCCCGCGCGAAGCCGATCGCGCGCAACACGTCGACCCGTCCCCAGCCGTAGCGGTGGTCCTGGCCGGTCTCGCCCAGCTCTTCGACCGAGCCGGCGATCAGGTCGTGCAGCGCGAACGCCTGCTCGGGCACCGGCACCGCCGAGCGCAGGCCGGTCGCCGAGAGCAGCAGCGCCATGCAGCCGGCGACGTGCGGCGTCGCCATCGAGGTGCCGTTCCACGCCTCCCAGCCGCCGCCCGGCACCGCCGAGGTGACCGCCACGCCGGGCGCCGAGACGTCGGGTTTGGAGTAGGGCAGCGGCAGGAAGCGCGGGTCGATGAAACGCGACTGCGCGATCACCTGGGTGCGACCACCGCTGAAGCCGGCGATGCGGTCCTCGACATCGGTGGCGCCGACCGCGAACGCGAACAGGTCGCTGCCGGGCGAGCCACTGGTCTGGTGGCCGTCGTTGCCGATCGCGACCACCACCGGGATGCCGACCTGGGCGGCGGTGAGGATGGCGCGGGTGTAGGTGTCGAAGACCTCCGGATCGAAGCTCAGGCCGCCGAGCGACAGGCTGATCACGTCGACGCCCTGCGCGATCGCCCAGTCCATGCCGGCCAGGATCTGCGAGTCGCTGCCCACGCCGCCCACCAGCACCATGCCGACCGCGACGCGCGCCTGCGGCGCCACGCCGATCCAGGCTCCGCTGGCGTTGCCGCCGACCACCGTGCCGCACACGTGGGTGCCGTGCTGGCCGTCGTCGCGGGTGGCCGCGCCTGGCACCAGGTTGCCGTTGATGTCGAGCTCGGCGAACGCCGCGACCTTGCCTGCCAGATCCGGGTGCGTTGCGTCGACTCCGGTATCGAGCACGCCGACCGTGATGCCGGCGCCGCGGGCGCCGAAGGCGCCCCAGCTCGCGAGCCCTCCCACCGCCTGCACGCCCCAGGAGCTCGCCTTCTCGTCGGCGACGTTGGCCGGCAGCCGCTGCACCTTGGTGATCGCCGGCACGCGCAGGATGCGGTTGGGGTACACCGCCGCCACGCCTGCGACCTCGGTGGCGAGCCTCTGGAGCTCGTCGGGCGTCACCTCGAGCGCCATCGCGCCCGCGCTCCAGATCTTCTGCATCGAGGCGGCGCCGGTCTTCCGCGAGGCGACCTGCGACACCACGTCGCTCTTCTCCAACCGTGCGAACTGCTTGCGCGCCGCCGCCCGCCGCTGCACCTTGGATGGCTTGCGCACCGGCTGGCTGGCGGTCGACGCCGCCACTTGCGAGGCGAAGCTGGCGAGCGACGTGCGCTGGTGGCGTCGCTGGGTCGCGGTGAGCCGCAGGTCGGTGCCGCGCGAGAACGCCGCGGCCGGTGCAGGCAGGAGCGCACGAGCCGAGCTACTAAGCGCCCTGTGACGGAGCGCATCGGCCGCGCCCGCGATCGTCTCGGTGTCCGGCGCGGCGGCCTCCGCCATCTGCACGATGACCCTCCGGTACCGCCCCTCACCCTCGTCGATGATCCTCTCGGCCTGGCGCTCGAGATGGGTGGTGCTCATCGGTCCGTCTCCCTGCTGGCTCGTGAATCGCTACTCTGGTTCACGCTGAACGGATTCTTGGACGGACAAGGAATAAGAGTTTCGATGCTCGTAGGTGGACTGGTCCTGGCCTCTCCCCTCGAGACTTCTGGAAGCCAGGGTCACGGTGGAGTGGCGCTCGCCGCTGGCGGCATCGCAGTTTTCCAGCGCACCGGAGACCGGCTCGTGCCCCGAGCCCACGAGGTCACGGCGGTGGCCAGGTCGTGGTCGACCGGGCGCTGGTCGAGGCCGCGTGGCCGGAGGCGCTCGCGGAGAGTCGTGCGCGAGGTGCGGTCACTCGATCCCAGCCGCCGGTCACCGAGATCGCGACCCTCGCCGAGGTGACGCGCGACCCGCTGCGGCCCTCGCGCTTCGCCTCGACCATGCTCGGGCTGTTCGGCGCCCTGGCGCTCCTGCTCGCCGTGCTCGGCCTGGCCAGCGTGCTCGCCTATTCGGTGGCGCAGCGGCGATCGGAGGTCACGGTGCGCATAGCGTTGGGCGCTACGCGCCGCTCGATTGCACGACAGTTCTTGCTCTGGTCGGCAGTAGCGACCAGCGCCGGCATGATCGTCGGCGCCGCCGCGGCGCTCGGTGCGGGCCGGCTGCTCGCCGGGCTGCTCCACGGCTTCCAGCCGCACGACGCGGTCTCGCGGTCGGCTGCCTCGGCGCTGCTGGTCGCGGTCGGGCTGATCGCCGGCGCCGTCCCGGCGCGGCCCGGGCCGTGCTCGGCGGTGGCCTGCAGTGGTGTCAGGATGGGGCCGTGTCGTCCAGCGAAGAGTTCCGCCTCACCCTCGAGCGGCTGCTCGCCACCCAGGATCTCCTGCGCGAGGAGACCCGACGGCGCGAGCTGCTCGAACACAGGCTCGACGAGCTCGAGCAGAGCCATCGGCAGGCCACCGACCGCCTGCGGCGCGATCTCGCGTTGGCGCGCAGCGCTGTCGCTCAAGCTCGGCCCAGCGTCGTCGCCATCAGCAGAGCCGCCGAGACGCCCCGCCGGCGACCTGGTCGTGCTGACCAGCGACGGAGTGGTCGAGGCGCGCGATCACGACGACCTGACCATCGTCGTGCTGGGAACGGCTTCGCAGGCGCCGGTGCCACCGGCGAAGGCCCCGGCGCGCCGACGCACCGCACGCTCGGGGAAGGGTAGAGTCGCCAGAGCTTCGGGATGATCGGACGAACGCTCGGCCACTACCGAATCCTCGATCGGCTCGGCGCCGGGGGCATGGGAGTGGTCTACCTCGCGCACGACGAGCGGCTCGACCGGCGGATCGCGCTCAAGGTCTTGCCCGCGACGGAGCAGAGCCGGGACCGTCTGGAGCGGCTTCGGCGGGAGGCCCGTTCCCTGGCTTCGGTCAACCACCGCAACATCGTTTCGGTGTACTCGGTCGAGGAAGTCGACGGCATCTGGTTCGTGACCATGGAGCTGGTGCGGGGCGAGACGCTCGAGCGCCTGATCCCGCACAGCGGGCTCGAGCTCGAGCGGTTCTACGAGCTGGCGGTTCCGATTGCCGAGGCGGTCAGCGCAGCGCACGAG
>DATLFI010000187.1:0-22396 GCA_035524895.1 Thermoanaerobaculia bacterium | reverse complement strand
CCATCCGCGGAGCCGACGACGCCGTGAAGGCAGCCGCCGGAGAGCCTGCGCGCGACGAGCCGCACGCCAGGCGGCTCGAGCGGCTGCTCCTGCTGGGCGTGGTCTTGCTGTGGGCGGCGCTCGTCCTGCCGCTCGTGCTCGGCGCCGAGACCTTCTTCGCCCGCGACGTGTTCACCACCCACCTCCACGCCAAGGCGTTCGGTGCGCGCGAGCTCGCCGAAGGCCGCGTGCCGTACTTCCGGCCGGGCTTCGGGCTCGGCGAGACCTTTCGCGGCGATCCCAACTACCTGCCGCTCTACCCGGGCAACGTGCTCTATCTGGTGCTGCCATTCTGGAGCGCGTTCCACCTGCACTACGCGCTGCACTGGTTGCTGGCGTTCGTCACCATGCGGCGGCTGGCGCAGGTGCTCGGCTTGCGATCCGAAGCAACGCTCTTCGCCGGGCTGACCTACGCCGGCTGCGGCTACGGTCTCACCTGCCTCGGCTTCTACAACATCGTCACGGTGTTCGCGTGGTGGCCGCTCGTGATCGCCGGCGGCATTGCGTCGACACGCGGCGCGCTTGCGCTCGCCGGCCTGGCCTGCGGCCTGGCGTGGCTCGGCGGGGATCCGGTCTCGACCGCGCTCGGCGTCCTGCCGCTCGCGCTGTTCGCGCTCGTGCGCCACGGCCTACGGCGCGGGCTCGCTCGCGCCGGAGGCGTGCTCGGGCTGGGGCTGCTTCTCGCGCTGCCGCAGGTCGTCGCCACGGCTCGCGTGATGGGCTTCTCCGGCCGAGCCAGCCTGGGGGTGGCGGCCGGCGAGTGGGCACTGCATCCGGCGCGCCTGCTCGAGCTGTTGGTACCGCTGCCGTTCGGCGACCCGTTCGAGCTCGGTCCCGGCGGTTTCCTGGTCGGCCAGCTCGCGACCACCACGCCGTTCTTCTACAGCCTGCACGTCGGCGTGGTCGGTCTCCTACTGGCGCTGCTCGGCGCGCGCGCAGCGTGGCGCAGCGGCGGGCAACCCCCGACGCGGTGGGCTGGCGCGGCGGTTGCCCTCGCGGTCGCTGGTCTCGCCCTGGCGTGGCTCGGCGGCCCGTTCGGCGAGCTGCTCGAGGCAGCGAGCGCCGGGCTGTTCCGCTTCCCGGAGAAGCTGCTGCTGTGGCCCGCGCTGGCGGTGCCGCTGCTCGCCGGACGCGGGCTCGAGGCCGCGCTCGGCGGCGGCGTGCCGTACCGTCGCATCGCGCTCTACCTCGCCCTGGCGAGCGGGTTGGTCGCCGCCTTCTTCGCCACCCCGGCCTTTGACGCCGCGTACACGGCGCTCGGCGCGACGGCGCAGCAGGTCCAAGCACTGCGACGGCCGCTGCTGCTCGCCGCGGTGCTGAGCGCGTTCCTGCTCGGGCTCGCCGCGCTGGTCCCCCGCCTCGCCGCCGCGCATCGCGCGACCGCCCTGCTCGGCCTCCAGCTCCTCTGCCTGCTGCGCCTCGCGCCGCTCTTCGCAACCGATGACGCTTCGTTCTACCGGCGGCCGGCGCCGTGGGCCGCGCGTCTCTCGAGCGATGCCGCAGTCGTCGCCGGCGGCTTCGAGGACGCCCTGCGGGTGCCGCCGCCGGTCTACCGGTCGACCGAGACCAGCCGTCGCCTGATGACGCGCATGGGCCATCTCGACCTCGACTTCCCCACCGGCACGCTCCAGGGCTTCGAGTACCCGCTGGTGCACCAGGCCGCCGGGCTCGGCTCGCCGCTGCTGCGAGTGCTGCGACAGTCGCTGCCGGCGCTCGACTGGCCGCAGCGCATCGGCTGGCTGCGCATGCTCGGCGTGGACTTCCTGACGCTGCCGCTGCCCGAAGGAGGCGGCCTGCCGGCCGAGCTGCACGCCGCGCTCGAGCCGCTCGAGGTCACGAGCCACGCCGGCGTGCCGACCCTGCTCGCCCGCGTGCCGGGCGCCGCGCCCGACGCGTGGTGGCCGAGGCGCGTCGAGACCAGCACCAGCGCGCGACAGATCCTGGCCGCGGTCGGCGACGCCGCGAGCGTCGAGGACGTCGCCTGGGCGCCGGCCTCGATTCCCCACGGCCCGGGCGCCACCGTCGAGATCGTCGAGCGCGCCGGCGACGTCGTCGAGCTCCAGGTGCGCGGCGGCGGCGGGCTGCTGATCGTCCGCCGCAGCTTCCACCCCCTGCTGCGCGCCACCGCCCGCGGCGAGCGACTGCAGACCATGCCGGTGAATCTGATGCTGCTCGGCGTGGTGGTGCCGCCAGGCAACGTCACGGTGCGGATCGACGTACCGCGGTGGCCGGATTGGCTGGCGCTATTGGGTCCGCTTTCGGCTTTCGGCGTGGCGGGATGGCTGCTGGCGCGGCGCAACAGACGCTGACTACGAGGCCTTTGGAGTACAGGGCCTTTGGAGTACACGGCCCGTGCGCCTGGTCGGAGCCTCTCGCGACTACGCCTTCGTGCCGAACCACGTCTCCCCTACCCCCACCTCGACGCGCAGCGGCACCGCCAGCTCGGCGACGCCCTCCATCTCCTCGCGTAGCGCCGGCCCGACGCGCTCGGCGTCGCCGGCCGGCGTCTCGAGCACCAGCTCGTCGTGCACGGTGAGAAGCAGGCGCGTAGCGGGCCACTCGTTGCGCAGTCGCCGATCGACCGCGATCATCGCGAGCTTGAGCAGGTCGGCGGCGGTTCCCTGGATGGGCGCGTTGATCGCCATGCGTTTGGCGTTCTCGCGCAGGTTCCAGTTGCGGGAGTTGATGTCGGCCAGGTAGCGCGTGCGGCCGTAGAGCGTCTCGACGTAGCCGCGCTGCTGGGCCGAGGCGGCGGTTTCGTCGATGTAGCGACGCACGCCCTTGAAGCGCTGGAAGTACGCCTCGATGAAGGCCGCGGCGTCCTTCCCAGGGATACCGAGGCGCTGCGCGAGGCCGAACGCGCTCATGCCGTAGGCGATGCCGAAGTTGATCATCTTCGCGACGCGCCGCTGGTCCTCGCTGACGAGCTCGGGCGCCACGCCGAACACCGTCGCTGCGGTGGAACGATGGACGTCGCCGCCCTGGGCGAACACCTCGCGTAGCGCCTCGTCCTCCGCCATGTGGGCGAGCACGCGCAGCTCGATCTGGCTGTAGTCGGCGACCAGCAGCAGGTGCCCTGGCGCGGCGCGGAACGCCTTGCGAATTTCCTGGCCGGCGCCGGCGCGCACCGGGATGTTCTGCAGGTTGGGGTCCGACGAGGAAAGGCGACCGGTGGCGGCCACGGCCTGGTCGTAGCGCGTGTGGACCCTGCCATGCGCGTCGACCAGCTCGGGCAGCGCCTCGACGTATGTCGAGAGCAGCTTGGACAGCTCGCGGTACTCGAGCAGCTTCACCGGGAGATCGAAGCCCTGGGCGGCCAGCTCCTCTAGCGTCTCGGCGCTGGTCGAGTAGCTGCGCGTCTTGCGCGTGCGCTTGAGCACCGGGTAGCCCAGCTTCTCGAACAGGATCGCGCCGAGCTGCTGCGAGGAGTTGAGGTTGAACGACTCCCCGGCGATGGTGTAGATCTCGCGCTCGAGGTCGCCGAGGCGCCCGCGAAAGTCGCGCGCCATGTGCCGCAGCAGCTCGCAGTCGAGCGCGATGCCCGCCTCTTCCATGCGCAGCAGCACCGGCACGAGCGGCTCTTCGATCTCGCGATAGACACGACCGGCGTCACCGGCCTCCTTCTGCGCGGGCGCCCCAGCATCGGCGCCGCCGCCTGGCGACGGCCCGAGCTCACCTTCGAGCGCTTCTGCAAGCGCCCACGGCAGCAGCGCTCGCTCGGCGGCCAGCTCGAGCAGCGACGGATGACCCTGGAGCGGCGGACCCTCCTTGCCGAAGCCGGCGTCCTTCAGCGAGCGAGGCTGGTGGTGCAGCCGCTCGAGCGCGACCTCTTCGAGCGTGAAGCTGCGCAGCGCCGATCGCAGCAGGTACGCCAGCAGCATGGTGTCGATCAGCCTGGCGCGCACCTCGAGCTTCGCCGCGCCCTCCGAACCGCCGGCGGCGAAGCGCAGCACCTCCTTGAGGTCGTGGCCAACGAGCGTTCGCTCCGCGTCGGTGATCCACGCACGCAGCGTCTCGCGTACGGCATCGCCGAGCCCCTCACGCCGGCAGTCGGCCCACAGGGAGCCCTGGCCGTCGCCGGTCAGCGCCACGCCGACCGGATCGCTCTGCGGCCCCACCAGGGCGAGGCCGACCCGCGCGCCGATCGCACCAGCCGTAGCGCCCGTCGTGGCACCCGTGGTGGCGCGCCACTCCTCTGCGCTCGTCACTTCTCTGGCCGCGCCGTAGTCACGACGCTCCTCCGCGCCGGCGCCGCCTATCTCCTCGAGCAGCGAGAAGAACTCGAGGTCGCGGTAGAGGTCGTAGAGCGCGCGGACGTCCGGCTCGTGGCGCTGCAGCTTCTCGGGCTCGAACGGCACCTCGAGGTCGCAGTGGATGGTCGCGAGCTCCTTCGACAGCCGCGCCTGCTCGGCGTGCTCGAGCAGCCCCTCGCGGTAACGCTTGTTCTTGATCTCCGCGGCGTGCTCGAGCAGCGCCTCGAGCGATCCGTGCTCGGCGATCAGCTTTTGTGCTCCAACCTTGCCGATGCCGGGCACGCCCGGGACGTTGTCGATGCTGTCGCCCTGCAGCGCCATCACGTCTGCGACTTGCTCGGGCGGCACGCCGAAGTACTCGACCACGCCGTCGCGATCGAAGCGCTTCTCGCGCAGCGTGTGGTAGATCGCCACGCGATCGCCGACGAGCTGCATCAGGTCCTTGTCGGCGGTCACGATCGTCACGTCGTAGCCCGCCTCCGCGGCGTTCCGGGCCACCGTACCGATCACGTCGTCCGCCTCGTAGCGCGCCGCCTCGAGGATCGGGATGCGGAACCCTTCGATCAACCGCCGGATGTGCGGGATCTGCGAGCGCAGGTCGTCGGGCATCGGTGCGCGGTTCGCCTTGTACTCGGCGTAGCTCTCCTTGCGCACCGACGGCCCCGCGACGTCGAACGCGATGCCGACGAGGTCCGGCTGCTCCTCGCGGAGCAGCTTGGTCAGCATCTTGGCGAAGCCGAAGGCGGCGTTCGTCGGCTCGCCCTTGGAGCTCGAGAGCTGGGGCAGCGCGAAGAACGCCCGGAAGATCGTCGAGTAGCCGTCGATCAGGAGCAGACGCTGGGACATCGGAAGAGGGCGCGCGGAAGGGGCGAAAGCGTATCACCCCCTCGCATCGCGACCGGCGCGGGACACGCGGCTCTTTCCGTGCGAGGTCGAGGTCTCTGGCAATCGATGTAACCGATCGCGCCCTGGTGACTCCGTACCTGATGACCGAGGCTTCGTCCGATCGTTGGCCGATCGGGCGCCGAGAGACCCATTTCCCAACCACGACCGGAGGCGACGATGAACCGAACGACCAGTTTCCGGGCCGCCTCTCCCTCGACGGCCCTCGTGCTCGCGCTGCTGGCCGCTGCAGGAACCGTCGCCTGGTGGACCTCGGCGCCGGCCACCACCGCCTCCGCTCAGGTCGCCGTGGTACCGCCGGAGGCGCACTCGCTGCGCGGCGATCCGATCCTCGGCCACGCGCTCGAGGCCCTCGAGCGCGGTCGCACGACCTTCCGCTACGACCCGTTCGGCAGCAACCTGTTCTTCACCGAGGCCCTGCGCCTCAACGAGGTGGTGGCGCAGGTCACCCCGATGCAGGCCCTCGCGCTGGGCCTCAAGGTGGACGTCGACAACCTGCCGAGGAGTGTCACGCGGGCGATCCAGCGCGGCGCCGTCGACCTGGAGGACCCCGCGGTGACGCGGCTGCTGCTCTCGCGCAGCGCGGTGGTCGGGCTGACAGCGGTCGTCGAGGGCGACGAGGTCAGCGCGCTCGGCATCACCTGCGCGCTCTGCCACTCGACGGTCGACGACTCGCTCGCCCCCGGTCTCGGCAGCCGCCTCGACGGCTGGGCGAACCGCGACCTCGACGTCGGCAAGATCCTGTCGCTCGCTCCCAACCTCCAGCCGTTCGCCACGCTGCTCGGCGTCGACGTCGCCACCGTGAAGACGGTGCTCGAAAGCTGGGGGCCGGGCCGGTTCGACGCCCACCTCAACCTCGACGGCAAGGCGTTCCGACCCGACGGCGGCACGGGGGCGGTGCTGATCCCGCCGGCGTTCGGTCTCGCCGGGGTCAACCTGCACACCTACAATGGCTGGGGGTCGGTGCCCTACTGGAACGCGTTCGTCGCGAACCTCGAGATGGGCGGTCTCGGCACCTTCGTGGACCAGCGTCTCGCCGACGCCGGCCAGTTCCCGGTCGCCGCGGCGGCCGGCTTCGACGACGTGCGACGAACGCCCGATCTGGTCACCCCCAAGCTCGCCGACCTCCACCTCTACCAGCTCGCGATCCCCGCCCCGACTCCTCCCGCCGGGAGCTTCGGCGCGGCGGCGGCCGCGCGCGGTGGCGCGCTCTTCCGCGGCAAGGCCGACTGCGCGCGCTGTCACGTGCCGCCGCTCTACACCGAGCCCGGGCACAACCTCCACACGCCGGCGGAGATCGGCATCGACTCCTTCCAGTCCGACCGCGGGCCCACCGGGCAGTACCGCACGACCCCGCTCAAGGGCCTGTGGTCTCACACCCGCGGCGGCTTCTACCACGACGGCAGGTTCGCCACGCTCGACGCGGTGGTCGCCCACTACGACCAGCACTTCGGCCTCGGGCTGACGACGGGCGAGCAGTCCGATCTGGTCGAATTCCTGAAGTCTCTGTGACGGCAGCGCCGGGAGACCGTCTCATCTGCGGGAAGGGGAAGGCACGAGGCGCCGCGGTGGCGTGAGGCTGGAGGAAATGGCGCTTCGCGTGACCTTCCCTGGTCCGCGCAGGTGCTGACGGCTTCGTCCGCGCGCGGACCGGCGGATCGTGAGCTCATGACGCCCATCGCCGAGACGTTGCCGTCGCCGCTTCGCCCCGAGGCCCTCACCGACGAGGCGATCGTCGCCCGCGTGCGCTCGGGTGAGCTGCAGCTCTACGAGATCCTGATGCGCCGCTACAACCAGCGGCTCTTCCGCATCGCCCGCTCGGTGCTCGCGGACGGGGCCGAGGCGGAGGACGTGACGCAGGAGGCCTGGGTGCGAGCGTACGAGCACCTCGGGCGCTTCGACGGGCGTGCGACCTTCGCCACCTGGGTGACCAAGATCGCCCTCCACGACGCCCTCGCTCGCCGACGGCGCCGGCGGCGCCTGGTGGATCTCGATCTGGACCGCGCGCGCAACCCGCAGGGGTCGCGGGCACAGCGCTCGCCGGAGCAGGAGACCCTGGTGAGCGAGCTTCGCCGCGCGCTCGAGTCGGCTGTCGCCGCCTTGCCGGAGACCCTCCGCGCCGCATTCGTGCTCCGCGACGTCGAAGGCCTGTCGACCGCCGACGCCTCGGCCGTCCTCGAGATCAGCGAGGCGGCGTTGAAGGTGCGCCTCCACCGCGCGCGGCGCGCGCTGCGCCGGGAGCTCGAGTGCCGCGCGGGCGAGGCAGCCGGCGCGCTGTGGGCGTTCGGGGGACAGCGTTGCGACCGCACGGTCGCCACGGTGTTGCAGCGCGTCGCCGAGCACTGACGACGGCGCCCCGGGGGACATATCATCGAGTCCCATGCGCCACGCTCGAGCGTTCCCTCCCAGCAGACTCACGTTGTCCCGCCGCCTGGTCCCCAGGCGCCTCGTCTCCGCGTTGTTGGGCGCCGGCCTGACCGCCTTGGCGGCGGTGGCTCCGGCCCAGACCCGCGGCGGGGTGCCCGCGGAGGCGATCGAGCTGCGCAACCTCGGGCTGGCGCAGCTCGAGAACGAGAAACCCGCGGAGGCCGAGCCCGTCTTTCGCCGCCTGACCCAGCTCTACCAGACCGACCCGCTCGGTCCGGCGAACCTGGCGGTCGCGCTGCTGCGGCAGCAGAAGGCCGGTGAGGCGCTGCTGATGATCGGTCGCGCGCTGCAGGTCGCGCCGGGTCGCGCCGACCTCCTCACCATCCGCGGCGACATCCAGGCCTGGCAGGGTGAAGCCGAGGCCGCGCTCGCCAGCTATCGCCAGGCCGCGTCGGCCGCGCCCGACGACCCGCTGGTGCAGTACGCGCTCTACCGCCACGCCAGCTCGGCGATGCGCGGCGAGACGGCCGACGCCGCCGCCGGCGAGGCGCTGGAGCGGCTGCGGCGGCTGCGTCCCGAGAACCTGGTGGTGCTGCTCGAGCGGGCGAACCGCGCGATCGCGAGCGCCGACCGCGCGGCGGCGAGCGACGCGTTGCTGCGCGTGCGCGAGCTGTTGTTCTCGGCGCCTCCGGTCGCGGCGCAGCTCCTCGGCGAGGCGATGCAGGCGCTCGAGGCCGGCGACACCGCGAAGGCCCGCGCACCGGGGCTGCGCCTCTCGAACCTGCTCAAGAGCACACCGATGTTCCGCGGCAGCCTGGTCGAGCTCGCGATCGGCATCCAGGCCAACCCGGTCGCGCGCTTCGTCGCCGAGCCGCCATCGACCTCGTTCGGGGAGCCAGTGCCGGTGCGCTTCGTCGCGAGCGTGCTCGACACGGCGCCGACCTGGGCGCTGGTCGCCGCCGATCTCGACGGCGACGACCTGCCGGACACCGCGAGGCTGGTGGGCGAGGGCGCCTCCCGCATGCTCGAGATCCGGCTTGCCGCCTCGCCCTCGACGCCGCTTCGCCTGCCTGCGCCTCGGGTCGAGGCGCTGGTGCTGGTCGACCTCGACAACGACGGCGCGCTCGACCTCCTCGGGTACGGCGGCGGCGCGCTGCGCGTCTGGCGAGGCGGCGAAGCCGGCAGCTTCGTCGAGGCCACCGGCGCCTTCGGTCTCGAGTCCGTCGCCGCGCGCGCGGTCGCGCCGATCGACTTCGACAGCGATGGCGATCTCGATCTCTTCGTCGCCACCGCAACGCCGCCCGTAGCGAGGATCTACCGCAACACGCTCGAAGGTCCGCTCCAGGATCTCGGCGCCGCGCCGCTGCCGGCGCTCGAGCTGTTACCCGCGACCGGAGCGCTCGCCGCCGATCTCGACCGCGACGGCGACCCTGACCTGCTGCTGTGGGGCGAGGCCGGCGTGGCGCTGCTCGAGAACCTGCGGCAGGGGCGCTTCCACGATCACACTGCCGAGGCGGGTCTGGGCTCGCTCGGCGCAGTCACCGCAGCGACCGCCGCCGACCTCGACAACGACGGCTTCCCCGAGCTCGTGCTCGGCGGCCCGCAGGGCGTGCTGGTGTTGCGCGCGCGGGAGGGGCGATACCAGCCCGCGACGTTCCAGCCGCCCGTGCGCGGTCCGGTGGCGGCCGTGGTCGCGGCCGACCTCGACAACGACGGCCGGCTGGACCTCGCCGTGGTCGCCGGCGGCCGGCTGCAGGTGTTCGGGCAACGCGACCAGACCTGGGCAGCGCTGCCGCTCGAAGGCGAGGCGGCGAGTGGGGCCGGCTTCACCGCGCTGGCCGCGATCGACCTCGATCGCGACGGCGACCTCGACCTCGTCGCCGGTGGCGCTTCGGGCCTGGTCGTGCTGCGCAACGAGGGCGGCAACCGCAACCGCTGGCTGCGCGTGACCCTTCGCGGGCTCACCACCGGCAACGACAAGAACAACACCTTCGGTCGCGGCGCCTCGATCGAGGTGTTCGGTCCCGGCGGCGCCTACCAGTTCCGCGAGGCGACAGAGCCGATCACCCACTTCGGTCTCGGGCGCCACCGCAGCGCCGACAACCTCCGCGTGGTGTGGAACAACGGAGTGCCGCAGAACCGGCTGAGCCCCAGCGCCGACCAGCTCGTGGTCGAGGAGCAGGTGCTCAAGGGCAGTTGCCCGTTCCTCTACACCTGGAACGGCGAGGAGATGGTGTTCGTCACCGACCTGCTGTGGGGCGCGCCCTTGGGCATGCCGGTCGGCGAGGGAATCTACGCCGGTGCCGACCCGGTCGAGCTGGTGCGGGTCGACGGCGCGCGGCCGCGCGACGGCGTCTACGACCTGCGCATCACCGAGGAGCTGTGGGAGGCGGCGTACCTCGACCACGTCCGACTGTGGGTCGTCGACCACCCCGAGGGTACCGAGGCCGCGTCGAGCCTGCGGATCTTCGCGGGACCGCCGCCCCCGGGCGGCAACAACGACGAGGTGCTCGTCACCAGCGACGTGCGGCGGGTGGCGCGCGCCTGGGACGGCAGGGGTCGCGACGTCACAGAGCGCGTCGCGGCGCGCGACGAGGTCTACGCCGACGGCTACGACCCGTCGCCCTACCAAGGAATCGCCGCAACACCCTGGACCTTCACCTTCGACCTCGGCGAAGCGCCCGGCGCGCCCGTGCGCCTGCTGCTCGACGGCTGGATCTTCCCGGCCGACGCCAGCCTCAACGTCGCGACCGCGCAGCGCGGCGACCTCGAGCTCGTCGCCACCCGCCTCGAGGTCGAGACGGCGTCGGGCTGGCAGCCGCTGCTCGACCCGATGGGCTTCCCGGCAGGCAAGACCAAGACCATGGTGGTCGACCCGCCGCCGCTGCCCGAGGGAGCAACGCGACTGCGCGTCGTCACGACGCAGTGGCTGCACTGGGACCGCATCGCCTGGAGCACGACACCGCGCGACGACGAGGCTCGGGTGGTCGCCAAACTCCTGCCGCGTCGCGCCGAGCTGCGCTACGGCGGATTCTCCCGGCAGTCGCGTCTCGCGCCCAACGCGCCCCACCACTTCGACTACGCGCACCGGACGAGCGAGTCCCCATGGCTGCCAATGGCCGGCCCCTACACGCGCTACGGCGACGTCGCCGAGCTGCTGCGGTCGCCCGACGATCGCCTGGTGGTGATGGGCGCCGGCGACGAGATGGTGGTCGAGTTCGACGCCATGACGCTGCCACCGGTGCCCACGGGCTGGCTGCGCACGCTGTTCCTCGAGAGCCACGGCTGGGACAAGGACGCCGACCGCAACACCTGGCGCGGCGACGAGACCGGACCGATGCCGTTCCGCGCGATGAGCGGATATCCGTACACCGAGCGGTATCCGGACAGCGCGGAGCTCGAGCGGTGGCGCGAGGAGTGGCTGACGCGCGAGGGGCCGGAGTCGGCGCGCGCGATCCCCACGCCGGCGGCGCCGTCACCGCGCTGAGGAGCCGCCGTGGCTCGGTCGCCCACCGAGCCGCAACCCAAGGAGCCTCTACTGCCTAGGTTCTCGGCGTTTGTAGTAACATCACTACATTACGAGGGGGCTTCCTGATGTCGGTCAGCAAGCTGTCCAGCCGAGAGTTCAACCAGGACACCAGCGGCGCCAAGCGGGCTGCCGAGTCGGGCGCGGTGGTGATCACCGACCGCGGTCGCCCGACCCACGTGCTCCTGAGCTATCGGGACTACCAGAGGCTCGTCGGACGGCCCGGCGAGATCATCGAATGGCTCGGTCTGCCCGAGGGCATCGCGGACGTCGAGCTGGAGATCCCTACGGCTCGCGACACCGCCCGTGCCGCCGAGCTCGGCTGACCGAGGTGTTCCTGCTCGACACCAACGTCGTATCCGAGCTGCGCAAGGCGCGAGCCGGCAGAGCCGATCCGGGCGTCACGCGATGGGCCGGCGAGGTGCCGGCGGCCGCCCTCTTCGTCTCGGTGATCACGATCCAGGAGATCGAGCTGGGAACCCTGCTCGTCGAGCGTCGGGATCCGGCGCAGGGCAGAGTCCTACGGACCTGGCTGGAGCGCCATGTGCTGCCGGCGTTCTCCGATCGCGTCCTGCCGGTCGACATTCGAGTCGCGCGCCGCAGCGCGGCGCTCCACGTACCCGACCCTCGACCCATCCGCGATGCGCTGATCGCCGCGACGGCGCTGGTCCACGACCTGACGGTGGTCACCCGCAACGTGGCTGACTTCGAGCCCAGCGGAGTGAGCGTCCTGGACCCCTGGCAGAGCCCTTAGGCAACACCCGGCACCTTCGCTCACACCTCGGCCGAGACCAGGATCTTCGCCGCGGCGCGCTGCCCCAGGCTGACCCGCCGCGCGCGGCCGTCTTCGCCGTCGACGCGCAGCTCGACGGTGTCGGCGGCGTCGTTGCGGTCGAGAACGGTGAGCGCGGTGCCGGGCATCAGGCCGTCGCGCTCGAGGAGCTTCAGGAACTCGGCGGACTGGTCGCGCACGCGCACGATCTGCACCGGCTTCTCGACCGCGCATGCGAGCAGTGTCTCGAGGTCGGACGGCTCCTCGAAGCAGCCGGTGCTGTCGGGGATCGGGTCGCCGTGCGGATCGGTCGACGGGTGGCCGAGCATCTCGTCCATGCGCTCGATCAACCGGTCGGAGACCGCGTGCTCTAGCAACTCGGCCTCGGCGTGCACCTCGCTCCAGTCGAGCTTCATGACCTCGACGAGGAAGAGCTCGATCAGGCGATGCCGCCTTTGCACGTGGGCCGCGAGTCGGTGGCCCGACTCGGTCAGCAGCACGCCGCTGTACGGCTCGTAGTCGACGAGACCGGACTCGGAGAGCGTCTTCATCATCGCCGTGACCGTGCCCGGCGCGACCTCGAGCGCCGAAGCGATCTCGCCCATCCCCACGCGCTGCCCCTGGTGACGCTGCTGGTGCACCAGCACCACCTTGAGGTAGTCCTCCACCGTGCTGGTGGCGGTAGCGGTCTTCTTGCTCATCGCTGCAATCGCCGCGCGAGCTCAGCCCGCGCTCACTTCCTGGAACATGCGCAGCACCTCCTCGCGGGGCACCTTCGCTCCTGGCCCCTGCTCGGCCACGGCATCGAGGGTGGCTCGCGCCAGCCGCACGGGGAGTGTGGTGAACGCGAGCGTGCCCGCGGGGGCGCCATGACGGCGCAGGACGTCGGTGTACTCCTCGGCGATACGCAGATCCTCGCGCGCCAGCTCGAAGACCTCGTCGCGCGACACTCGATCGGGCAGGAACGTGCGGCCTTCGCGGCGGTCGTCGGAGGCGTCGCGCAGGATGTTCACGAGCTGCAACGCCTCACCGAACGTCGCGGCCCGGCGGCGCAGCAGCTCGGCGGCGTTGCGGTCCAGGCGCGGATCGTCGAGGAAGAGATCCGTCAACATCTCGCCGACGATCCCGGCGACGACGTAGCAGTAGTCGCGCAGGTCGGTGAGTGACTCGAGCCGCAGCACGCCCCGATCATCGGCACGCCGCACGAAGGCCGCCATGCCGAGCGCCGTGCGCACGGTGTCCCGGCGTATCGGCTCCCGCGCCGACGCTCGTAGCCCCTCGAATGCGCGCAGCACCGCCGGAGTCGCCGCGAGCAGCTCGAGGTAACCAGCGTGCGCGGTCGGACGCGCCTCCACCCACGACCGCACCGCCTCTCCCGCATCTCCGTCGCCGCCGTCCGCCACCAGCGCGGCAAACCCCTCGAGCGCCGCCACACGCTCCACGCGCGACCACACCGCCGCATCCTCGAAGGTGTCGGCGATCCGAAACAGCAGGTACGCGATCGTCACCTGCTCGCGCGTCGGCTCTTCGAGCAGCGGGATCGATAGCGCGAACGTGCGGCTCGTCTTGACCAGGAGGTCGTGGAGGTCGGGGGGCATGGCGGAGCCGGCGTTGCGTATCCGAATACGGGAGCCTAGCAGTCGTCCATGGGCCGCCCATGGACGACTGGGTGAAGCGGCCGGGCCACGCCCTAAAGCCGCGCTACAACTCGGCCCCGTCCCGCCACACCGGCCCGCTCCCCACCCGATCACGGATCACCCGCTCGACGCCGGGCACCGCGGCGAGCCGCTCGGCAACGGCGGGCTCGGCCGCGGGCTCGCAGAGGACGTGGACGTTGGCGCCCGCGTCCATGGTCGAGTAAGCCGGCACACCGTCGACCCGGAGGCGGCGCACCGCCTGCAGCACCGTGAGCGTCGCAGGCTGCCAATAGAAGATCGCCGGCCGCGACGACATCGCGATCAGGTGCAGGTCGATCGCCTCCTCTTCCAGGGTGTCTCCGAGGAGCGCGAGGTCGCGGCGCTCGATGGCGCGCCGCACGCGCGCGAGCCGATCCGGCAGGAGCTCCTGCCGGCGAGTGTAGTAGGGGCTCGAGGCGGCGCGCCGGTGGCCGTCCAGCGACGACACCTCTTTGGCGCTGGTCTCGACCACCGCGATGACGTCGCACAACGCCCAGTGCTCGGGGGCTGCGATCTGTCGCGCCGCGGTGTCTCCCTCGGCGCCCGGCCACTCGACGTAGCCGCCGTAGACCGAGCGCGAAGCCGAGCCGGATCCGCTCTCGCGCGCCAGGTCGGAAAGCTCGCGCCCGGCGAGATCCAGGCCGAGAGCGCGCGTGGTGGCGATCGAGAGCGCGGCGAAGCCGGATGCCGACGAGGCGAGCCCGGCGGCGGCCGGGAACGTGTTCCGGGTCGCGACCCGGAAGCCCCCGTGGGCGCCAAAGCGCCGGCGCAGCCGCTCGGTGTGCGCCAGCACGCGCGATGCGAACGACGGCGGCGCCGGCCGAAGATTCGTGCCGTCGTCGTCCGCGAGCCAGACCTCGTCGTCCGGTGGTCCTGGCCGGAAGGTCACGCTGCAGATCGAGCGGCAGACATCGAGCGTCATCGAGATCGAGGGGTTGACCGGGATCGCGCGCTCCAGGTCCTGGGCGCCCCAGTACTTCACGAACGCGATGTTGGAGGCCGCTTCGGCCGTGGCCGAGCGCTCCATCGACGATGGCTTGTGGGTGGTCATCGTGGGCTCGCCGGCCAGCTCGAGAGCTCGAGGCCGGCGCCGCCGAGCGCGACGTCCGGCAGCCAGCGTGCGGCCCCCGGCTCGAGGGTGTTTCGCAGCTCCTCGAGCGCTGCGGGCGACGGATGATAGACGAGCAAGACGCCCGCGGCCTCCCCGGTGACGGTACCGGCGCCCGAGACCTTCGCCGCCCCGCCAGCCTCCTCGACGCGCCTGCAGAGATGCCGCAGTCCGTAAGGCACGACGTCCAGCGCTTCGAGACCCCGCGCGCAGTCGCGCAGCGCCGAGACGAGCTCCTCGGGAGCACCTAGCTCGATCGCGCTCCGGAGGCGCTGCGCAGCGTCCGCGATCTGGCGCAGGGCCGTCTCGATCCGATCGGGCTCGGCATCGCGACGCGCCCGCACACTCGCCACCACCTCGCCGGTGCTCTCGCGCGGCGTCCCCGTATGCAGCACCGCAAACGCGCCCAGATCCGCGAGGGGCGAGGCCGTCAGCGCTGCTCGATCAGGAAGACCAGAGACCGTCGAGGCGGCGCCCACCGGCTCGGCTACGAGCACGCCCTCGACCCGGTGGCACCACAGCACGCCGCCGCGAAGCACCGTCGCGGCGTCGACACCGGACGGCGCGCCGTGCTGTCGCCGCTCCACCTCCAGCACCACGCGCTCGAGCTCGTCGATGGCGGGAGCCAAGACGTCGGCCGCGCCCTGGCGATCGAGCAGCGCCAGGGTGGCCGCAGCCACCGCGCTCGCCACCGCGGCAGAGGAGCCACACCCCGCGCCGAGCGGAATCTCCGAGCGCACCGCCAGCTCCAGCGCAGGCGGTGGCGCGCTCCCGGGACGCGCCGCGACCGCCTCGCCGAGGGCAAGGCGAACCAGAGCGGTGGCGTCGCGCGAGAGCGGGCGAAAGGAACCGGGGCGCTCCATCTCGCGACGCCAGTGCTCGCGAGCCGCGGCGGTCTCCTCGGCGATCTGGCGCCAGGACGTCGCGATGCGCGCGCCGGCCTCGGGCAGCTCGATCGCTATCGGCGCGTCCGGGCCCTCGCCGCGCTCCGGCCGCAAGGTGACGGCTGCGCGGGCGCGCAGTCCCAGCGACGCGACCAGTGCGGGGTAGCCATACACCGCGGCGTGCTCGCCGGCGAGGATGAGCTTGCCGGGAGCGGAGGCTTGGATCTCGGACATCACTCCGAGCATGCCCTCACCCCAACCCTCTCCCGCAAGCGGGAGAGGGAGCAGCTGCCGGCCCTCACTCCACCTTCGCCCGACCCAGCCGCTCGTGCGCGCGCGCCAGGTCGTTCGAGGTGAAGGCCGACATCAGCGACAGCTCGCCCGCGAGGACCACGGCGCCGGCGATCGCCGCGAGGCGGCGCGCCGCGGCCCCGGGCCGAGCCGGGTCGGCGGCGACGCCGAGAACCTGGAGCGCCTCGCGCTGGGTCTCCAAACCGGTGCCGCCGCCGACCGCGGCCACTGGCAGGTCCGGCAGGGTCACCGATGCGTAGGCGGCACCGTCCTCGCGCTCCTCGAAGTGCGTCAGGCCCATCGAGCCCTCGACCACGTGAGCGAGGTCCTGACCCGTGGCGACGAAGAGCGCGGCCAACACGTTGGCGAACTGCGCGTTGTAGCCGAGCGAGCCGGCGGCGATCGAGCCGTGCAGGTTCTTGCGCAGGGTCACCTCGACCAGCCCCGCCGCCGTGGTCTTGAGCGTGCGCCGGAGGATCTCAGCCGGCACCACCGCCTCGGCGACCACGCGCTTGCCGCGGCCGAGCAGGAAGTTCACCGCCGAGGGCTTCTTGTCGACGCAGAAGTTGCCGGAGAGCGCTATGCAGCGCACGCCGGTGGCGGGCTCGATCAGCTCGCGCACCACGCGGTCGCAAGCGATGGTCACCATGTTCATGCCCATCGCGTCGCCGGTCGCGAAGCGAAAGCGCAACAGCACCGTGGTACCGCCGATCACCTGCGGCAACAGCTCGAGGAGGCGCAGGTAGCGGCTGGTCTGCTCGGCCCGCGCGCGGATCTCGTCGCGGTGCTCGCTGATCCACTCCACGAGCCGGCGCGACTGCTCTAGCCCGGTGGTGGCGAACACCGGCGCGCGCGTCATGCCGATGTCCTCGACCCAGACCCGCACGCCGCCCGCGGCGGTGAGCGCGCGACAGCCGCGGTTGACGCTCGCGAGCAGCGCCCCCTCGGTGGTGGCGAGCGGCACGAAGATCTCGGCGTCGAAATCGTCATCGAGCACGCGCAGCGGACCGACCAGGCCCATCGGCACCTGGGCCGCGCCGATCAGGTTCTCGCAGTGCGCGCTCGCCGCCCGCTCGGCGTCGAGCGTGAAGCTGCCGACGTGGCGCAGCTCCACGGTCCTTCCCTCGGCTCGAGCGCGCTCCTCGGCGGCGAGGCGGCGGACCGCTGCGGCGGCGCGCGCGTCGAGGCTCTGAGGGACCTGGTGCAGCCCGCGCGAGCCCGCCGCGATCTCGCGCGCTAAAGCGGCGTTCTCGCGCTCCAACGCTAGCGCCTCCTGGCTCGGCGCCGGCGGGCCGGGAGGCTCGACCGCGCCCGGAGCTCCGCGGTCGCTTCCCGCGCTCGGGTCGAGGCCTTCCCTCGAGACGCTCACGGCGCCGGCTCCCACACGTCGCGCAGCGGCGCGCGGCGCAGCTCGGCGAGGTTGCGCGCGCCGACACAGAACATTGCGATCTTCAGCTCGCGCACGGTGCGGTCGATCTTCTCGACGACCGCGGCGGCTGATTGCCGCGCCGGCCCCAGGAAGCGGTACGCCATACCCGTCAGATCCGCTCCCAACGCGATCGCCTTGGCGACGTCGAGACCGTGGCGGATGCCTCCCGAGCCAATCACCTGGATACCCGGGATGCGCGCGAGCGCGCGAATCGAGTCGGGCGTTGGGATACCCCAATCGGCGAACAGCTCGCCGATGTCGAAGTCGTCGGCGCGCGCGGCCTCGATGCGCGCCCAGCTCGTGCCGCCGACGCCCGCTGTGTCCAGGATCCGCACCCCCACGCGCTGCAGCTCGCGGCCGACGGGCTCCGACAGCCCGCTGCCGATCTCCTTGACGACCACCGGCGCGCCGAGCCCATCCACGATCTCGGCGATCCTGGGCAGCAGCCGCGCGAATCGCGTCTGCCCTTCGGGTTGGATCGCCTCCTGCAGCGGATTCAGGTGCAGCACCAGCGCATCCGCGCCGATCATCTCGAGGGCACCGCGACAGTGCTCGACGCCGAAGCCATAGTTGAGCTGGACGGCTCCGAGGTTGCCGAGCACGGGCACGGTTGGCGCGTACCGGCGCACCTCGAAGCTCGCCGCGGTGACCGGATCCTCGATCGCCTTGCGCTGCGAGCCGACCGCGATCGCGATCCTGCGCTCCTCGGCGGCCTCGGCGAGATGGCGATTGATGCGCGCGGCCTCCCCGGTGCCGCCGGTCATGCTCGAGACCAGCAGCGGCGCGCCGAGCCGCTTGCCCAAGAGCTCGCACGAGGTGTCGATCTCCTCCATGTCGATCTCGGGCAGCGCGCAGTGCTCGAAGGCGAGCCGGTCGAAGGCCCCGCGCCGCACCTGCATGCGCTCCTCCAGCGCGAGCGCGATGTGCTCGGCCTTGCGGTCGCGCTCGGGCGGCTCGGGCGGCTCGGGCGGCTCGGAGGCGGCGGGCTCTTGGGCAGGCCGAGATTCGATCACGGCCGCAAGCGTTGGAGTGCGAGGGAGCGAGCCATTTCGGTTCACAGGTTATCGGAGTTGTTCGCACGCTCGCTCGGTCCCGCTCGGCGGCGCGAGCCGAGCGGAACCGCGTGGCGCCGCGGCGGCACCGCTCGTCGAGCCCGACCTCGGTCGGGGCGCCGGCTCACGGGCGGTCCCCGCGACGAGTCCCACCAGCGCCTCGTCGAAGCGGACCGCGCCCTCGCGCAGCAGATGGGGATGATCGGTCATGAAGAAACCCCAGGTGTCCGGACGCTCCAGTGCGCCGTGGGTCCAGCGCAGCGCGCCGACGGTGAGCCGACCCACGAGGTCCGTGGTCCACGGACCGAACATGTGCCCCGCCGAGGTGCTGCACAGCGCCGACGCGGGATTCTCGACCAGGTCGAACGAGCGCGCGATGCGGTGGAGGGCGTCGGGGAAGCGCCGCTCCGCGGTGCGGGCGAGCCACTCGCTCGAGTCGCGCCAGGCTCCGGCCAGGTCCTGGTACTCGAGCGGGTCGCCCGCGACCACCTGGTAACGCCACTGGGACGAGTCGGCCGCTCCGCGGCGTTCGATACGGGCTAGCTCCTCGCCATCGCGAACCACCCACCCGTCGCCGTCCGGAGCCGCGCACACCGAGACGCCGTCGGTCGCAGAGAGGACCTCGGCGAGATCCCCGCTCCGCTCGCTGGCGCCGAAGATCGCGAAGCTCGAGAGCAGACCGAACGGCACCAGCGCCACACGGTCGTCGCCGGCGCGCGAGGAGATTCGGTAGCCGGCCGCGCGCAAGGTACGGCGCACCGCCTTGCGGACGTTGCGCAGGGCCGGAGCACGATCCTCCACAGGGCCCACGCCGTGGTCCGACAGCACCACCGTGAAGAAATCCTCGCGAGACCTCGCTACGCGGAGCTCGCGCTCCAGCTCGAGGAACACGTTCTCGAAGCCGCCTGGCCCGTGGAGGTGAGCCACTCCATCCGTGGCCCCGATGTAGACGAAGTAGGGGTCGTGGTCGCTCTCGAGGAAAGCCTCGACCGCGCGTCGCACCTCCTGGCGCGCGAACCGACCCGGCAGCACGTAGCTGACCCACTTGCCGAACAGCCCATGCGTCTTCCAGTCGAAGAACTCACGCCACGAGAAGCGGATCTTCTGGTAGCTCAAGAGACCGCCGCCGCGCACGCGTCCCAGATCGAGGTCGTAGAAACGGGCCTCGTAGCCGGGCGGCCGCTCCAGACCGAACGGCTCGAAGATGCCGGTGAACGCGAGCGTGGTGCTCGAAGGGAACGAGCTCAGCAGCGGCACGGGTGGGCTGAGATCCCGGAACGGGCGCGCGCCGTCCGCCCGCGCGAGACGGTCGATCGCCGTGAAGGGAACGGCGTCCATGCTCACGATGAGCGTGCGCTTGCCGCCGATCCGGGTCGGCAGATCGGGGCGGTGCGGGCGTTGCGGCTTCGACGAGGAGCACGCGCCCGCGGCGAGGCCGAGCAGCAGCGCGACGAGCGCCGCGACGCCGCGGAACGACCGTCGCGAGCTCAACGCCCCCCCTCGATCAGCTCGCGCAAAGTGGCGCACAGCCGCTCCGAGGCGAGAGCGACCCGGCGGCGGAGGTCGAGGAGTGCCGGAGCCGACCTGGGCCGCGCCAGGACGCCCATCGCCACCCGAGTCTGCGACAGCCCGCCGTCGGGTCCGGCGCAGGCGGCGAGCCACGCTGGCAGGCCGTCGGCCGGCCCGTCGCTGATCGCGCGTACCGCCAGCACGTCTCGCCCGGAGGCGGCCAGGCGCGCGGCGACGTAGTAGGTCTCCATGTCGACGGCGGCGGCCGCTGGCTCGCCGAGTCGCCGCCACAGCTCTGTTTTTGCCGCCGGCTCGGCGACGACGCGGTCGAGGGTCAAGAGCTCGGCGCGCGGGATCCCTCCCGAGGGCACGGTGAGCTCCAGGCGCCCCGTTTCGCGGTCGCCCGCGTCGAAGCGCCGGCAGGTGTGGAAGGCGAAGACCTCGCCGAGCTTCGCCGAGGGGCTGAGCCCACCCGCGACGCCGACGGCAAAGAGCCTCGCGTCGGTCCACCCGAGCTCGACCACGCGCTCGAGGGCGCAGCGCGCGCCCGCATCCGCGGCGCGAGCGCCGACGCCGGTCCAGGTGAGCAGGGCGGGCCGCCCGTCGAGCTCTCCGGTGAGGAACGTCTGACCACCCCGGCGACTCGTGGCAGGCCGGCGCAGCGCCTCTAGAACGGGCCCGAGCTCGGCGCGCATCGCGGCGATGAAAACGACCGGGGCTCCCCTCATGCCTGCACGTACCCGTGGTCGCGAAAGAACCGCACCGCGCGCTCCAACGCCTCCTCCACGGGCCCTTGCGGCAGGCCGAGCTCGCGCACCGCCTTGCCTGCGTCGAAGAACATCCGGTAGCGCGCCATGCGCGCGCTCTCGAGCGACACCCTCGGCGGCCGCCCGGTCAGCCGAGCCCAGCCGGTCGAGACCGCCGCGAACGCCAACGGCACCGAGTGGGGCAGACGCAGGCGCACGCGCGGCAGGCCCGAGATCTCCGCTAGAAGGTCGAGGACCTGGCGCAGGGTCAGGTTGCGGTGGCCGAGGATGTAGCGCTCGCCGGAGCGCCCGCGCTCCTCGGCCAGCAGATGACCGCGCGCCACGTCGCGCACGTCGATCCAGTTGAGGCCGGTGTCGACGTAGGCGGGCATACGGCGGTTGAGGTAGTCGACGATCACCTGGCCGGTGGGAGTCGGCTTGCGGTCGAGGTCGCCGATCGGCGTCGAGGGATTGACGATCACCACCCACTGTCCGGCACGCCCCGCCTCCTCGGCGACGCGCTCCGCGAGGTACTTCGAGCGCTTATAGTGGCCGATCATGCGCTCGAGCGACACCGGCGTCCCCTCGTGCGCCGGCGTTCCGCCGGGCTCGAGGCCCAGCGCACCCACCGAGCTGGTGTAGACGACCTTCTCGACGCCTGCGTCTCGCGCTGCCTCGAGCAGATGGCGCGTGCCGTCGACGTTCGTGGCATAGAGCTCGCGCGGGTCGCGGCTCCACAGGCGATAGTCGGCGGCGCAGTGGTAGAGCGCCCGGCAGCCGGCGAGCGCTCCTTCGAGGCTCGCGCGGTGGCGCAGGTCGCCTTCGTAGAGCTCGGCGTCGAGACCGTCCAGGTTCCGGCGATCGCTGTTCGCCCGCACCAGGCACCGCACGCGGTCGCCTCGCTCCAGCAGCGCGCGCACCAGGTGCGCGCCGACGAAGCCGGTGCCGCCGGTGACCAGCGTCGGCGCCGTGCCCACGATCACGCGCCTACCGCGCTCAACCCAGATGCCAGGCGGCGAGACGCACGACGTCCATGGGGCTCTTGTGCAGGTTGCGCACGACCGAAGCTTCGAAGCCCGAGTGCATGGCGCAATTCTGACAAAGGGGATCCTGGCGCGACTCCCAGTACTCCCAGTCGACGCCGTTCCAGAACTCGTCCCACGTCTCGTAGAAGCGCTTGCCGATCAGGTAGCAGGGCCCCTTCCAACCGAGCGGCGTGCGGGTCACCGTGCTCCACGGCGAGCACTGGTAGTCGCGCTTGCCGGCGGCGAACTCGAGGAACATCGGCGTCGACATGATGCGGTAGCGCTTCGAGAGCGCGAGGATGCGCTCGAATTTGTCGCGGATGTCCTGACGGGTCAGGAAGATGTTGCGGTCCACCGACTCGTAGTGGTATCCCGGTGAGATGAGGATGCCGTCGATGCCGAGGTCGGAGACGAACTTGCAGACCTCCTCGACCTCCTCGACCTTGGTCTCCTTGAACACCGTGGTGTTGATGGTGGTGTGGTAGCCGCGCTCCTTCGCCTCGCGGATCATCTCCACGGCTTTGTCGAAGACCCCCTCGCGGTCGCACACGTAGTCGTGCGTCTCCTTCATGCCGTCGAGGTGGACGTTGATGGTGAGGCGCTTGTGCGGCGCGATGCGGCCGAACACCTTCTTGTCGAGGAGCAGCGCGTTGGTGCACAGGTAGATGTGCCGTTTGCGCGCGATGACTTCCTCGATCAGCTCGGGAAGCTCGGGATAGACCGTGGGCTCGCCGCCGCAGATCGAGACGGTCGGCGCCCCGCTCTGGTCGACCGCGCGCAGGCAGTCCTCGACCGACATGCGATCGGAGAGCTTGC
>DATLFI010000186.1:0-5768 GCA_035524895.1 Thermoanaerobaculia bacterium | reverse complement strand
GCTAGCTCCTCTGCCGCCTCGAAGACCGGGTTGGGGATGGAGACCGCCGTCTTCATGGCCTGAATATAACCGAGCTCATACCCACTCCAGGTGCTGCACCTCTTCGAAGGACAGGGTCACCGGCCGGCCGGAGGCGGCGATCGTCGCCCTCGCCTGCGTCGTCATCCCCGTCCGCCTGCGCCTGCCGCGGCGCCGCCTTCCTGACCCGGGGCTGCCGCTCGCGCAGTCGCTGCGGGCGGAGCTCGACCGCATCCGCGCCCAGGAGGGGCTCCTCGGGAGCGTCGCCTGGTGGTACCTCGCACCGCTCGGCGCCGGCGTCATCCTGTTCATGGCCGGCGCGCCGGTGGCACCGCTGTTCAAGGTGGGGTACGCCGCCGTGGTGGTCCTGTTCTTCGGCTGGCTCCTCCGGCTCAACCTGGAGGCGGTCCGCCGCGACCTCCGGCCGGTAGCCCACGAGCTGGAGGGCTGGCTCGCCGACCTCGACGAGGCCTCGATCGCGGAGGGTGGGGTCGACGTCCCGTGACCCGAAGATCATCCGGGGGCCCGGTGAAGACAAGGCCCTGGCCGAGTCGCAGGCCACAGGTTCGAGCAAGGGCGCCCACCAGATCTCCTGCCTCAGTCCTCCTGTACGCTCGGCTGCCTGGTCTCATGCGGCGACGGCTTCGCCCAGATCGTCAAGCGCAGCTCCTCGCCGAACAGCTCGTACACCGGCCGTTGGCCCGAATGCGCCTCGCTGGCCTCGAGGATCCGGCGAACACCCTCACCCCGCGATTCCAGAAACGCGCGGCCCGTTCGGCGGCTCTTCATCCGCGAGAGGAAGCTGACTAGGAGCTGGTTGCGCGTGAAGACGCGGAAGGACATCGTCTCGATCGTGAGCGTGTTCGGCAGCGCCCCGGGACTGTAGAGTTCCAGTCGATCCGCAAAGAGGAACAGCCTGATCTTCGAGCCTGCAATCGAGTAGTCGCGGTGCGCGACAGCGTTCACGATGGCCTCGTGGCTCGCGTCGAGGTTGTATTGGGGAAAGTCCTCGCGGCCGGCGTGCTTGCGCGCAGGCCGCAGCAAGAAGCGCTCCACGAATGCTGTCGCGTCGTCGATCTGGGCATCGGCCCGGCCCTCGATTCTCTCCGAATGCACGAGGTCGTCGGATGTGAGGTTGACGCCGCGGTACACTGCAGCCTCGAAGTAGGCCGACGGTAGATGCCGCGTGGGCGTTTTCCCGAACGCAAGTAGGCCCGCCACGGTAGGATGCTCCACCGCATCCTCGCCCGTTGCCAGTATGCGGGTGTTCCGCAACAAGTCCGACCACGGGATTGGCCTTGGGCCATTGGCGAAGTAGGCTTCGAGGCTTTGACTGTCGAGGTCATCGATCGTCGCTGGCGGGACGGGCTGCTCGTCGAAGACGAAGGCCCGGCCGCGCTGCTGGAATAACCGCGCGAGCTCTGCGGCGGCGAGGTCCCGTTTGGTGGATCCGACCCTCACGTAATACCGGCCCCCGCCTGTGCGATGGACGTAGAGCCCTCGTCTGATCTCCACGAGCATCACCAGGGCGTCCGGGCCGCTGGGTGCGGGCAGCAGCTCTCTTCGTAGGATCGGCCGGATCGGTGGGTCGCAACTGTCGGTGGCCACGTTGACGACCCACCTCTCGACGTCAGCGGTGCGGTGGTCCGGCAGCCCACGTACGACCCCGGCATCGTCCACACCTAGGAAAAGGACACCGCCGTCGGCGTTCGCGAACGCGACCATCTCACCAGCCATATCCTCGGTATTGGGCGAGCGCACTCCACGGCCGCCGAGTACCACTTCCTTGAACTCGGCCCGGGCGTCCTCCCCGGCCTCGAGCTGCCTGCGGATCTCGTCCAGCGTGTCGAACATGACTGGCGCTCCCTCTCAGTACCCGTAGCGCTCGCGCCGCAGCCGGAAGGCCTCGGCGCTGCCCTCCATGATCAGGCTGACGTGGTCCTTGATGTCAGGGCGGTCGATGCTGCCGGCTCCAAGGACGACTCCCAAACGATCCTTCACTCCGAGCGCAACGATCAGCTCGGCGTCGCCGTTCACCGGGATGTTCGCGTTGTGGGTCGCAATGATGACTTGGCGGGAGAATTTCCGTCGCCGCAAAAGGTCCACGACGACATTGTAGACGTACTGGTTGTCGAGATCGTCCTCCGGCTGATCGATAATGATGGGCTGGTCTCCAGCCGAGAGCAGCAGGCTCAGGATTGCGGTGCTCTTCTCACCGACCGAGCCCGTCTCGATGGTCTTGAAGGAGCCATCTGGCGCGCGGACCTGCGCTCTTACGAGATCCTCCGGCAGGAAGCGCTCCATCTCGTCCAGGCGGATTCGCTCTCCCCTCTCGAGCGAACGGAAAAAGTGCCCGGTCAAACGGTCGCCTACCAGCCTGGCGACTCGCGAGTCGGCCGGGGCGACCGGGGCACTCTGCAAGGCCGTTGCCTGGAGGTCCGCGCGAATCGCATCGACCAGCGCCCAGATCCGCTCGGGGACCTGTCCCTGCGGATCGAAGACGTACTCGCAGAGCGCCGACCAGTCTCGCTCCTGGAGACCCGCGCCCCCGAACCACTGCTCCCGGCGCGACTCGAAGTCCTCGCGATCACGGAAGCCGAGCACTTCCAGCCGGACGTCTGCGTCCATGTCCTCTAGCGTGTCGGCCCGCTCCCGGCGAGCCGCCAGGGTGCTCTCATGAGCTTCCACGAGCTGCAGTCGGGCTTCCCGGAGCTTCCGGTCGATCTCCTCGAGCTCCTGCCCGGTTTTCTGCAGCGAGGCTTGCTCGCGCTCGAGCAGGGCTCGCCGCTGCAAGAGCTTCTCGTGCTGCGCAAAGTCGACGCCCTGGGAAGTCATCTCCTCTCTGAGCGCTTCGTAGGCGCGGCGCGCCTCGTCGAAAGGCTCTCGCCACTGCTCCTGTTGCTCCTGCGCGACCGTAGCTCGGAGCGCTCGCAGTGCCTCTGCGTGACCGCGCAGGGCGCCCGCGGCCTCTTGTCGCGAAGCAGTTACTCGCTCTGCCACCGTCCGAAGCCACGCAGCCGTTGGCGTGGTGCCGGGAGGTACGCCGGCGCCTAGGTCCGTCGGCTCGGTCGTCTCGGCCACATCGTCAAGCTCAGCGGCCAGCCGCTCCGCTTCTTGCTGAATCTCCTCCAGCCAGCGGCGTTCACGCTCGTAGCTATCGAACCGAGTGAGCACCTCCTTGCGACCACCGCCTTCGAGAAACGCGATCTGGTCGCGGACCTTCTGGAGCTCGGTCGCCACCGACGGGAGCTTCGCGCCCCGCTCCGTGAGGCGCGTGCGGGTGGCTTGAAGCTGGGCCAGGGTCTCCGCGATCGCTCGACGCCGGTTCTCGAGGTCCCGTACCCGATCGGGATCGATCAGCGCGTCGAGCTCCCTTCGCTGCGAGGCGGGGTCGCGGGCGATTCTCGCGATCTGCCGCTGCGAGAGGATCCGCGCAGCGAGCAGGCTACGGACGTCAAGCGGTACCGGCTCAGCACCGGGCTGATCCGGATCCGGAATGACCTCGAGGCCGGACGCCGTGCGGCGGAGGCGGTACACTCGTTCCGCCACGACGACATCCGCCGTGACCTCATGATCCGGCAGCAACGTGCCCTTGGTACGCGCGAAGTCCCGCTCGCTCTTTGCGTCCAGGATGGACAGTACAGATCTACGGATGGACAGCCCGGTCTCCCGGAGATCGCCGGGCTCGTCTTCGGGGAGATCCTCCTTCCTCACGCGATCGAGAGCGTGGCGCAGGTACTCGATCACCGTGGACTTTCCCGTGCCGCGTCCGCCGATGAGCGTCGTCAGGCACGGGTTGAGGGGAATGTCGATATCCTCGAAAAAGTCGGTGCGTTGGATGCTGAGCCTCTGGATGCGCGGATAGGCGCGCCCCGGGGGTCCCTCCGCCATGCGGCGCAGGCGCGATTCCGGGTCGAGAAGGGCGAGGCGGATCCCTTCCACGTCCGGCACTTCCATCTTGAGCCACGTAAAGCGACTGCCGATCGCCTCGTAGCGATGAGGATCGGAGCACTCGACGAGCGGCCAGTGGCGCTGCTCTCGAACACGCAATTTCTGGGTCTCGGTGAGACGGTCCCAGTCGTCGCCCCTCTTAGCTACCGTCCACCGGCATAGCAGATCCTGGAAGGCCTGGGGCAAACGATCGAACGGCTGCGTGGTTTCGAACCCATTCCAGTCCGTTCGTGCCACGGCCCACTGGCGGAGGTGGCCTTTCATCTCGTCCCACAGGCTTGTGGCTACACGAAGGGCGCGAGCCCCGGATTCCCGTGCAACTCCCCGATCACCATCAGCATGCGCCGGAAGAAGAACGAAGCGTAGGTTCCTTTCGCCCGTGGAAGGCTTGGCGTACCTGTAAAGGCGATCGAGAAAGGTGCCGACCGATTCTCCGGTCGCGCGGGGAGTTCCGGTCTTGGGGTCGAAAGGGTCGCGCTCCTGGAACGCGTGGCGGATTGCGCCTTCGATGTCCTCAGGTCGCGTTTCGACAGCAAAAACGACAAGAAAGTGAATGGGGCGCTCGCCGCCGACGCTGAACTCGACACCGGGCAGGATGTCGGGCATCGGCTGCCGTTCGTCTCGCGCGCGCTGCGCAATGGACTCGAACTGCGGCTGGAGCCGCTTGAAGCCTTCGATGCTGTTGTGGTCCGTGAGGGCGACGAGATCCATCCCGTGGCCGGCATCGGCCGCCCGGCATGCCTCAACGAAGCGCTCGGCGATTCCCGCAAGCCTCCTGGCATCCTCCTTCCTGAACGCCTCAATGGCTCCGCGGATGTCCTCCCCGAACTTCTTTTCGCCATCGAACGGCGTGTGCACGTGCAGGTCGCACCGCAGCCACCTGGCACCTGGTTCCGGGCGGGGCGGGCTCGCAGTCATTCGGTCACCTCGCTCCTCCTGGATGATTCGAAGCCGTGGGCGCTCGCCCCTGGAATCGGCCACCGCAGAGAGCCAGGTGCGCTCGGCGAGGTGGCGCTGCTCGTCCACCGCGGGACCAGTGAGCTCGACAGCACCCGACTGCGCCCGACCGTATACCTCGATCTAACGGCGCTGGCGGTTCGGTCCCTCGAAGCGGACTTCGTGGTGGTCGCCGTCACGGCTGACATCATACGGCGTCCAGCTCTGGCTGCGCTCTAGAGCATCGCGACCCCCATCGCGAGGTCACCCTCACCCCCCCCCATGCCTCGCCTGAGATTTCGTCTTCCATGGCCGGGGGTGGCGCCGTCTCCACGCTCCGAGCTTCGGCCCGGAGTGCCGGAGCGAAAGGATCAGAGCGAGTCAGGGCTCGCAGTCGAGTCGTCTCCTGGGGCGCTGATAAGTCGTTCGGTCCAAGTGTTTTAGGCATCGGGCACACGGTGGGGTTGGACCGTGGGAGAATGGACCCCGGGGGACGGGAGGCCGCCATGTTGGAAGCGCCCACGGTCCAGCGCAGCGTCACCGACGACCTCGAGCTGCTGCTCGAGGTGATGCCGCCGGCGATCCGCCAGGCGATCGAGCGCTCGCCGGACCGGGAGGACCTGCTCGAGGTGGTGCTCGACCTCGGGCGGCTGCCCGAGGCGCGGTTCCCGGGCCGGGTGCTCGAGGTGGGCGAGGACCCGGTGTCGCGCGAGGAGCTCGCCTCGGTGGTCGCGCGGGTCGGCCGCTTCGGCGACGACAACCGGGCCGGCATCGAGCGCACCCTCCACCGGATCTCGGCGCTCAGGAACCGCGAAGGCGAGGTCATCGGCCTGACCTGCCGGGTCGGCCGGGCGGTCATCGGC
>DATLFI010000185.1:0-5471 GCA_035524895.1 Thermoanaerobaculia bacterium | reverse complement strand
CTTCGAGTACCGCGGCACCAACGGCTTCATGATCACCATCGACATCACCTCGAAGGACGTGGCTGCCTCGAGCGGTCCTTGAGTGTGGCCGATCGGGAGTAGCAGCAGCTCCGGCGTCCCTTCGTTGGCGCCGCTGCTGCTGCTGCTGGCTTGGTGGTTTCGGGGTTGTCGACGAAGGCGGCCGGCTCGGCAGGCTATCCTTGCCGAGCTGGCCAGCAACTCGTCGAGGCGCCGTCGGTGGCTCGCCTCGGTTCGGCACGGGAGTCTCCGATGCGCTACCTCCACACCATGGTCCGGGTCCGTGACATCGACGAGTCCCTCGACTTCTACTGCCGCAAGCTCGGCATGGTCGAGGTGTACCGGCGCGAGGTGCCGCAGGGGCGCTTCACCCTAATCTTCCTCGCCGCGCCACGCGACGTCGATCGCGCGCGCGCCGAGCAGGCGCCGATGGTCGAGCTGACGTACAACTGGGACTCCGAGGAGTACCAGGGAGGTCGCAACTTCGGCCACCTGGCGTTCAAGGTCGACGACATCTACGAGGCGTGCGCTCGCCTGCGCGACAGCGGAGTGACCATCTCGCGGCCACCGCGCGACGGCCGCATGGCGTTCGTTCGCTCGCCCGACGGGATCTCGGTCGAGCTGCTCCAGGAGGGTGACGCGCTACCGCCGCAGGACCCCTGGCGGTCGATGGAGAACGTCGGGGCGTGGTGACCGAGACGTCGAGCAGCACCATCTTCCCCTCTCCCTTAGGGAGAGGGGCCAGGGGCGAGGGCCGCAGCGGCGATCTCTTCTCTTGGGTCGCGAGTGGTTCCGCGTCGAAGCGCTCTCCCTCTGGGAGAGGGGCCCGGGGTGAGGGCCTGGCTCGCTGCAGCCTCGCCTTGGCCGCGTTCCTCGTCACTTCGCCGGTCCTCGCACAGCCGCCCGAGCGCGTGATCCTCGACGACCTCGGCCGGCTGCCGTCGTTCTCCCACGCCACCGTGGTCGGCGACCTGGTGTTCGTCTCGGGCACCCTCGGCACCAGACCAGGCTCCGACGAGCTGGTCGACGGCGGCGTGCGCGAGGAGACGCGCCAGACGCTCCGCAACATCGCGCGGATCCTCGAGGGCGCCGGTACCTCGCTCGACCGGGTCGCGAAGTGCAACGTGTACCTCGTAGACCTGGCGGACTTTCCGGTCATGAACGAGACCTACCTCGAGTTCTTCGGCGAGCGTACCGGCCAGGACCCCCCGGCCCGCACCACGGTCGGCGTGGCGTCGCTGGTGCTGGGAGCCGCGGTGGAGATCGAGTGCATCGCCAGCCGAGGCCTCGTGGCGGCGCCGGTGCCGCGCCCGCGTCTCGATCGGCCGCTGATGCAGGAGTCGGGCTTCGTCGAGAGCGCCGGTGAGCGCATCTACTGGGAGAGCACCGGCGACGGTGAGGCGCTCGTGTTGGCCCACGGGCTGGGCGGCAACCACGCGATCTGGTTCCAACAGGTGCCCGAGCTGGCTGCGCGGTTCCGTGTCATCACCTGGGACTCCCGCGGGTTCGGCCGCTCGACCCGCACCACCGGCGAGCTCGGCTTCGCCGCCTCGGCGCGCGACCTGCTCGCGGTGCTCGATCACCTCGAGGTCGAGCGCGCCCACGTCGTCGGCCAATCGATGGGTGGCTGGATCGCCCTGCGCTTCGCTCTCGACCATCCCGAACGCACTCGCTCGCTGGTGCTCGCCGACTCTCCCGGCGGCATCTCCTCGCCCGAGCTGCTCGCGATCTTCGACCGTCTGGCTGCCGAGGGACGCACCCCGCAGGCGATGGCCGGGGTGCCGATCGATCGGCACCCGGCGCTCGACGACGACCTCGGCCGCCGCGACCCGGTGCGGGCCTTCCTCTATCGGGCGATCGGCAGCGTCGCGCCGAACGCGCCCGCCGAGATGGGCGCGCTGATGCGCAATACCACGGTTGCCGACACCGAGCTCCGCCGGCTCGCGATGCCGGTGCTGTTCCTGGTCGGCACCGAGGACGCGATTTTTCCGCCCGGGCTCATTCGCGCCGCCGCGGCGCGCGTCCCGGGCGCGCGCGTCGTCGAGATACCCGGAGCGGGCCACTCGCCGTACTTCGAGATGCCGGAGGCATGGAATCGGGTGGTCGCGACCTTCTTGCAGGAGACGCCGTCGCCCGAGTAGGGGACGTGGTGCGGATCACGCTCACACATGGAGCGCTTCCGAGTCCCTTGCCACGGAGTTTCAGGACTGCCCGGCCTCCGGATCCTTCGTCCGAGCTCAGCCCGACCAGAACTCCGGCACCAGCGCCACCGTGATCGCCATTGCCATGGCTGTGAGCGCCAGCCCGAGGCGCGGGAAGTCCGAGAACCGGTAGCGGCCCGGGCTCGCGACGAGCAGGCAGGACGGCTCGAGGGGAGTGAGGAAGGAGTGCGAGGCCGCGAGCGCCACGGTGACGGCGGCTGCGCGCGGGTCGATGCCGGCCTCGGCTGCGGCGGTCAGCGCGACGGGAAGTGTGACCAGCGCCGCCGCCTGGTTCGACATCGCCTGGGTGAGCAGCATCGTGATCAGGTAGATGCCGCCGAGCAGGCCGTAGACGCCCAGGCCGCCGAGGGCGCCAGTGACCGCCTCGGCGATCGTCCCGGCGGCCCCGGTGGTCTCGAACGCTCGGCCGTAGGCGATCATGCCGGCGATCAGGACCAGGAGTCGCCAGTCGATCGCGCGGTAGGCCTCCTCGGCGGTGAGGGCGCGCGTCAGCAGCAGGAGCCAGCAACCGAGCAGCAAGGCGGGCAGTGTCGCGAGCACTCCGAGGCTCGCCAGAGCCACCACCGCGATCAGCACGATCAAGGCACTGACGCGGGCATGGCGCGCGGGCGGCGAGCGCCGGCTGAGCACCAGGAGGCCGGGCTGCGAAGCGAGCCGCTCGATCGCGGGCGCATCGCCTTGCACGAGCAGCACGTCGCCGACCCGCAGCCGCTCCTCGCCGAGCCGGTGCGCCTGCGCCTCCCCGTGGCGGTAGAGCGCCAGCACACGGGCTCCCCAGCGCTGGCGGAAGCCCGACTGGGCCAGCGTGCGACCGGCGATGCCGCTGCGCGGCAGCAGCAGGACCTCCACCAGCTCGAGTCGCTGTCCGCCCACCACCTCTGGCAGACCGACTCCTTCTGCCGAGAGCTCGAGGCCACGTTCTCGAGCCATCTTCGCCAGATCGTGGGAAGCTCCCTCGACGAGCAGCAGGTCGCCGGTGAGCAGTGTTGCCTCGGGAGCCGGCGGCATGCTGAGGCTGGCCCGGGTGACCGAGAGCAGCTGCACCCTCCACCGCTGGCCGATGTCAGCCTCGGTGATGGTGCGGTCGGACAGGGGGGAGCCCGGTAGCACCCGCACTTCGCTCAGGTAGCTTCGCAGGGAGTAAGCCTGCTCGAGCTCGGGCTCCCCCCGAGATGGGAGCAGGAGAGGCGCGGCGAACGTCAGGTAGAGCAGTCCGAGCAGCGCGATCGGCGCCGCGACCGGGAGCATCTCGAACATCCCGAGCGGGGGCAGGTCGTGGCTGGCCAGGAAGCTCGAGACGATCAGGTTGGTGCTGGTGCCGATCAGGGTCAGCGAGCCGCCCAACATCGACGCGAACGCCAGCGGCATCAGCAGGTGCGCGGCCGGCGTCTTGGAGGCGCGCGCCAGCGCGAGAGTGACCGGGATGAAGGTCGCGGTGCAGGCCGTGTTGCTGACCACCGAGGACACCGCCGCGACGACACCGTGGTGCGTTGCGGCGAGGAGCCTGGGGCCTCGCGCGGCCAGCCGCTCCAGGTGCTTGCCGAGGTCCTCCAGCAGGCCGCTGCGCTGGATGCCTGCGGTGAGCACGAAGAGCGAGGCGATGGCCAGCACCGCCTCGCTGCCGAAGCCGGCGAGCGCCTCGGTCGGCGTGAGGATGCCGGACGCCGCGAGCACCACGATGAGGCCGAGCGCCACCACTTCGAGCGACGCCCACTCCTTGGCAAGCAGGAGCACCACGAGCGGCGCCAGTACGAGGACGAGTGTCTGGTCCATGCGTGGGACGGCGGCTGCGTCGGCAGGCGAGCCGGCTGCGGCCGCGGCATCCTATGGACCGGAGGTGCCGGTGCTCCGAAGCTCTTCCGCGAGGCGCCGCAGCAGGTCGCGCGTGCGGCGGATTCCCTCGCGCTCGTCGAGGCGGCGCCCCTCGTACTCGATGCCGATCCAGCCGCTGTAGCCCGCATCGAGCACGATCCGCAGCATGCGCCGGAAGTCTGTGGAGGTCTCGTCGCCTGATTCGTCGAAGTCGTGGCTCTTGGCGCTCACCGCCCGCGCCCAGGGCATCAGCTCGGCGACCCCCTGGTAGCGGTCGTACCACTCCTCGCCCTGCAGGCGGAAGTTGCCGAAGTCGGGCAGGGTTCCGAGCCGGTGGTGGTCTGCCATCGACATCACTCCGGCGAGCCAGCGGCCGTGACTCGACAGGCCACCGTGGTTCTCGACCAGCACGTCGATGCTGTAGCGCTCCGCGACCTCGCACAGCTTGCGCAGGCCGTCGGCGGCCAGGCGCTGCTGCTCCTCGAAGCTGCCGGAGCTCTGGGCGTTGACGCGAATGGCGTGGCAGCCGAGGAACGCCGCGGCCTCCAACCACTTCTCGTGTCTCTCGACGGCCTGGATCCTCGCCGCCTCGTCGGGATCCCCGAGCGCGCCCTCGTTGTCGCACATGATGAGCAGGCTCTTGACGCCATGCTCGTCGGCCCGCCCGCGGAGGCGCTCGAGATAGGCACGGTCCCGAGCGCGGCCGAAGAAGAACGTGTTTACGTACTCGATGCCGTCGATCTCGAGCGAGCGAGCGGCGGCAGCGAAGTCCAGTGGATCGAGCTCGCCCCGGAGCACCGAATCGGGATCCGTGTCGAGGGCGCGCCGAAAGCGCTCCCAGTCCCCGATGGCGTCACCGAAGATCGAACGGTGGAGCGACCACTGGGCGAGCGAGATGCGAAAGGCCGGCGCGAGCTCGGGCCCCTGCGCGGGAGTGCGGACGGCGCTCGCGGCGGCACCGAGACGCGTTGCTCCGGCTGGGAATGAGCTCAGCGCGGCGAGCGCTCCCGCTGTCGCGCGAAGCAGGTCACGACGGCTCGAGATCGGCATCTCCGCTACCTCCACGACTCGCTCCAGAACGAGCTTTCGTTCGGGAGTCTGTCAGATCGCCGCGAGCAGCCTGGCAGCCCGTGGTGAAACCCGCGTGAGGCTGCGCGCGGGGATCTGCGGCCGGTGGCAAGGCGTGGCCGACGAACGCGATGCGGTGCCATCGTGCAGGAGGCCCAACGCAGTCGGGGTCACGAAACCCCCGCGCCCCAAGGGGTGGGTGCAGGCAAGCTGCCCCGGGCAGCTTGCCTGCACCGACGTCGCCGCTGCGCGGCTCTGGTAGGGGGCGGCGTGGGGCCGTCTGCGGTGTTGCGCTCGCGAAGCGTGTGACCCAGCATCGCCACCGCTCACGCGCCAACGCCGAGCCGCCGG
>DATLFI010000184.1:0-27093 GCA_035524895.1 Thermoanaerobaculia bacterium | reverse complement strand
TTGGGTGGCGGCCGCCTCCGTGTCGCCAGAGCGTCCGTCTCGGGCGCCCGGCTCGGCTATTCGGTCGCCGCCGGCGTCGTCGAGGTGGCGACCACCTGCCAAGTGCCGCTCTTCTTGGACCACACGTGGAGGCTGACGTGGGCGTCATCCCCTGTGGTGTTGTGGGTCATGATCGCGGTGTTCGCGTCGAGAAACGTCACCTTGAAGTTGGTGGGCTCGTACTTGGTGCCTGCCGGCGCCGGCTGGTTGTCCGCGAGCTGTTCCTTCTTGCCGCGGACTCCCGCCTCGGTGACCGAGACCAGGTTGTCGGCGAGCAGCTTGGCGACAGCGGCAGTGTCACCCTTCGTGCCGGCCTCGCCCCACTGCTTGTCGAGGGCGATCAGGGCTGCGGTGTCGTCGGCGAGCGCTGGAACTGCGCCAAGAACGAGAACGAGGCTCGCGAGGCAGATCATTACTTTGGGTTTCATGGAATCCTCTCCATTCTGCTGGCTGGTTCTGCGAGACCGGACGCGTCGCGGCCCGGCGACGTCCAGAGGCTCCAGGGGTAAGGCCTCCAGAGGCTTCGCGGAGTTTCCCGAGCACGATCCGGGGGTCGATCGTGGTCTCGACGGCCAGCGTGTGTTGGGTCCCCCAGCATCGTACCACGCTCTGCACGTGAAGCGGAGCACGCGAGAGCTCCCTTCGTGAGCCTGCACCGGTGTTGCGCGCGGATGGATCGTAGCTAGCTCAATTGACAGCGAACACCCGCTCCAGCTCTCCCTGCCAGCTCTGCTGCAGCCGATCCCGCTCGGCGTCGCTCATCGTCCACGAGAAGAGCCACAGCCGCGCCTTGAGCTCGTCCTGCGGGGCCTCCCAACGCTCGATGGAGAACCGCAGCAGCGCCCGGTCGAGATTGTCGACGGTCGCGGCGAGGTCGGTGGGCGCCTCGCGGAACGTCACGCGTCCTTCGAGGTGCTGGCCGCCGCGCGTGGTCACCTGATAGGGGTGGCCGGCGTCGACGTCGCTCAGAGAGCCGTGCGCCAACCAACCCTCCCTCGACCACATTCGGCGCCACGCCTCCTGCTCGCCACACTCCACCTTCGCCTCCACCTTGATGAGGCCGCGCCGACGCCCGGGGTGGTTCTCGGTGTAGTGGCGGAGGCTCCCGAGCTCGAACCCCCAGCCGCGACGGTGGGAGTCGACGATGCCGTCCCAGCTCTCGTCGGACGAGAAGCCGCTGTGCACCAGGCGCAGCCTCGTAGCGCCGCCCCGCCCCTCGAGCCGATACTCGACCGCGAGTTGGACCTCCTCGCCCCCTGGGGCCGTCACCGGCCAAGAGTGGCGCAAGCGTCGCAGCGGCTCGATCGCGTCGATCGTCATGCGGCTCTCCCAAGCGCCGTCCCACGACAGGAAGATGAAGCCACCTGGGCGGGGGTCGCTGGCGGCCTGGAACGCGAACCAGCTCGCGATGCTCTCGCCTTCGGTGATCGCCTTCCACACGGTCTCCGGAGGCGCGGCGATCACGATCTCGGCCACCAGCGTGCGCTCGGCACCGCGGGTCTCGACGCGCAGTTCGGGCTCGGATCGGGTTTCGACCTTGCTACTTTCGACCTTGCTGCGGCTCACGAGCTCTCCTTCTCGGCGGGTTGGTTTCGTGGTGGTTGGGCGCCGCCTGCGCCCGACGCATCGATTGCCGGGTGCCCGCCGACGAACAGCCGGAAGCGGCGTCCGCCCTTCGTCTTCTCGTCGTGGTGGCGCGCGACCACCTCGCCGATCGCCGCGGTGAGATCGGCGGCGAACGCCTCGAGATCGCGGCGTTTGGCGAGCTGTACCTCGGTCTCCCAGCAGAGCGTGGGCAGCGCCTTGGCGGACTCCTGCGCGCGACGCGAGAGCAGGCCGAGGTCGCGGATGGCGCGGGCGGCGACGCCCACCAGATGGGCCCAGGAGAAGCGCTCCTGCGCGCGCTTCGGATCCTCCAGCCCAACCTCGCCCAGCGCCTCGGCCGAGATCACGAACCGCCGTGCCACCGGCCGCATCACCTTCTCGACGCAGTTGCCCTTGCGGCGCTCCTCCGCGACCTCGACCAGCCCCACCTTCTCGAGCTCGCGGAGGTGGTAGTTCACCTTCTGCCGCCCCAGCCCGATGCGGCGCGCGACCCCGGCCGCTGAGTCCGGCGGGTCGAGGGTCGCGAGGATGCGCTGGCGGATCGGGTCGACCAACGCGGCGGCGGCGTCGGGCCGGTCGATGATGGTGAGGGGGGCGGTGGTCGTGTTCACGGGGGTGATCCTGCCTCCGACTATGTACGTAGTCAAGACAGGAAAGTTTGTCGGTGATGCCGGTAGTGCCAGAGCCTCTCTCGAGGGGCCTCGACTCCTCGATCCTGCTCAGCGGGCCGCTCGGGCTCGGGGGCCCGTTCGGCGGTCTGGGGCGCAGCCCGTCAGGGCGCGCCTGATGCGGGCAAGCTTGATGCGGGCACGCTGGCGGCGCCGGGTCCTTCCCGGAACAGGTCGAGATCGATGCCGCGATGCGCAAGACTCGGTGGCCGGCCGCGTCAGTACCGCGTCACCGACGCATCGACCGCCACACTCCACTCGTCGATGCCACCCTTGAGGTTGTACGCCTTCGGAAAGCCGGCGCCGCGTAGGAGGTGGGTGGCGCGGGTGGAGCGGGGGCCGTGGTGGCAGAAGAGGACGACGCGGTGCGCTTGGTCGAGCTCGCCGAGCCGGCGTTCGATCTCCTGCACCGGGATGTGCAGCGCGCCGTCGATGGTCGCGATCTCGCGCTCCTGGTCGGTGCGCACGTCGACCACTGTGACCGCGTCGCCGCGGCGCAGCCAGCCGGCGAGCTGCTGCACGGTGACGTCGATCTCGGCGTCGCCCTGCTCGGCTTCCTCGGGGGTCGGCACACCGCAAAACTCGTAGTAGTCGACGAGCTCGGTCTGGGTCGGGTGCTCGGAGCAGATCGGGCACTCGGGGTTCTTGCGCAGCTTGAGCTCACGGAAGCTGAGCCGCAGCGCGTCGAACAGCAGCAGACGGCCGATCATCGGGTCGCCGGCGCCGACGATCAGCTTGATCGCCTCGTTCGCCTGCAGGCAGCCGATGATCCCCGGCAGCACGCCGAGCACGCCGCCCTCCGCGCACGAAGGAACGAGCCCCGGAGGCGGCGGCTCCGCGAACAGGCAGCGGTAGCAGGGACCCTTGGCCCCCCAGAACACCGAGACCTGTCCCTCGAAGCGGAAGATCGAGCCGTACACGTTCGGCTTGCCGAGCAGCACGCAGGCGTCGTTGACCAGGTAGCGCGTGGGGAAGTTGTCGGTGCCGTCGACCACGATGTCGTAGTCGCGCAGGACGTCGAGCGCATTGGACGAGTCGAGGCGCACGGCGTGCGGCACCACGCGCACGTTGGGGTTGATGTCGTGGAGGCGCGCCGCGGCTGCCTCGAGCTTCGGCCGGCCGATGTCGCGCATGCCGTAGAGGAGCTGACGGTGCAGGTTCGACGCGTCGACCACGTCGAAGTCGACGACGCCGATGGTGCCGACGCCGGCGGCCGCGAGGTACATGCCGCTGGGCGAGCCGAGCCCGCCGGTGCCGACGAGCAGCACCTTCGCTGCCTTGAGCTTGCGCTGGCCGACGGTGCCGACCTCGGGCAGGATGAGATGGCGGCTGTAACGGCGGATCTCCTCGGCAGAGAGATCGGGGAGGGTGGCGCGGGATTCGGGCAGGGTTGCGGCGGTCATCGACTGGTCCGATCCCGGCGGCTGCCGCCCGCGATCGACGGGATGATCGTGAGCCGGTCGCCCGGCGCTACCGAGGTGGCGTCCTTTTCGAGGAAGCGCACGTCCTCGTCGTTCTTGAACACGTTCACGAACGTGCGCAGTTTGCCGTCGTTGGCGTAGAGGTGCGGCCGTAGGTCGGGGTGCGTCTCGACCAGGCGTAGCAGCGCCTCGCCGACGGTTGTCGCGTCGACCGAGACCTCGCCGCTCTCACCGGTGAAGCGGCGCAGAGGTGTGGGGATTTGGATGATGATGCTCATTCGTGGCTCCTGGGGGACGGCACCTCCACCGTCTCCTCCTCGAACGCGCTGCGATCGTCTCGCAGCCTCCAGCTCTGCGCCGTGGCCGGCTGGCCGCCCGCGACCGCGACGATGAGGTAGCTCTGGTCCGGCCAGGCGTGGTCGCGGTCGAAGTCGCTCGGCCGCGACGGGTGGTCGGGGTGTGAATGGTAGTAGCCCACGATCTCGAGCCCGGCCGTTCGCGCCTCGCGGTCGGCGTGCAGCACTGCCTCGGGTGAGATCAGATAACGGTTGTGACGGTGCTCGTCTTCCCGCTGGTTTTCCTGGGCCACCAGCCGCACCACCTCGGTTCGGCCGCTCGCGCGGTCGATCCGGCCGAGCATCACGCCGCAGCACTCCTCGGGGTAGGCCGTGCGGCCATGCTCGCGAACGCGCTCGAGCAAGGCGGCCGGCAGCCTCAGAGTGGTCGCGGTGGTGGTCTCGCTCACGGCTCGTCCCACAAGCGATCCGACAGGTATTTGTCGGCGCTGTCGCACAGGATCGTCACCACCACTCCCTCCTCGATCTCGCCCGCGATCTGGAGTGCCACCGCGACGTTCGCGCCGGCCGAGATGCCGACCAGTAACCCTTGTTGGCGCGCCAGTCGCTTGACCAACTCGTACGCGGCCTCGGTCGACGATTCGCGCTTCTCGTCCGCGATCGACGCGTCGTAGATCGCGGGCACGATGGCGCTCGCCATGTGCTTCATGCCCTCGAGCCCGTGCATCGGCGAGTCGGGCTCCACCGAGACCAGACGTACCGCGGGGCTCTGCTCGCGGAGAAAGCGCCCGGTGCCGACGAAGGTGCCGCTGGTGCCGAGTCCGGTGACGAAGTGGGTGATCTGACCCTCGGTTTGCGCCCAGATCTCGGGTCCCGTGGTGCGGTAGTGCGCGCGCCAGTTCTCCGGGTTGGAGTACTGGTCGAGATAGACATAGCGCTCGGGCTGCTCGACGGCCAAGCGCCGCGCCTCCAGGATCGCACCGTCGCTGCCTTGCAGCGGATCTGTGATCACCAGCTCGGCGCCGTAAGCGCGGAGGATTCGCTTGCGCTCCGGGCTGGCGTTTTCCGGCAGGCACAGGGTCACCCCGTACCCCAGGGCCGCGCCCACCATCGCCTCGGCGATCCCGGTGTTGCCCGAGGTCGAGTCGAGGATCCGCTTGTCCCGCGTCAGCAAGCCGCGCGCTATCGCATCGAGCACCATCGCCCGAGCCGGCCGGTCCTTCACCGAGCCTCCTGGGTTCAGGTACTCGGCCTTGGCGTAGAGCTTCACCCGCTCGCGCCCGGTCAGCTCCGAGAGATCGACCATCGGCGTGTTGCCGACCAGGTCGACCAGCTTTCGGACGCGCGTTGTCCGAGCGGCGATGGTCTCGTCGGTGTCGACAGCGGTGCGCATGGGGCGGCTCACGGCGGTGCTCCGCGGGGGCCAAGCCCTCGGGGACCGGCTAGCTTACCCAGTACGCGGGGCCGGCCGCCCGGTTGCCGGTCGCGGGCCCGGCGTGGGAACCACGCCGGTTGCGAGCTGCACCGAGCTACTCGTGGCGCAGCGCTTCGACCGGATCGACCGCCGCGGCGCGTCGCGCCGGCAGGAGGCTCGCGACGACCGAGGTGGCCAGGAGCACTGCCGAGAGCCCGACGAAGGTAGCCGGGTCGGTGGGCTCGACCTGGTAGAGCAGGCTCTCCACGAACCGCTGGAGGGCGAGCGCTCCCGCGACGCCCAGCGTGACGCCGAGCAGCACCAGCCGCAGACCACTCCACATGGCGCTACCCACGACCTGCGACCGCGCGGCGCCGAGCGCCATGCGCACACCCGTTTCTCGGGTGCGGCGGGTGACCACGTACGACAGCACGCCGTAGAGGCCGACCACCGCGAGCAGGAGCGCGAGCACCGCGAAGACGCCCATCACCGCGGCGTAGAAGCGCGGTCGGGCCACCGACTCGGCGAGGCGCTGCTCCATGGTCTGCACCTCGTCGAGCGCCAGCTCGGGATCCAGCGTTTGCAGCGCCGCACGCAACCCCGGCGCCACGGCCTCGGGATCGTCGGCCGACACCACCAGACCCATGCGATCGAAGATCGGCGCCATCATCGCCGGCGCCTGCCCGAGCGGCAGGTAGAACGTCGGTTGCACGTCCTGCTCGTAGCCCTGCGCCCGCACGTCGCCGACCACGCCGACGATCTCGCCGAATTGCGCGAGACGGCGCCCGACCGCCGACTCGTCCGGGAACAGCTCCTTGGCGAGCGACTCGCTCAGCAGCACCGCCGAAGTTCGCTCGCCGCGGTCGCGGTCGTCGAAGTCGCGGCCCTCGAGCAGCGGGATCCCCGACGCTGCGAGGTAGCCGGGGGTCGCGACCCGCAGGTCGGCCGACGGCACCTCTTCGGGGTTCTCGGGCTGCGGTCTGCCCTCCACGTTCAAGGTCAGGACCACGCGCCCCGCCACCGGCGGCAGGAAGTTGACCATGCCCGCGGCGCGCACCCCGGGCAGCGCGCGCACCTGCTCGAGCAGCGATTCGTGCAATTGCAGGCGCGCTGGGCCGGGCGGGTACTTGGCCGCTGGCGTCGCGAGGTAGGCGGTGAGCACGCCGTTGGTGTCGAAGCCGAGGTCGACGGCGGTGAGACGCAGGAAGGAGCGGGAAAGCAGCCCGGCGCCGATCAGCAGCACGAGCGCGAGCGCCGTCTCCGACACCACCAGGCCACCGCGGACCCAGGACTGGACCGTGGCCTTGCCGGCGATCGGTCCGCCCTCGCGTCCGAGCAGCGAGCCGAGGCGCGACAAGGAGACCTGCAGTAGCGGCGCCGTGCCGAACAGGAACGCCGACAGCAGCACTAGCCCGAGGGCGAACCACAGGACGGGGGGATGGAGCGCTACCTCGTCCATGCGCGGGATGCGTCCCGGGTCCAGGCCGACCACCAGCCTCACCGCGGCCCACGCCAACAGCACGCCCAGGGCTCCGCCGCAGATCGAGAGCAGGAGGCTCTCCGCGAGCAGCGTCCGCATCAGCCCGGCGCGACCAGCACCCAGCGCCGAGCGCGTCGCCAGCTCGCGCTGGCGGTGCACGCCGCGCACCAACAGCAGGTTGATCACGTTGGCGCAGGCGATCAGGAACACCAGCAGCACCGCGCCGGCGAGCACGCGGATCGCCGGCCGGAACGGCTCCAGCGTGCGCTCCTGCAGCGACTCGAGCTGCATCACGCCCTGCGGTCGGCCGCCGAGGGTCATCATCCGCCGTTCGCCTGGCCGACCCGGTCCCGTATCGGCGCCAGGCCCGGGTCCACGGCGAATCACCATGCCGGGTGCTCCGCCGCCGGTTTCCCCCTCGCGCTCCATCGCAGCGATGCGCTGCTGCATCCGTTCCTCGCGCTCGCCCCGCAGCGCCTGCAACAGGCGGTTGCCCTCGTCGGTCGCCTGTTCGAGCGACACTCCCTGGGCGAGACGCCCGATCACCGGCAGCGCGATCTCGCGGTGCTCCATCGGGTCGTCGGAGAGCCCGAGGGCGCGCCAGTCGAGCGGCACCCAGAGATCCGTCTCGGCATCCGGAAAGTCGAAGCCGGCGGGCATTACGCCGATCACCGTGAAGTGCTCGCCGTCCAGACGCAGCGGCTGACCCAGGCGCGCCGCGTCGCCGGCGAGATGACGCCGGAAGGCTCGCTGGCTCAGCACAGCCAGCATGGTCTCGCCACCCTCGACCTCCTCGTGCGTGAACACGCGTCCGGCCGCAACCGGCACGCGCAGGATGCGGAACAGGTCCGGGCTCACGCGCACGCCGTCGACGCGCACCGGCTCGGCGTCACCGGTCAGGGTGTAGATCTTTGGCCAGTACGCGGAGATGCCGTCGATCGTCTCGCTGCGCTCCCGCCACTCGCGCACGTTGGTCAGCGAGAACCCGCCTCGCCCGCGGACCTGCCGTTCCGGGTCCTCCGGGAAGACCTCCGTGAGCGCCACCACGCGATCCGCCTCCGGCCAGGGCAGGGGCCGCAGCGCGACCGAGTACAGCACGCTGAAGGTGGCGGTGCTGGCGCCGATGCCCAGCGCGAGCGCCACGGTCGCCGCGAGCGTGAAGCCCGGTTGGCGCGTCAGGCTGCGCGCAGCGTGGCGGAGGTCGAGGGCGAGTCCGGAGAACCCCGGGGAGGGTCGTGACATCGGCGGCGTCCTTTCGATGGGGCGCGGTTCCGGAATCACAACGTGCGGGTACGGTCGCGGTTCCCGTCTGGACGACGGGCGCCCGAGCCCGGCTGGCTGGCGGCGGCCTACTCGGGGTCGGTCTCGCCGCCCTTTTCTGCTGCAGCCCCGCCGGCGGCTGTCTCTTCCGGGTACAGCACCCCTTCGATGAAGCGCGCCTCGTCGAAGTACTCGCGCGCGGCGTCGCGCAGAGCCTCACGGGTGATGCCGGCGAGGCGCTCCTCGAACCGCAGGATGTCGGTGAGCGGCAGCCCGTTGACCTCGTGGTCCTGGAGCTGCGACAGCCAGAAGCGGTTCTGCTGCAGCGCCGTCTCGCGCGACCGGCGTTGCATCTCGCGCACCTTGCCGACGATCTCTTCGCTCGGGCCGTCGGCACGGAACGCGGCGATCTCCTGGCGGACCGCAGAGAGCAGCTCGTCGACCCGCTCCGGGTCGCAGCCGAAGCTGACCGACGCGTTGTAGCGGGCGCGCGGCCAGCGCGAGACGCCGACGGATGCGCCGACGCCGTAGACCCCGCCCAGGTCCTCGCGCAGCACCTCGCGCAGCCGGATCCGCAGCGCCTGGCCGAGCGACGCCGCGACGTGCGCGCGCTCCGGGCTCCACTCGGTGAAGCCGTGGTGCACCAGACGCACCGAGCTCTTGGGCTCGATGCCCTTGCGGACCTGGAAGCGTTGCGCGCCCTCGCGAGCGAAAGCCTCGACGTCGCGCCACGTCTCGTCGCGGCGCAGCGCGGGGAGTGAGCCGAGCCAGGTCTCGACCAGCGGCCGAACGATCTCCGGGTCGAAGCTCCCGACCAGCGTGAACTGGAAGTCCGAGGCATCGGCAAAGCGATCGCGGTAGACGGCGAGCGCCTGATCGAGGTCGACCTCCGGAACGCGCGCGAGCGTGAACGGCTGCCGACGCGGATGGTCGCCGAACGCCGTCTCGGCCCACTTCTTCTCGAACCAGAACCCGGGGGACGCCTCCTGGTTCTGCAAGCGTCCGCGCAGCGTCTCGACGTAGGAGGCGAACGCGTCTTCGTCGCGCCGCATGGCGCCGAAGTGCAGGTGCACGAGCTGGAACAGGGTTTCGAGATCGTTCGGCGAAGCGGCTCCCGAGATTCCCTCGGCCAGCTCGCCGACGAAGGGTCGCGCGAACGCGACCTTGCCGGCGAGCGCCTTGCCGAGCTCGATCTGGTCGAAGTTGCCCAGGCCCATCTCGCCCGCTATCGAGGCCGCCTGGGCCGCCGAGGTGTAGCGCTCGTCGTCGACCAGCGAGTGCCCGCCCGGGCTGTACCCGGACAGCAGCACCTCGTCGTTCTTGAAGTCCGTGGGCTTGAGCAGCAGCGAAACGCCGTTGGCGAGCTTCCAACGCACGACGCCGAGCTCCTCGATGCGCTCTTCCGAGACCACGACACCGGGTGTCGGCGTCTCCGCCACCAACGGCTCGTCGCGGGTCCGGTCGACCCACGGCAGCACTGCGACCTGGTCGACCTCGTCGAACACGGCCAGCAGCGCCTGCTCCTCGGGGATGCCGGCGTCGGCCTTGTCGGGGCCGCTGACCAGGATGACGCGGTTCTCCTCGGTGATCCACTGCGCCGCGCGCGCGTTGATCTCCTCGATGGCGATCTCGGGCACCAGACGGTGGTAGAGGTCGCGAAGGAACTCGATGCCCGGCGCCGGGTCGTCGTCGAGGAAGTGCCCCACGTACTGGCTGGCATAGCGCCCCGACTCCTGCTTGTCGCGCTCGTCGAAGGCGCGATCGATGCTGCGCAGCACGTTCACCTTCGAGCGCTCGAGCTCGCTCGCCAGGAAGCCGTGCTCCTCGACGCGCCGCGCTTCGAGCAGCAGCGTCTCCAGCCCGCGCACCACGCCGCCGTCGGGTACTCCCGCGGCGAGGCGGTACATCGATTTGGTGCGACCCAGCCACCCTGAGCTCGCGAAGCCGTACAGGAAGGGCGGGTCGGGCAGCAGGGAGAGCTCCTGCAGCCGGTTGTTCATCATGCCGTGGTAGAGGCCGTCGATCAGTGCCCGTCGCATGTCGCCGACCGTTTCGGTGGGCATCGGCGGCCGCTTGTAGCCCACCGTCACATTGATGCTCGTGGCCTCGGGATCGGTGGCGATGCTGGTCAGCGTCTCGGCGTGATCGGGGATCGGAAAGTCGGCGCGCTCGCGCGCGGCCTCGCGCGGCTCGAGCTTCGAGAAGTGCTGGCGGATCTTCGTCTCGACCTGCTCGACGTCGAAGTCGCCCACCGCCACGACCGCCATCAGGTCCGGCCGGTACCAGTCGCGGTAGAAGCGGCGCAGCGCCTCGTGCGGTGCCGTCTCGAGGACCGTCTTCTCGCCGATCACGTTGCGCTCGGCGTAGCGCGAGCCGTGGAAGGTCACCGGGAGCTGGCGGTCGCGGATCCGTCCGCCGGCGCCGCGGCCCTGCCGCCACTCCTCGACCACCACGCCGCGCTCCTTGTCGATCTCCTCGCCGTCGAAGCTCACGCCGTGCGCCCAGTCCTCGAGGATGAGGAAGGCCTTGGCCAGGATCTCGTCGTCGTCGGTCGGCACCTGCAGCATGTACACCGTCTCGTCGAAGCTGGTGTACGCGTTGAGGTCCGGGCCGAAGCGCATGCCGATGCCTTCGAGATAGTCGACCAGCTCCTGCTTCTCGAAGTTGCGGCTGCCGTTGAACGCCATGTGCTCGACGAAGTGCGCGAGGCCGCGCTGGTCGTCGTCCTCGACCAGCGAGCCGACGTCGATCACCAGGCGGAGCTCGGCGCGCTTCTCGGGCTTCGGGTTCTGGCGGATGTAGTAGTCGATGCCGTTCTCGAGCTCACCGCGCCGCACCGCCGGGTCGAAGGGCAGGGGAGCGTCGAGGTCGAGCTCGGGGGCGGTCGCGGGTGCCGCGGCGGCATCGGGTGCCGGCGTTGCCGCCGGGGCTGCTGGCGCCACCGTCGTGGCCGCCGGCGCCGGCCCGATGTCCGGCTCGGGCGGAGCGGACGAGGCCGTGGTGCACGCGGCGACCAGTGCGAGTGCCGCTGGGAGGGAGGTCCAGGTGCGGAACTTCATGATGGTCTCGCCTTGCGGAGGGAGGCGCTCGGAGGCGCCTCGGAAGTGGGGGCTGGCTACGATCGCTGCGCGCGATCGTCGGCGCGAACGGCGCGGCAGAGCTTTCGGAAGGCGGCTCGCTGGGATCGCGGCAGCGCGGCTGCGAAGGAGCCGTCGAGGGGTCTACGACGGATCAGCTCCACGACGTCGGCCAGGTCCTTGGCGCGCTCCAACCGATCCAGACCCGCGGCCAGCTTCATGCGGACCAGATCGGGCAGGCTGACCACGAGGACGTCGCGGATGCGCTCGGTCGAGGCGGGCGCGGAGGCTTCGCTCGCAGTCACGAGATGGATGGCTACGCCGTCGAGCAGGTGCTCGCGCCGACCAGCGTCCCAGCGCGCGCCGCTTCGCCGCAGCGCCTCGCCTACCGCGGTCGGATCGGCGGCCCACAGGTCCACATCCTCGGTGGTGCGTCGATAGCCGTGCAAGAACACGGCGATCCCGCCGACGACCGGCGCGCCGGTTGTCGCCGTGACCTGCGCTGCGAGTCGCAGGAGCGCGGGCTCGTCGTCGAAGAGACTCATTGCCCAGCGGTCGAGCACAGAGGCGGCCGTGGCCGGCCGGTAGGACACGACGCACACTATAGCCGCGCGCCGTCGGGCGCGCCCTTCGCGCGCCCCAGCCGTACCGGCAGGCGCCTGGCCCCCCAAACTCCGGGCTCCGCCTCGAACACACCCGCGCACGGCTCCCCGCAGTGGGCGCAGCGGCCGCCGGCGGTGAGGCTCCACTGCAGCAGCTCGTAGCCGTCGCGACCGATCAGCACTTGCCCGCAGGCGTGGCAGCGCGTGGTCTGGCCATCCGGGTCGTGGACGTTGCCGGTATAGACGTACCGAAGGCCGTTCTGGATCGCGATCTCTCTCGCGCGTCGCAGGGTCGCCGGCGGCGTGCTAGGCCGGTCGAGCATCTTCCAGTCGGGATGGAACGCGGTGAAGTGGATCGGCACGTCGGCACCCAGGTGCTCGCCGATCCACGCCGAGAGCCGATCGAGCTCTCCGTCGGAGTCGTTCTCGCCGGGGATCAGCAGCGTCGTGATCTCCAGCCAAACGTCGGTCTCGTGGCGCAGGTAGCGCAGCGTGTCGAGAACCGGTTCGAGATGCCCGCCGCAGACGCGGCGGTAGAAGTCCTCGGTGAACGCCTTGAGGTCGACGTTGGCGGCGTCGATGTGCCGGTAGAGGTCGGCGCGCGGCTCGGGGCAGATGTAGCCGGCGGTCACCGCCACCGACCGGATGCCGCGCTCGCGGCAGGCCTGGGCGGTATCGATGGCGTACTCCAGGAAGATCGTCGGGTCGTTGTAGGTGAACGCCACGCTGCGGCAGCCGAGCCGCTGCGCCGCGTCGGCGAGCGCCTCGGGGCTCGCCGCGTCGGCCAGCGTGTCGATCTCGCGCGACTTGCTCATGTCCCAGTTCTGGCAAAAGCGGCACGCCAGGTTGCAGCCGGCGGTGCCGAAAGAGAGCACCGGCGTTCCCGGAAGGAAGTGGGCGAGCGGCTTCTTCTCGATCGGGTCGACGCAGAACCCGGACGAGCGGCCGTACGAGGTGAGCACGATGCGGTCGTCGAGGCGACCGCGCACGAAGCAGAGGCCGCGCTGGCCCTCGCGGAGCCGGCAGTGTCGCGGACAGACGTCGCACTGCAAGCGGCCGTCGTCCTGCAGCGTGCCGTAGCGGGTCCCGATCACCGCCGCGTCGTTGCGGTCGATCGGCTCCTCGCGGGGCTCGCTCGTGGCGCTAGAGTGATCGAGGTTCACTGGTTTGGCCTTTTGGCGGGTCCTTGGCAGTGTAACCCTCGAAGGGAGGCCAAAGATGCCCACCGTGCGCCAGCCCGCGGTCGCCGGCCAGTTCTACCCGGCCGACCCCCGCGCCCTCGAACGCGCCGTCCAGTCGCACCTTGACGCGCTCGAAGGCAGCGGCGCGGGAACCGCGCCCGCGCCGACGGTGCTGATCGTGCCCCACGCCGGCTACGAGTACTCGGGGCCGATCGCTGCCAGTGCCTTCAGCCGGCTCACAGCGAGTGCGATCGGCGGTGGTGGGGGCCGGGTGGTGCTGATCGGACCCAGTCACTACGCTGCATTCGACGGGCTCGCGCTCTCCGGCGCCGACGTGTTCGCCACGCCGCTCGGCCCGGTCGCCGTCGATCGCGGAGCCGAGGCTCTTCTCTCGCGCCTACCCCAGGTCGCGACGCTGCCGGCAGTCCACGCGCCCGAGCACGCGCTGGAGGTCGAGCTGCCGTTCCTGCAGCGGCTGCTGCGCACCTTCGAGCTGGTGCCGGTGCTGGTGGGCGACGCCGAGCCGTCCCTGATCGCCGAGGCGCTCGACCTCCTGCTACGAGACGAGGGCGCGCTGCTCGTGGTGAGCTCGGACCTCAGCCACTTCCTCGACTACGACTCCGCGCGGCGATGCGACCGTGCCACCGCCTCGCGCATCGAGGCTCGCGAGGCGATCGCCTCCGACGATGCGTGCGGCTGGGTCGCGCTCAACGGTCTCGCGGCCTGGCTCCGCGACCGCGGCGTCGAGGCGCCGCACCTGTTGGACCTGCGCAGCTCCGGCGACACCGGCGGACCACGAGCGAGCGTCGTCGGCTACGGCGCGTTCGCGGGGTAGCTAGCAGCCCGTGGTGAAACCCGCGTGAGGCTGCGCGCGGGGATCTGCGGCCGCTGGCAAGGCGTGGCCGACGAAAGCGATGCGGTGACATCGTGCAGGAGGCCCAACGCAGTCGGGGTCTCGAAACCCCCGCGCCCCACGGGTGGGTGCAAGCAAGCTGCCCGGGCAGCTTGCCTGCACCGACGTCGCCGCTGCGCGGCTCTGGTAGGGGGCGGCGTGGGGCCGTCTGCGGTGTTACGCTCGCGAAGCGTGTGACCCAGCATCGCCACCGCTCGCGCGCCCCCCCCGAGCCGCCGGTAGAGCCCCTGCCGGCGAAGGACCTACCCCGCGCACCGCATGAGCATCCGGCCCCACGGCGCTCCCAACGCAGCCCACGGGGGTTCCACCACGGGCTGCTAGCCGTGTCGCGTGGGCCCCGTGGTCCACGGGACACCGCGGGTAGCGGCTTGGCCGCCCCGGTCGCGAGCTGCCGTGCGGGAGATCACCACCGACGTGGGCCTCGACTCGCATGTGCATGGGGCTGCGGCTATAGTGACACCAAGTCGCCCGCCCGTCGGGTCCGCGGGGAGATGTCGAGCGCAGACGCAGCTGGAGCAAGTCTGACCGGGTTCTGGTGCGAGGCGTATCGCCTGCGCCTTCTGCGCGGGCTCGAGGACCTCGCGGCGGCCTCCGGCTTTCAGCTCGTCGCGGGAGTCGACGAGGCCGGCCGCGGCTGCCTGGCTGGGCCGGTGGTCGCTGCCGCGGTGGTGATGGATCCCAGACAGCTCGTGGTGGGTGTCGACGACAGCAAGCGGCTCCTGCCGGAACAGCGCACGCGGCTGGCCGCGTGCATCCAGCGGGCAGCACTCGCCTGTGCCTGGGTGGCCGTGTCGGCGGACGTAGTGGATCGCATCAACGTGCTCGAAGCGACTCGCCTCGCGATGTTGGGTGCGCTCGATCGCCTCGAGCTGCCTCCGGAGCTGGTGCTCGTGGATGCCGTACCCCTGCGCTGGCGCGCGCCGTGCGTGCCGCTGGTGCGAGGTGATCGCACGTCGTATGCGGTCGCCTGCGCGTCGATCATCGCCAAGACCGAGCGCGATCGCCTGATGCGGGAGTACGACCAACGCTACCCTGGCTACGGCTTTGCCGAGCACAAGGGCTACGCGGCGGTCCGGCACCGGCAGGCGATCGAGGAGCTCGGACCGACGCCGATCCACCGACTCACCTTCCGGTCGGTCCTGCCCCGGCTCGACGACATCGAACGCGCCGGCTCCGCTTCGGCGAGAGGAGCCGCCTGATGGCCCTGTTCCGTCGCGGCGGCGCCCAGTACGCCGAGAAGTTGGTCAGCAAGGGCAAGATCGAAGCGGCGATTCGCGAGTTCAAGAAGCTGCTGGATGATGCCGCCGACGACACCAATTTGCTCAACCGGGTCGGCGACCTCTACGTTCGGGTCAGCAAACCCGAGGAGGCTGCGGAGTACTACCGCCGGACGGCCGAGAGCTACGCGATCGACGGTTTCTACGTCAAGGCGATCGCCCTCTACAAGAAGATCCAACGGATCGATCCGGGTCGACCGGAGGTGCTCCGACGGCTGGCCGAGCTCTACGAGCGGCAGGGCTTGCGCAACGACGCGCGATTGCACTACCTACAGCTCGCGGAGCAGTATCAGCGCGGCGACGACTTGTCGTCGGCTATCGACATCTACCGTCGGATTCTCGAGCTCGATCCAGCGAATCCCTCGCCACGGCTCAAGCTGGCCGAGCTGCTGCAACAGAACGGCGAGGGCCGGGCGGCGACCGCGGAGTATCGTCAGATCGCGCAGTCGATGCTCGAGCACGATCGGGTCGACAACGCCATCCAGGTCTACGAGCGGGCGATCGATGCCGACCCCGAGGATCTGGACCTCCTGCGCGTCGCGATCTCCGGCGTACGTCGAGTCGGCGGTCCCGGGGTTGCCGAGCGGCTGCTCGGTTACGCCGTAGAGCGCAATCCGCATGCTGCGGACCTGCGGAGCGAGCTCGCCGCCGACTCCACCACCGCTCACCTGACCGAGCGCGAGAGGGAGCTACTGGCCTCGGCCGCGCCCCGCGCATCGTCCGTGCCCGACGCCGAGCCCAACTTGGAGCTACCCTGGGAGTCGGCGTCCCCCAACCGCGAGGATGTAGCCTCTCCGGAAGACGAGGATGTAGCCTCTCCGGAAGAGTGGACCGATCTCTCGGACCTTACCGATTCCGGTCCACTCATTCTCGACCTGGAACCTGCGGAAGAGCCCGCGACGCTGGTCCGCCCGCCGCCCGACCTGTTGGCTCCCGAGCTCGACGAGGACTCGCTCCTCTTCGATCGCGAGTCGGGATCTCGCGACGTCCTTCGGCCGGTTGACCTCGAACGCTCTCCGCAGCCCGACTCCGCCGACTCCGAAGATGCGCCCGGTGACGAGGACGGGTCCGAGATCGATATCACGGCATCGCTGCTCGAGGGCTTCGAGCCCGCACCGGCTCCGATGCCCGAAGAGCCAGTTGCCGAGAGTCCCTTTGCCTCGCGCGAGGAAGACCTGCTCTCGGAGGCATCGGTGTTTCTCAAGTACGGCCTGCACCGCAAAGCGGCCGAGCGCCTCAACGAGGTGCTCGAGCTCAACCCGGCGCACTTCGAGGCTCATCGCCGCCTCGTGGCGGTGTACCTCGAGAATGGCGATGACGCCCAGGCCCTTCAGGCCGTCCGAGTGGCGATGGCCGCGTCTCGCCAGCAGGGAGACGGCGAAGCGTGGTCGAGCATCGAGGAGGTCTTGAACGGAGCGGGGTACCGCTTCGAGGCGGGTCAGCTCGTGGCAGAGGCCACCATGAGCCGACCGGCTCTGGCCACCCCGTTGGCCTCGCCCGAGCTCGTCGAGCCGGAGATCGTCGCGGACCTGGAGCTGCAAGTTCCGGAGGCGCAGGTCCCGGAGGCCCGAGCCGATGCCGACCGCCCGGCTGCTGCGGCCTTGGCCCAGGGGATCGTCCCGCCGGCGGCCCTGGAGTTTCCGGCCGATGAATCGGCGTTCGCCGATGCCGAGCTGCTCGACTCGTCGTCGCCGCCAGGAGGTTCCTGGCTTGCGGCTGGCTCGCCGCAGGCTCAGGCGGGACGGGAGCTGTTCGAAGAGGAGAAGGAGTTCTTCGACCTCGCAACGGAGCTGCGCGGCGACCTCGAGGAGGAGCTCGAGCCGCTGCCGCCATCGGAGCCCCAGGAGCAGACGCTCGAGGAGATCGTCGAAGGATTCCGCCGGGGTGTTGCCGAGAACATCTCCGAGGAGGACGCCGACACCCACTACAACCTGGGCATCGCCTATCGGGAGATGCGCCTGCTCGACGAAGCCATCGGCGAGTTCCAGATCTCGGCGAAGGACACGCGGCTGCGCGTCGATTCCTGCTCCATGTTGGGCATGTGCTTCGTCGAGAACGCTCAGCCTGAGCTGGCAGCCAAGTGGTACCAGAAGGCGCTCGAGATCGAGGACCTGCCGATGAAGCAGCGACTCGGGCTGCTCTACGACCTGGGAACCGCCTACGAGGCGATGGAGGATCGTGACGCAGCGTACCGCACGTTCCTCGAGCTCTGCGGGCTCGACGACGGGTTCCGCGACGTCGTCGACAAGGTACAGCAGCTCCAGCCCACCTGACGGCGGCCGCGCAGCGTCAGAACTCGTCCGGGTCGAACGCCGTCTCGTCGGCGCGAGCCCTCTGTTCCTGGAACCCGCGCGCGAGGTTCGCCAGCAGCTCTTCGCAACGGTCGTAGAGTCGCTTCGGCTCACGTCGCAGGCCGCGGGCGAGCACGTAGTGCGTGAGTAGAGGCAGCGCGATGGTCGAGTCGCAGTAGCAGACGACCGCCGACGGGAGCTGCTCTGGGTCGACCTTGCCCCAGGAAACCGCCTCGCCCGGGGTGGCCCCGGAAAGCCCTCCGGTGTCGGGCCTAGCGTCGGTGATCTGGAGGAAGAAGTCGTGGCCGGCCTCCTCCAGACCCAGCACCTCCTGGATTTGCGGCTCCGTTTGGAGCAGGAAGTTCTTGGGGCTGCCACCGCCCAGAATCCAGCAGCCGCTGCGCCGGCCCGAGCTCTTGGCGTCCCAGACGATCGCCGCGGAGAGGTTGACATCGAGACTGGGATCGAAACCGAACTCGCCCCCCTCGAGCGCCACGGCGGCGGCGTTCATGCCGATCGAGCTGTCGCCCGGCGAGGAGGTGAAAATCGGCACCGCATGGCGATACGCCGCGCCCAGCAGCGAGGTGCCAGCAATGCCCAGTCGCTCCTCGATCGCGGCGACGTAGCGACCCATGCGGTAGTGACACTCGGCCGTCGACATGCGACGCTGGAACTCCGGCAGACGCAGGAGCTTGCGGAAGAGCTCGTCGGTGCGGAGCAGCACGTCGTAGTCGAACACGATGTCGTAGATGCGCACGACGCCCTGCTCTCGCAGCGCGACATCGTCCGCGAACGGCGTCGACTGGTGCATCTGCAGCCCGATCGCGTGGTGGGCGTCGTGGTAGACGTTGGCGCCGGTCGAGACGATCCAGTCGACGAGCCCAGCCTCGATCAGCGGCACCAGGCAGCTCTTGCCGAATCCAGCCGGGGTGAGAGCGCCCGAGAGGCTGAGCGCCACCGTGACGTCGGGGCCGAGCATCCGTCCTGCCAGGAGCTGGCAGGCCTCGCGAAGCCGCGCAGCGTTGTAGGCAGTGAAGGCATCGTCGATCAGGTCGGCTAGCGACTCTTGCCCGGTGATCGGCCGGGGATCGATGCGACGTCGGGAGAACTTGGCGGCTCCGCTGGACATGCCTGTGTGCTCCTGTCGGTCGAGGGAGGGCTCGTGGCGCCCATCCCAGCACGAGGGGGGGTTGTAGGATGCTGCGATGGAAGGGCGCCGCCTCATCGCCCTCACGATCGGCCTCATCCTAGCGGCCCTTACGGTGATGGTCTGGGTGCTGCCGACGCTCCGGCGCGCGCGGCTCCCCGAACCGGTGCGCGCGCACGTCGGCATCGAGGTCGCAGGAGACGGCGTCGCGCGGGTGGGTCGGCTGAAGCTGCAGGTCGGGGATCCGATTCGCCTCCACGCGATCGTCGAGGCGGTGGCGGCCGACGGTTCCCTGGTCTTCTACACCGAGGCGGGCGAGGTGCGTTTCGTCGGCGACGAGCAGCGCGGCGCGGCCGCTGTCGTGCGGCCGTGGGCCGATCGCCGTGAGCCCGCGCGGCTCCTCTGGTTGACCCTCGAGGGGGCGGCCCCGTTTCGCCCGCTGCGCGAGGGCGAGACCCTCGAGCGATTTGGCTTCGAGGAGTTCTCTCGACCGGAATGGGGCACGGGCTGGACCGCCAACGGCACGCTCGAAGCTCGCCGCGACGACGACTTGGCTCTCGAGGGTCGCACCACGAGTCTTGGCTTCGGAACCCAGCACTATCAGGTGTGGGTCGAGATCCTGGCCGAGGAGGACGACACGTTTGCGCGAACGCGCCTCAAATCGGCGGGGAGCGTGGATGTGCTCCTGGATCCGGCGGCGGCGTCCGCTGTCGAGGTCACCTTGCCCGGGGCGCTGGCGACTGCCTCGCGCGTCTTCGGACTGAGCCAGATCGAGCCGCCCGCCGACGCCGCGGAATCCGTGCTGGCGTTGCTCTCCGAGCGACACGAACAGGGCCTCCTGTTCACGCGCGCTCTGCTGCTGCGAGACCTTCTCCGGGACGCCGGTCACTCGCTGGACACGCTCGAGTGGCGCCGGCTGGACCTCGGTGCGGGCGAGCCGTGGGGCGGCGCGGTGGCGCCCGGCGACCTCTTGCGGGTGGGCGCTCGCTGGGTCGTGCTCTTCCGCGACGAAGGCGAGCCAGGAGTGCTCGACGGCGCCGATCTCTGCTTCGACTACGAGCGTGGCGCCGTGGTGCGTCGAGTTGCGTCGGTTTTCGTAGAGGTCGACGACCCGGAGGGCGGCGACGTCGACTGGGCGTCGTTGCGCGGGCCGGGTGCGTCGCCGATGACCGAGCCTGCGGGCGATTGAGACACCGGCGTGGCGACCAGGAAACCAGCGGGCCGCAGCTCTCTGGGAGGCGGCGCCCCCGGTTTGTTCGACGGTGAGCCCGGTCCAACCGTGGGGGGCGGCCGCGCGGGAACGGGTGCCGCCGCGTCGTCCGACAACCGCGCTACCCCTCTCGCGGAGCGCCTTCGCCCCAGATCCCTCGACGAGGTGGTTGGACAGGAAGCTCTGATCGGCGCCTCGGGGGTGCTGCGGCGGGCGCTCCGGTCCGGGAAGCTTCCTTCGATCGTTTTCTGGGGGCCTCCCGGCAGCGGCAAGACGACGCTAGCTCGACTGCTCGCCCAGGAGATGCGGTGCCACTTCGTCCCCTTCTCCGCAGTCACCGCCGGTATCAAGGAGATCAAGGAGGTGATGTCCGAGGCCGAGCGACTTCGCCGCGACCGGCCGGTGCTGCTCTTCGTCGACGAGATCCACCGGTTCAATCGCGCGCAGCAGGACGCCTTCCTGCCGTACGTCGAGCGTGGCGACGTGGTGCTGGTGGGCGCCACGACCGAGAACCCCTCGTTCGAGCTCAACTCGGCGCTGCTCTCGCGCTGCCGCGTACTGGTGCTCGAGCCTCTCGGCGCGGCGGAGTTGGGAGAGTTGCTCGACCGCGCGCTCGCCGATCAGGCGCGCGGGTTGGGCGGTCGAGGTGTCGAGGTCCTCCCGGACGCGCGCGCGGCCATCGTCCAGCTCGCGTCGGGCGACGCCCGCAGGACGCTGTCGCTGCTCGAGCTGGTGGTGGAGGACGCCGTCGCCGGCGGACAGCGGCTCGTCACCGTGGCCGACGTCGAGCGCGCGCAACAGCGCAAGGTGTTGCTCTACGACAAGGCTGGGGAGCAGCACTTCGACCTCATCTCGGCGCTCCACAAGTCGCTGCGCGAGAGCGACCCCGACGCGGCGGTGTACTGGCTGCTGCGGATGCTCGAGGGCGGCGAGGAGGCGGGATACGTCGCGCGCCGCATGGTGCGCTTCGCGAGCGAGGACATCGGCCTCGCCGACCCGCAAGCGCTGTCGTTGACGCTCGCCGCATGGGATGCCTTCGATCGACTCGGATCGCCCGAAGGCGAGCTGGCGCTGGTGCAGGCCGTGCTCTACCTCGCGCTAGCGCCCAAGAGCGTCGCGACCTACGCGGCCGAGAAGGCGGCGCGCCGAGCCATCGCGGAGCGCCCGGCCGAGCCGGTGCCGCTCGCCATCCGGAACGCGCCGACGCGGCTGATGAAGGGTCTCGGCTACGGCCGGGACTACGTCTACGCGCCCGAGACCGAGGAGGGCGTGGGCGGGCTCGAATGTCTGCCCGAGAGCGTGCGCGGAGAGCGCTTCTTCGTGCCGTCCGGGGCCGGGCTCGAGCCGGAGCTTCGTCGCCGGCTCGAGGATCTCGCTGCGCGCAGGGAACGCGCGCGCCGCCGGGAAAGCGGCGGGTAGCCCTCGAGCGGTCTTCGGATACGCCAGCGGGCTCGTCAGCGCAGCGCCGAGTAGTCGGTGGGAGCGAGCATCGTCGATTCGATCTTCTTGACCAGAGGCCCGTTCTTCTCGGACTCTGCGCGCACCTTCTTCCACTCTTCGTCGGCGGCGAACGCCCGCCACGCTTCGCCGCGCGCCTGGGTGCTCGGGAAGGACAGCAGGTAGATCAGCGTGTTGGCGGCGGCCTCGCCGCTCGATGGCACCCAGAAGCCGACCACCGCCATGCCGTGCTTTTCGAACAGCTTGACGGTGTGATTGCGGAAGCGCGCGTGCAGCTCTTCCAGCTTGCCGTCCTCGGCGATGTAGGTGCGCAGCTCGTAGGCACGCTCCTGCGCCCCTGCGGGGCGGGCGGCGAAGGGCAGCAGCGCGAACAGCGAAGCCAGCGCGATGGCTGTCACTCGAAGCATCGATCCGTCCTCCTGGGTGGGGGCTCGGGGGGCGCCCTCGTGGTCATCTGTCGGTCGGCGACCATCCTGTCACGCCGGCTGCGTCGGCTGCATCCGTACAGAATCCTATGGACGTTGCGGGCGCAGGTCGGGATCGCGCACCGGCGCGGACCCTGCTACGGTCGCCGCCCACCCGAGCGCCTTTGCGGCCGGCGGCTGCCGAGCAGGAGCCCCGGCCCGAAGATCCACGAGCTGCCGAGGAGGTGCGACGCGTGAGTGGAAGCAATGCGGTCTCCGCCGTGCCGACGGTCCCTTGGTACCGGCAGGTCAATTCCGATCAGTGGAAGGCGTTCTGGGCGACGTTCCTCGGTTGGGTGCTCGACGGCTTCGACTTCACGATCCTCACCTTCATCCTCATCGACATCCAGCAGAGCTTCACCGTCGACCGCGCGCTCGCCGGCGCACTCGGCACGGTGACGCTGGTGATGCGGCTGGTGGGCGGCGCGGTCGCCGGCAGCGCGGCGGATCGTTACGGGCGCAAGCTGCCGTTGATGCTCTCGATCCTGTGGTTCTCGCTGTTCGCGGCGCTCAGCGGCTTCTCGACCTCGTACGCGATGCTGTTCGGCTTCCGCGCGCTGTTCGGCATCGGCATGGGCGGCGAGTGGGCGGCGGGAATGCCGCTCGTGCTCGAGCACTGGCCGCCACACCTGCGGGGAATCGCCTCGGGTCTGCTCCAGGGTGGCTATTCCTGGGGGTTCATCCTGTCGGCGCTGGTGTTCACCTTCGTCTACCCGTTGCTCGAGCCGCTCGGCGAGATCGCCTGGCGGTCGATGTTCTGGATCGGCATCGTGCCGGCGCTGTTGGTGCTGTGGATCCGGAGAAAGGTGCCCGAGAGTCCGGTCTGGCTCTCGAGACAGAGACATCTCGAGAAGCACAAGGTGGAAAAGCGGATGTCGTTCGGACGGATCTTCCACCGCGATCTGCTGGGCACGACCTTGCAGACCTCGGTGCTGATCGGCTGCTTCATGTTCTCGTACTACTCGATCTCGTTCTGGTACGCGACCTACCTGCGCGAGAAGGGCGTTTCGACCTTGCCGTACCTGGTTGCCCTCAACGTCGGCGGCATCGCCGGCGCGGCGCTCTGGGGCCGCGTCTCGGAGGGCTTGCCCGGACGGCGCGGCGCGGCCACGATCGCGGCGCTTCTCGGGGTCCTGGTGGTGCCGCTCTACCTGTTCACCTCGCGGCCGATGCCGATGCTCGCCGGCGCGTTGCTCATCGGGCTTTGCGGCGCAGGCATGTGGGGCGTAGTCCCGACCTACCTCTCCGAGCGGTTCCCAACCGCCGTTCGTGCACTGGGCGGTGGCTTCGCCTATCACGCCGGCGCCGCGCTCGGCGCGATGACCCCGTTCGTGGTCGGAGCGCTGCAGGACCGCGGCTGGCCGCTCGCCAACGCCATGGCGACCTGCATCATCTCGTCGCTCCTAGTGTGCGCGGCGCTGGTTTGGCTCGGACCGGAGACGCGAGGAAGGCATTTGGCCGAGCTCGAAGAGTCCTAGACGCGAGGACCGCTGAGAACGAGGCACCAGGCAGCGCCTGGGGCCAGCATTTTGCTGACCGAGCGGTCAGTTTCGGGGTATCCTGGTCTTCCGGACCTCGTAGGAAGGATGCTCCATGTCACGAATCCCAGGCCTCCAAAGAATCGTCGTCGCCGCACTCGTCTTGCCGGCTCTAGCCGCCGCACCGGCGCTCGCCGCGAGCAGCTCCACCACCGAGGCCAAGGATCAGGGCTCCGTCACCTTCTACGAGGACGTGCTGCCGATCCTCCAGGGAAGCTGCCAGACCTGCCATCGCCCCAACGGCGCGAACCTCGGCGGCATGGTGGCGCCGATGGCCTTCACCAGCTACGACGAGACACGGCCGTGGGCCAAGTCGATCGCGCAGAAGGTCGCGGCGCGCGAGATGCCGCCGTGGCACGCTTCGCCTGCGCAGGCCGGGGTGTTCGAGAACGAACGCACGCTCACCGACGCCGAGATCGCGACGATCGTGTCGTGGACGAAGGCCGGCGCGCCGGCGGGTGATGCCGGCAAGGCGCCGCTGCCCCGGCAGTGGCCGAACGTCGAAGGCTGGCAGATCGGCGAGCCCGATCTCGTCCTCTCGATCCCGGAGAAGTACCTCGTCGGTGACGAGATCGAAGACCACTACATCACCTTCGAGACCGAGATCACCACCGACGTGCTGCCGGAGCCGCGGTGGGCGCGCGCGATCGAGTTCCGGCCGGGCAGCTCGGTGGTCCACCACATCATCGCGCTGCCGCTCGGCGGTGTCGCGCCTGGCAACGATCCGACGATCCACCGCGAAGGCTACGGCACGCTGATCAAGCCGGGGCAGGTGATCCGCTGGCAGATGCACTACCACAAGGAGGCGGGCCCCGGCACCGCCGTGTGGGACCTGTCCCAGGTCGCGCTGCGCTTCTACCCGGAGGGCTACCAGCCCACCCACGTGGTCCAGAACGCTCCGCTCGGCAACATGTGGTTCGAGATCCCCGCCGGCGATCCCAACTACAGCTCGCAGGTGAGCTACACCCTCGAGCGCGACTCGCGCATCGTCTCGCTGCTGCCGCACGCCCACGTGCGCGGCAAGGGCGCGACGTATGTCGCTCACTACCCGGACGGGACCCGAGAGACGCTGCTCGAGGTGCCGGAGTACGACTTCAACTGGCAGACCACCTACCGGTTCCGCGAGGAGAAGCTGGTGCCGGCGGGCACGCGCATCGAGCTCGTCATGTCGTGGGACAACTCGGCTGACAACCCGAACAACCCGAACCCCAACGAGATCGTGACCTTCGGGCAGCCGACCACCTCCGAGATGATGTTCGGGTTTATGGACTTCACCGACGCCGAGCCCGGCTATCTGCCGAAGGAGAGGATGGGCTTCGGCGCGCGTTCCCAGACCGCCGACATGGATCCGCGCGAGGCGTTGCGCTCGTTCCTCGGCATCGACCTCGAGAGCCTCAACCCGGCGGACAGGCAGCGGCTGATCAAGAGCTTCATGAACAACCGCCGTCCCGGGCAGGGCGAGGAGCCAGGCGCCAGCTCGGGGCGCGAGTAGGGCCCGCGGAGTCAGCGCGCTCGCGCAGCCACCCTCGCGGCCGCTCCCTCTACCACCTCGATCACCGCGCTGCGGGTGAGCAGCTCGCCGAACACGTGCGGCTCCTGCCCTGGCCGGTAGAGCACGTAGAACGGGATCGCGTAGCGCCCGAAGCCCGCCAGGAACTGGGAGATCTGGTCGTCTCGGTTGGTCCAGTCGGCGCGCATGGCGACCACGCCGTGGCGTTCGAACAGCGCGGCCACCTCTTCGGTCTCGAGCACGACGCGCTCGATCACTTTGCAGGTGGCGCACCAGTCGGCCGTGACGTCGATGAACACCAGCTCGCCGCCTGCGGCGAGCTCGACCGCGCGCGACTCGTCGAACGGAGTCCAGGTCAGGAGCGAGGGAGTTCCCCGCGCGTATCCGGCGGCGCCACGGGCCGCGGTGGCGGCGAGGAGCAGGGTTGCTGCGGCACAGGCGACGACTCCGGCAGCGGCCAGCGCGCGCGAGGGACCCGAGCGCGCCTGGCCGCGCAGCCACGCGAACAGCGCCAGGGCGAGGAGCGCGCCTTCGACGAAGGCCAACCGCTCCGGCGCGATCTGCGCTCCGAGCACGTAGAGCAGCCAGACCACGGTGCCGACGAGCAGGAAGCCCATCGCCTTCTTGAGCGTGTCCATCCAGGCACCGGGCCTGGGCAGGATCGCCAGCGCACCTGGCGCGATGGCCAGCACGAGGTAGGGGAGCGCCATGCCGAGCCCCACCGCGGTGAACACGGCGAACGTTGCCCAGGCCGGCTGGCTGAGCGCGAAGCCGACCGCGGTGCCGAGGAAGGGCGCCGAGCAGGGGGTCGCCATCAACGTCGCGAACAGGCCCGCCGCGAAGTGGCCTGCGGGTCCGGAGTGGCCGGCGGTCGTGCCGAGCCGGTTGGCGAGTGCCGCCGGGAGCGGGATCTCGAACAGGCCCCACAGGTTGAGCGCGAAGAACAGGAGCACGATGGCGAGGAACGCGACGAAGCCGGGGTTCTGGAACTGGATGCCCCAGCCCACGAGCTCGCCCGCCGCGCGCGCTCCCGCGGCGAGCGCGGCGAGGGTCCAGAACGAGAACAAGATGCCGGCCGCGATCGCAAGCGCGGCGCGGGTGACCGCCGAGCGCGCGGCACCTGCCTCTCGGACCAGACCGAAGACCTTGATCGAGAGCACCGGCAGCACGCACGGCATGAGGTTGAGGATCAGGCCGCCGACCACGCCGAGGAGGATGGCCGCGACGAGAGTGGTGCCGCCGCGTCGGGCAGCGGCGGTCGCCGCACCGGATTCGGGGGCACTCCCAGCCTCGAAGAGCTCCTGGTATTGGGGCGCGCCGTCGCGCCCGAGGACCAGCGGCACCACGGCGTCGGCGGTCGTCGGCTGCAGGCACACGCGGTCGTCGCAGGCCTGGTACTCGAGCTGGACCGGCAGCGACACCTCAGTGACCTGGTCGGTACCCGCGGCGGAGGCGGGCGGCGCCCGCAGCCGGGCTCGGATGAGGATCGTGCCTTCGTAGACCGCCAGCGGCTCGGCCTCGAAGCTGGACTGCCAGAGCTTGTCGGGCGGGTAGTCGATGTCGGTCGTGGGATCCAGCTCCCAGCCTTCGGGCAGCTCGACCGAGAGCACCGTCGGAATCAGGTACTCGAGCGAGGGCGTGTGGCTCTGCAGGTGCCAGCCGTCCTCGATCGTCACCTTCGCTGCGAGCCCGACGATCGCGCCGAACGGATACGCGTCGCGATCGGTGACCACGTCGAGCGTGGCCTTCTGGACGGCGGCGCGTGGCGGCTGCGCGAGGATCGCCGGTGCAAGACACCAGAGGACGAGGGCCGAGAGCGCGACCCTGGTGCCGAGACGTAGCACCTCGCGGACCGCGCGCAGCGAGCGCGCCAGGCGAGAGGACCGACCCCGTCGAGGTCGTGCCAGCTGTGGGTCGAGATGGGATCGGAGCTCAGGCATGTTCGTTCGTTTGAGACGGAGACGCCAACTATGCCTGCCGAGCTTACCGCCGAGGACCGGAATCGGCCGAGCCCGCCGCGCGTCTAGCAGCCCGTGGTGGAACCCCCGTGGGCTGCGTTGGGAGCGCCGTGGGGCCGGATGGTAGGCGCGCGAGCGGTGGCGATGCTGGGTCACACGCTTCGCGAGCGCAACACCGCAGACGGCCCCACGCCGCCCCCTACCAGAGCCGCGCAGCGGCGACGTCGGTGCAGGCAAGCTGCCCGGGGCAGCTTGCCTGCACCCACCCTTGGGGCGCGGGGGTT
>DATLFI010000183.1:0-3109 GCA_035524895.1 Thermoanaerobaculia bacterium | reverse complement strand
GATCGGCACGGGTTCGACGCCGGCGAGCGCGGCCTCGGGAGCGGACTCGGCGGCGCAGACGACGTATCGGATCCCGGCTCGGCGTGCCCCCTCCGCCACCGCGAGCGTCCCGGCGACCGGCCGGACGCGGCCGTCGAGTGCGAGCTCGCCGACGGCGGCATGGTCGGCGAGCCGCTCCGGCGGGAGCTGGCGGGTCGCCGCCAGGACCGTCGCGTAGACCTTCTGGAGAAACACCCCCTGACCTGACCAGATCCCGCTTGCTCGCAGGGATTCTCGACCCCCAGCTCGTTGCCGTCGCGCTGGCATCAACGGCCGTCGACGGGCGACCAAGTACCCCCTCGAACCGAAAGGCCACGACATGCTGACATTCGAAACCGACCCTGCTTGGAGCTACACCGACGGCATCCGCGCCGATCACTACCGCCTCGTCCGTCTGACCGAGGGCCAACCCAGGGACGCGGATGAAGTCCGCTCCACCGGTACCCGCTACCTCCGCCCCGTCCGCCAGCTCATCCGCGAGGACGCTCTGGCGATCATCCGCAAGGTCAACGGAAGCAGACCATGAACAAGCGCCAGCCGCCGAAGATCATCGAGGAGCGGACTGAGGAGCTGGACGGCCAGACCTACACCGTCAAGGTCTACGAGGACGCGACCAGGCCGCCTACACGGGGCTGGGGGCGGTCGGGCCGCCCCACAGGTCGCCCATCTTCGACCAGGGGAATCTGCTCGAACCCGGCGAACAAGAGGCCCGCGAAGACGCGTAGACGATGACGTGCCGCGGGACGCTCGCGCAGGCGCCAGACACCACGGTCTGACACGACAACATGCGGAGGATTCTCCACCTTCACTCGACCGCTCGACCGACGCATCCTGTATGATGGGAGAGTACTGAGAAGTACCCCGGCTTGGTCAGTCGGACGGGACGTGAAGAAGACGCCACCTGGAGTGGCCCCGTTTCGGTGGACACGTTTGACTAGGCAGCTCGCCTCTCTTCCTCTGTCCTCTCTCTCATCTTCTCGTACTCGACCGGCGACACGTAGCCGAGCGTCGAGTGCAGCCTGATCGGGTTGTAGAAGGTCTCGACGTAGTCGAAGATCGCCGTCCTCGCATCCTGGCGGGTCGCGAAGGAGCGCCGGCGAAGCAGGTCCTTCTCGAGCGTGGCGAAGAAACTCTCGGAGACGGCGTTGTCGAAGCAGTCGCCCTTGGAGCCCATCGAGCGGTGGATATCGGCCTCGCGGCAGCGCTCGCCGAAGCGGAGCGACACGTACTGCGAGCCCTGGTCGGAGTGGTGCACGAGACCAGGCTCTGGCCGACGTCGGGCGACCGCCATCTCGAGCGCGTCGACGACGAGCTCGGCCTCGAGCGTGGGCCGCATCGCCCAGCCGACGATCCTGCGCGAGTAGCAGTCCATGACCGCAGCGAGGTAGAGCCAGCCCTGCCAGGTGCGCACGTACTTGATGTCCGCGCACCACAGCTCGTTGGGACGCGAGGGCCCGAAGTCGCGCTCGACGAGATCATCGGCGACCCTGACGCCGGGCACGCGGATCGTCGTTCGCCGGAAGCGCTTGGGCTGCAGGCCCGAGAGCTCGAGTCGGCGCATGAGGCGCACGACCCGTTTGCGCGAGACGGCGATGCCCCGGTGGCGAAGCGCGGCACGCACGCGACGGGAGCCGTAGGTGTGCCGGCTCTCGCGATGGACCTCTGCGATGCGCTCGCAAAGCTGGCTATCGGCAAGAGCGCGCTCGCTCGGCGCTCTTCGCTTCCAGGCATGGAAGCCCGAACGCGAGACGCCGAGCGTTCGGCAGAGAAGCGAGATCGGATGGTTGGCCCGCTCCGCCGCGATGAAGCGAAAGCACTTCACCGGGTCTCGCTCTCCCTCGCGAAGAAGGCCGCGGCTTTTTTCAGGATCTCCCGCTCTTGGCGCAGGGTACGGACCTCGCGGCGAAGCTCCTGGAGCTCCGAGCGCTCGTCGCTCGTCAGGCCGGCCTCTTCGCCTCGGTCGATCCTCGATTGCTTGACCCACAGCCGCAGCGACTCGTACGAGACGCCGAGCTCGTGGGCGATCTCCCTGCCTGGTCGACCGCTCGAACGGACGAGCTCTACTGCCTCGCGGCGGAACTCAGGCGGGTATGGGGCTCGGTACGGGATCTTGGACATGGACACCGATCCTTCCGGCTAGGTCGGACACTGCCGACCAAGCGCTCAGGTGTCCACGAAAGCGGGTCCATTCCACCGATCCTCACCGGGAAGTTCGGCGCGAAGAAGGAGCTGACGGCTTCGACCTTCCCGACCGCCGCGCAAGACCTTGAGGTACTGGCGAGCCTGCGCCCTGAGGAACTGATCGAGGCAGCGAGGCTGTTTCTCGCCTCGGTCGTGGCCGTTAGGGACGCAGCAACAAGCGTTCGGGAAACCCTCGCAATCCTCCTGGCCTGCCAGCGTGGACTCGACATCGACCTCAGAAACCTCGGAGCCGTGACCATAGCGACGAACCGCTCGACGCTCGAAATGAGGCCCTGATGGCTGCCTACCCGATCCAGACCGTAGACGCAGCCACGGGTGAGCGATCCGAAGTCGTGGCCGTCAAGGTCGAAATGGATGGCCTCACGAACCGGAGAGTTGCCTGGACAGAGCAGGGCTTCGCCTACGTGCAGTCGCTCGGCTCACCGTTGCAGTTCCAGCGCGACGAGTCGCGCGACATCAACGGCCCGATCGAGGCCCGACCCTTCACCCGCGAAATGGCCGACACCCACCCGGACGGCTTCTACGTCCAGGTGTGGAGGCGCGACGGCCAGACAGATCTCGTACGGGTGAAGCGCATCACCGGAGAAGACGGAGAGCCGACCCGGCTCGAAGACGCCGAAGGCCGCCGGTATAGGCGGCGCGAAGGCAGCGGCAGCGGGGTGGTGGAAGTCTCGTGACAAAGAGAAAGGGCCGCTCGCAGCGGCCCCAACCCAGTATTGCCAGACGCTCTGATTCCACCCAACCCGAGGCTTCCTACGCGCAGAGTAGCCCGGCCGACGTGAAGCACGTCGCGATCTACATCCGCGTCTCGTCCAACAAGCAGGATGTTGACTCGCAACGTACCGACACGTACGCGCTTGCCAAGAAG